>JAQUTD010000037.1:0-10593 GCA_028709955.1 Bacteroidales bacterium | reverse complement strand
TTTTTGGAGAAGAAGAATTTTCATCCCCAATACAAATAGCAAAATGGATAAAAGATAATATTAAACTCAACTCAAATGACAATTACTATAATTGTCAAATATCCCCAAAAGGAGTAATTCATTTGAAAGAGGCAGATAAAGTATCTATGGAGATTCTATTTGTTGCAATTGCAAGAACATTTTCTTTCCCTGCGAAATATGATTGGGCGACAGGTAATGCACAATTTTATGAGAATGGGGAATGGATAGTTGCTTTTTCTCAAGAGAAAGATAATGTTGGGATAGAAATTGACAATAAAAATAAACAAAAAAGTATTTTGCATGTTCATAATAATACCTCAACAAACAGGATAAAGCCAGAATACTATTCTCATTTTACTTTTGCAAAGTTAATTGATGGAAAATTTGTAACTCTTGACTATGAATATGATCCTAAATTCAAACAATTCCCTGAACAATTAACATTGGAGCCAGGATACTATCGCTTACTTACTGGCAATCGTGCAAATGATGGATCAGTATATGTTAAAACTAACTATTTTGAATTGAAGCCAAACAAAACTTATGACATTTTTGTTGAACTTAGAGAAATTCCTCAAAAACTTGTGATTGAAGGAAAGATGAAAATGAATAATAAGATTAAACTTCAAAATAAAGAGAAAACAACTTTGTCTCAATTAGCCAACAACAAAGGATTAGTTATTGCAATTCTTGATCCTCAAACAGAACCAACAAAACATATAATGGTGGATATTCCGCTTTTCAAGGAAGAATTTGACCAATGGGATGGAGGTATTCTGTTTTTAGCCCCGGAAGATAAACTAAGAGGTGACTTTTTGGAAAAGAATTATAATAACCTGCCTCAAAGATCTGAATTTGCTATTGACAAAAATAATAAAATTTTAAAGCAGGTAATCAAATCAACAAAGAAAGAAATAAAAGATAATCTTCCTATTATTCTATTAATTACAAAAGAAGGAGATATAGTTTTTATTTCAGACGGTTATAGAATTGGAGTTGGAGAAAACTTGATTAAAACGATTTACCAATTAGAAGCAACAAAATGAGAAATATAATTTTAAAAAAATCAATTTATTATATCCTTTTTACCTTTTTACTATCCGCATTATTTAGCACAAAAATAATGGCTCAACCTGTTAAAAGCAAAGTTAAATCATCCAATCAACCTTGGCAATATGGCTTAAGAGCAGGGGCAAGTTACGATATAGCAACTCTCCAACAAGGTGCAAATTATAAAATGGGATGGAAGGCTGGATTGGTTGCAGAAAAACGATTGGTGTATAATATGTATTTCCAACCTTCATTATCTATCCAAAACAAAGGATATAGTTATGAAAGACCTTTTTACGATAAAGCAGATATAAATGCTTACTTAATTGAAGGTGTTGCAGGATTGTTGATGAAATTTGGAGACGAAAAAATAGGCAGAGGTTTCATTATTTCGATTTCGCCATATTTTACCTACGGTGTTGGAGGGAAATCTTCATTTGAAGATTTAAGAGACACTACAACAAATAACTATTACGGGAAAATTACAGAAAAGACCTTTTCAGATAATAGGATTAAACCATTTGATTTAGGGTTTCAATTAGGCATTGGATACGATATCAATCATAATTGGGAAATAGGTGGCAATTATATATTCGGGCTACAAAGGATGATGAGCTATACAAACTTCCGATGGAAAGGCTTTCAAGTACACCTAACCTATTTCTTATAAAAAAAATCTAAACAACAGCCCTCAAAAATATTTTGTTTTATATAGAAAATTGATGGCGACAATCCTTTTTTTGTAAGTTGCTCAGCTATTTAGTAACAATACGATTTAGTTCGTTTGAAATGATTTGTTTTATCCTTTCTAAGGTCTTTTGTTCTGAAAGAAGGATTAGTTGATTGTCAATATCTTCTTCTTTTCTTAGATTTTCTTTTATGAGGTTAATTTTCTTTTCTAACTTATTTAGTTTAAGGCTTAAAAGACTTTCTTTTATATTTAAATTAAGTCTTTCTGGGCTTTCTGGATTAGGAATTGTTATTTTCCATTTTGTTTCCCATAAATCACTAACACTATAATTATTAATTAAGAGTGTTGTGACAAGGTTTTGAATTTCTTTATCCTGATTATTGGTAAAGAAATTAAGATTAGGGATTTGACCTTCTTCAATTAAATAATCTTTATACAAATCAAATATTTTTTGGTATAATTGATTATCAAAACTAATTTGATCAGTTGAAATATCCCCAATCAAGTAAGCTGCCACTAAGAATGTTTCATCCGTTTTTTCTCCATCCTCTCCTACTACAGTTTGAGTTGTTTCTTTATCTCCATAATTTAGAAGTAATGATATAATCTTTCTTTCTTGTGCCTCATCAGGAAAAGTCTCTGGAAGAATTTGTTTTTCTGCCTTAGGATTGGTTAAATAATCAGAACCATCATCTTCTTTTGGAATAAAGAAATCCTCTGGAGGCAGTTCTGAAGAATTTTCTGGTCTCTTATCTTTTTCTTCTTTTCTTTGTTTGAAATATCTTTCTCTTAATAATTTATTGAGTTCATTATTGAGTATTTCCTCCTTCATTTTTAGGAGCGAGGAGCATTGTTGAATATAAGCTGCTTTCTCAATATTATCAGGAATAAGACTAATTGTATTTATTATTTCTTTTATTAATGAACTTCTTTTAAAAGGATCATCCTTTGCATCTTCTAAAAGGAGATGAGTTTTGAATAGAATAAAGTTCTCTGCTTTCTCGGTAATATATTTTTTAAACTCTTCTTGAGGAAGTTTCCTGCAATAAGAATCTGGGTCTTCTCCATCAGGAAATAAAACAATTTTTACATTTAGTCCATTCTCAACAAAAAGATCAATTGCACGAAAAGCTGCTTTTATGCCTGCTGAGTCTCCATCATAAAGGATTGTAACATTCTTTGTATATCGTTTTATTAATCTAATTTGTTCAATTGTAAGGGCAGTTCCTGATGATGCAACAACGTTTTCAACATTATTTTGAGAAAGCATAACAGCATCCATATTTCCTTCAACCAAATAGCAAAGGTCTTGTTTAACTATCTCATTCTTTGCTAAATGAAGTCCAAATAATACTTTACTCTTAGAATAAATATCACTTTCAGGAGAATTAACATATTTTGCTTTTGTCTTTTCAGAAGAAAGAACACGACCTGTGAAACCTAATGGACGACCTCCAATATTATAGATAGGAAAAATTACTCTTGCTCTAAATCTATCATACTGAATATGGGTTTCCTCTTTTGCAATAGTAAGTCCAGATTTAATTAATACCTCATCAGTATATCCATTCTTTTTAGCATATTCTGTAAACTCTGACCACTTATCCTTACAATAACCTAATCCCCAGCGTTTGATTGTTTCTTCTGTTAATTCTCTTTCAATAAAATAGCTTAGACCTATGGTTTTCCCTTCAGCATCGTTGAAAAGAATATCTGCAAAATATTTTTGAGCAAATTCAGTAACATGAAACAAACCTTCCTTTTCGTCCTGGAGAGTTTTTGCTTCATCTGTAAGTTCCTCTTCTTGAATATCTATTCCATATTTGTTTGCAAGAAAACGTAGAGCCTCTGGATAAGAATAATGTTCGTGTTTTATCAAGAAGTTAACAGCATTGCCTGCTTCTCCACAACCAAAACATTTAAAAATACCTTTTGAAGGACTAACAGTAAAAGAAGGAGTTTTTTCGTTATGAAAAGGGCAGCAACCAATATAATTAACTCCTCTTTTTTTCAATGGAACAAAGGCATTAATCACATCAACAATTTCTGTTGCATCAAGTATTTTTGAAATATCTTCTGGCTTAATCATCTCTGCAAAAATACATTTTTATTTTATTTTATTACCTTTGCCAATTCAAAACAATGAAAAATTATTATGATAAGCTATTTAAAGAGGAACTATTCTTGGTTTATAATTATCTTTTTCGGATTAATTTATTTTCTTTTTCTTTCAAATAATCCAACCTCAGATTCATATTCTAATGCGTTTTCTTCAATAACTTCTCAAGAGCTATTTCGTCCTCATCATCTTCTTTACAGTGCTTTTGGGTATTTAATATATTTGCCTTTCCAAATAACAAACATTGAGCCTATTAAGATATTCCAATTTGTAAACGTTTTGTTTGCATTATCTTGTTTGACTGTGGTAAGAATAATGTTACATAGAATTCATTCAAAAGAAACTATAATTGCGGCTTCAGTTGTTTTTCTTGGTTCTTGTTTTGGGTTTCAACGTTTTGCCATAGATAATGAATGCTATATTATTCCTTTGTTTTTCACTCTATTAGCTATGAATTTTGTTCAAAGTTTTCTAATGAGGAATCGTTCCTATAAAGTTATTCTATGTGCTTTAGCTTGTTCAATAGGGTGTTTATTCCATCAAATTGTAATCTTTGCTTGGGTTTCTTCTTTTCTTATTTTTGTGTTTAATGGGAAATGGAGATTTATTACCCGCTTTATTTTTATAAGTTTAATAATTCCAATTACATATTCTTTAGTTGTTTACTTTCAAGAAGGAAATCTAAGCTTTAGTTCTTTGATAAATTTTGTTTTATATGATTATAGGAATTCAAATGCAGAAATGCCTATCTTAAATAATGTAATTATCTTGTCTGCAATAAGTTTAGTTAGAACCTTTATTCAAGTTCATGGTTATATTTTTCAATTTATTTCTTTGCATCCAACAATTTGTATTCCAATGATAATTATTGCTTTAAGTTTTCTTGTATATGGGATAATATATTTGTTTAAGCTGAAAAATAGACAATTAACAATATTTCAAGAAAGACGCTTTGTAAGATATTGTTGGGGGATGTTAATTCTTTACTTTGGATTTGCCGCTTTTTCAAATGGAAATGCTGAGTTTATGGTAATAATTCCTTTTCTAATTGTATTCTTAGCAGTTTATTATTTCGAAAATCTTCTTGGAGCATTGTTTGGTTTGGGATTATTTATGTATGTTTGGAACTTATTTTTTGGTCTTATCCCGATGGCTAATATGAACTTAAGCTCTAATAAAGAAATAGTAAATCTTATTCTCAATGAGCCTAATGCTGTATTTGTTCTTAAAGATAAGGTTGCGGTGGATAACATATTTGCTTATCAACAAAGAAAAGAAAATAAAAGCAATACATATAAAATTTCGGAGATAACACCGCAACAATTTGATTCTTGGGTAAAAGAAAACAGAACTATTTATACAGACTATTTTGGAGGAAAGGATTTGGCTTCAAGAGCAACAATTGCAGAAAATTATAATAATAGAATTAAATCTTCTAACCCAATAATTAATAACAAAGAACAATTCCGCCCAAAATATAAATTCAATTCTCTTGGTTCAGAAAAAGAAATTTGGACTTTTATTAGTAATTTTGCTCATTAAAATAATTTTTAAATGAAAGAATACATAATTGCAACCAATAATAAACATAAGGTTGAAGAAATACAAAAAGCCTTAGGTGATAAAATTAAATTAGTTACTTTGAAAGAATTGGGTTGCAAGGAAGAAATCCCCGAAACTGCAGACACTCTAAAAGGGAATGCTAAGCAAAAGGCAGAATATATTTATAATAAGTTTGGAAAGGATTGTTTTGCAGACGATACTGGACTTGAAGTTGAAGCCTTAGATGGTCGTCCTGGTGTTTATTCGGCTCGTTATGCTGGCGAAGGATGTAGCTTTGAAGATAATATTGATAAGCTCCTTGAAGAAATGGATGGCAAAACTAATCGTAAGGCATGTTTTAAAACAGTTATTTGTTTGATTGAAAACAAAGAAGAATTTTATTTTGAGGGCAAATGTGAAGGTTCAATACTAACAGAACGTTATGGCAAAGGGGGATTTGGATATGACCCTGTCTTCGTTCCAAAAGGCTATGGAGAAAGCTTTGCAGAGATGTCTTTGGACGAAAAGAATAAAATTAGCCATAGAGGACTTGCAGTAAAAGAATTAGTTAAGCATCTATTAAAGAAATAAAAGAATGGTAATTACAGAGGAAAGTATTAGGGATAATCGCATTATGGAAGTTGCAAAAGCTATGATGTGTGCAGCCAGAACTGCTCCTAAGGCAAGAGGAATTGATAATCTTGTTATTGCAACAATAACTAATGATGATATAATTAAGCTTTCGGAGCATACAAAGAAAATGTATGAAACTAATAATCAGCCTTTCTTTCTTCGTGATTCAGAAAACATTTTAAAAGCAAGAGCAATTGTATTGATAGGAACGAAGATATCAACAATAGGTTTGAACTGTGGATTATGTGGATTTCCAACTTGTGAAGAAAAACTATCCAACAAAAAATGTCCATGTATGTTTAATTCTAATGATTTAGGAATTGCAATTGGAAGTGCCGTGGGGATAGCCTCAGACAATAGAATTGATAGTAGGGTTATGTATTCGGCGGGAATTGCCGCAAAAGAACTTTCTCTTTACGGAGAAGATGTTGCATACGGTTTTGCTATTCCTCTTTCTGTTTTGGGCAAGAATCCATTCTTCGATAGACCAACCGTTTAAAATTATATAAAGATAAAAGAATAAAAAGATATATTTATGTTAGAAATTAATAAGATAAGACTCAATAAAGAAAAGGTAATTGAACTTTTAAGAGTAAAGAATTTTAAGGCCGCAGAAGAAAAAATCAATAATTTAATTGATTTGGACGAAAAGAAACGTCAAGTCCAAAAACAATTAGAAGATATAAAAGCCGAGCTTAATGTTAAGTCAAAAGAAATCGGACAATATATGAAAGATGGCTCTAAGGAAATGGCAGAAAAAGCAAAGACAGAAGTTGCAAACCTTAAAGAGAATTCAAAAGATTTAGAAAAAGAACTATCAGAAAAAGAGCAAGAAATAGAAGGATTATTACTCTCAATCCCCAATCTACCCCACTCTTCAGTCCCTAAAGGAAAGACAGCCGAAGATAATATTGTGGAATATATTGATGGGAAAATCCCAAAACTTTGGGAAGGAGCCACCCCTCATTGGGACTTATGTGCAAAGTATGATATTGTTGATTTCGAATTAGGCAACAAAATAACTGGTTCTGGTTTCCCTGTTTATAAAGGAAAGGGGGCAAAACTACAAAGAGCCCTCATTAATTTCTTCTTAGATGAAGCAGTAAATAGTGGATTTGCAGAAGTTCAACCTCCACTAATGGTAAATGAAGCTTCAGCAATGGCAACAGGACAACTGCCAGACAAAGAAGGACAAATGTATGCCATTCCTCTGGATGGTTTCTATATGATTCCAACAGCAGAAGTCCCTATTACAAACATATTCAGAGATGTTATTGTTTCAGAAAAAGACTTCCCTATCTGTAAGACTGCTTATTCCCAATGTTTTCGTAGAGAAGCTGGCTCTTACGGAAAAGATGTTAGAGGATTAAATCGTCTTCATCAATTCGATAAGGTTGAAATAGTTTGTATAGATCACCCTGATCATTCTTATGAGCAATTGGAAATAATGAAAAAACACGTAGAAACCCTTCTCCATAAACTTGAACTTCCTTTCCGAGTTCTTCGTCTTTGTGGTGGAGATATGAGTTTTACATCAGCTCTTACCTTCGACTTTGAAACCTATTCTGTTGCTCAAGATCGTTGGTTAGAGGTAAGTTCTGTTTCAAACTTCGAAACCTTTCAGTCAAATCGCTTAAAGCTTAGATTTAAAAATCAAGAAGGCAAAACACAATTAGCTCACACTCTTAATGGTTCTGCTCTTGCTTTGCCTCGAATAGTGGCCTCTTTATTAGAAAATAATCAAACTCCAGAAGGGATAAAAATCCCAAAAGCTCTTATTCCATACACTGGATTTGAAATTATAGATTAAATCTTTATTTTGAGCAGACACGCAGGTCTGCCCCTACATTAAAAATTGTAACCGATGGGAAACATAAATGGATTGCAAAATATTTCAAGCTTTTTTTCAGATACGGAAAGAATGCCTTTGCTGTTTCTTGGACATGGAAGTCCTATAAACGCAATAGAAGAAAATGAATTTGTAACTGGTTTTCGTGATATTGCAAAAACAATACCTAAACCAAATGCTATCTTATGTATATCTGCTCATTGGTTTATTAAAGGCACAAAAGTAACTTCAATGGAAATGCCTAAGACTATTCATGATTTCTATGGATTTCCACAAGAATTATATGAAGTGCAATACCCAGCAAAAGGAAGCCCAGTTTTAGCCAATGAAGTTAAAAATCTATTAATGCCAGATTTGGAAGGATTAGATTATGATTGGGGCTTAGACCATGGTGCTTGGTCTGTTTTAAGACATTTATATCCAAAAGCTGATATTCCCGTTGTTCAACTAAGTATAGATTATTCTAAAGAGGCTGATTTTCATTTTCTTTGTGGCTCAAAACTCCAATCCTTAAGGGATAAAGGTGTTTTGATTATTGGAAGTGGAAACATAATTCATAATCTCAGGATGGTTGATTATGAGAATTTTGATAAAGATAACTATGGATATGACTGGGCAAAAGAGGTAAGAGAAAGTATAAACAGCAAATTATTGGAGGGTGATTTCGAGCTACTTATAAACTATAAAGAAAAAATCCATCACTCCAATAAAGCAATCCCTTCTCCAGATCACTATTTACCACTGATTTATATTTTGGGAGCTAAGTACAAAGAAGAGAAAATTAATTTTTTCAACGACAAATTGGTTGGAGGAAGCCTTAGTATGACAAGCCTCTTTATTCAATAATAATTGGTTATGCAAATTTAAACTAAGTTTTATCCCAATTATACTTTATTTGGAAATAACCAAACCTTGTTTAGAACTTTTTTAACTTGATTTAAATCTCATATCATGGCATGAAGTGACAAAGATCATGCCATGATATCATAAACATCATGCCATGATTCCAGCAAGATCATGGCATGATTCTGACATTTAAATCAAGTTAAAATAGTTCAATACTTTGTTTTGTTAGTTGTAAACCTTGTTTTCTTGCTTTTAAGTCTTGTTTATTTTCATATAAAAGCAATTTTTTTTACCCGTTCTGTAACTTTTTCATATCTTCGCTTGTCTTATTGATGTTAAACTTTAGTAGAGTAAAGAATGATTTTGTTAGGGCGGCTGAAAATGTCGCCCGAAACAAATTTAAAAACTTTTATGACAGAGAAAGAATACAACCTTTGTGTGGATAATTTTGGTGATTCTGTGTTTCGTTTCCTTATAAAAAATATTAAGGATAGCGATTCTGCAAAGGATATTCTTCAGGATACGTTCACCAAACTTTGGGAAAAGAAATCGGATGTGGACTTCTTTAAGGCTAAATCTTACATCTTTACTACTGCTTACCACACTATGATTAATAATATAAGGTATGATTCTCAAAAAGATGGCCTCACTGGGACTCAAAGTTTTGAGAAGAATGGTTATAACGACATAAATGAGGTGTTAAATAGAGCTTTAGAACGGTTGCCTGAGGTACAAAAAGCGGCCATTTTGCTGAGAGATTATGAGGGTTACGCCTATAAAGAGATTGGAGAGATACTTTCTTTAACTCAGGAGCAGGTTAAAATTTATATTTTCAGGGCAAGGGTGAAATTAAAGGAGTATATTGGATCAATAGATAATATTATTTAGAATTATGATAACAAAAGACAATTATGAAGCATTCTTTTTAGACTTTCTTGAAGGCAACCTTTCAGAGAAAGACAAAAAAGAATTGGAGGTTTTCCTCAAGAAGAATCCTCAGCTTGAAAAAGAGCTTAAGGCTTATGATGGGAATTTATTTCTTAAGGCTGATTTGGATGTTAGATTTGAAGAGAAAGAATCATTAAAACGAAAGAAAGCCGCAATTTTTCCTCTATGGGCAAGATACTCTTCTGTTGCAGCTGTATTTTTACTTCTAATTACTATTTCCTTTGAGCTTTTTCATACTGAGGATTTGAAAACAAATTCAACAATATCTTCTCCAATTGTACAAGTAATGAAGAAATCGGTGGTTGAAAATAAAGAAATTAAAACAGAAAAAGCAGAAAACTCTAATCAAATAAGTCATTATAGAAGAGTAAACAAGCCAAAAGCAATTGCTAAAACAGAGACTAAGGAAGCAACAAAGGATACAATTTTAGAAACAGAACCTAAGATTATTCTTTCAAATAGCATGGTTGTTTATGAGGTAGATAACTTAATTGCTTATAAACAGGATGAAGAGTGGGACGAAAAAGACATTATAGAGGTTAATAATTTAATTGCTTATAAGGACAGTCCTGCCATTAATCCATTATTAAGTCCTTTGATAAATAATAAATATGTTTATCAGTTAAGAAACAACATAGAAGACAAGATAGAAAAGACACAAGATGGGTTTAATAATGCCTTAGCCTACATACAAGACAATATTAAGTTTAATCCATTTGAAATAAGTATAACAAAAAAATAGTATAAACGATTAAAAACAAAGAATATGAAAACCAAGAAATTATTAGTTCTAATCCTTCTTTTAGGATTATCATTAAATGCCTTCTCACAAGAGGAAGTAACAATTAAGCAGGTAATAAAAAACAGTTCAACAAATGCTGCATCTTATGGAGA
>JAQUTD010000149.1 GCA_028709955.1 Bacteroidales bacterium | reverse complement strand
GTATTTCCTGCCATTATTTCAAAAATGTATATTCTCTTAAGCCTTGCAAAATTATTGAAAAAAAGAGTTAGAGCAAAGGTTTTGATAAAATAAATGAAAATGACTTAGATTAAGGAGATAGAAAAAAGATATCAGCAATAAAAAAGGAGTGTATTTCCTACACTCCTTAGCTTTGTACTATTCCACAATAAATTTCTTTCTAATATTTCCCTTATCAATTTTAATATCTGCAATATAGTTTCCTTTTGAAAACTTTGAAACATTTATTTCGATATTTTTCCCTTTATATCTATTTGAATATACTTTTTGAGAAAGAGAATTGTAAATAGTTATTTCTTTTACTTCATCGGAAGAAAGAATATTAATAAAGTCTTTTGTTGGGTTTGGATAAAGTATTAATGCAACCTTATTATGTTCAACACTTGCTAAACTCAATCTTCCATTTGGATAGAATTTCAAAAGATAAGCATTGGAAGGGCTAGTAGATTGAGAATTAATTACTGTATTAATGTTCATTACAACTCCCCCATCATTAGTTCTATGAATACCATGAATAAGTTTCCATGCATTTGGTTCATAATCATTAAAAACATATTCGTAATTAATAAAACCTAAATGATTGAAATTACTAATTACTATTCCCGAATGAATTTGATCATAGGTAGAAGTACGATAACATAATATTATAGAATCTGGATCTTTTCCTTCAATATTCCAATCCAAAACATGTGGTGGTAATACTTCAGAAGCATGAGTATTGAGTTCAAAATAGTTTGTTGTTTTTGCAAAAGTATTATATATGACCTTACTACCAATAAATGTTCCTACCAAAATACTATCATTTATTCCTTTAAAATTTGTAAAATTATAATCACCTGTCATAGAATCAACAATCAATAATGAGTGAATATCTATATAATACATGGTAAAACCTTCTTCGGTAGGTGGTCTAGAAGTAAGTATAATTTTATCTTCTTGCTGAGCAAGATTAAATACAAATGTGTTCTTATTGTAAGTATTACTTCTCACAACATTTCCCATACTATCAATCAATGATAATCTTAAACCAATGCTTGTATCCATAGATGCTACTGCAAATAAGCCTTCATGATTATCTAACATAAGATTATAATAATGCAGGGACAAAATAGAATTTGTATCAACATCATAGTAAGATAATTGATTTCTTAGAATATCATAAGAAACAATGTCAATAGAATCTACAACAGGAGTAAAATATCCCCAAATAGTATCCCCTTCAAAATATTGAAATTCCTCATGATAGGAATAAAGAATAGAATATAGTTTATTATTGTACTTATACTCAAAATCTATATTAATATTAATTGTATCAAGGATATTTAAATTATCATCATAATTAATATAGAATTCTCCAAATCGAGACCAATAGTAATCATTATCAAAGTTTTTAACCTTATGGCAATATCTACTACTTGGATTTAATCCAATAATTTTAGCACTATCTCCTTCATAAAGAGTATTTACTTGTGCATTAGATACAACAAAAAACAATAAAGAGATAAATATTGAAAAAAATGCTTTCATTTTCTAGAAGTCAAAAATATCTCTATTTGCAACAGTCACATTTATAAGTGTATCTCTTAAACTTACAGAAGCAACATTACAGGTTGTTAATTCTTTTATATAACAAAGTTTCATATATCGTTTATTATTATCCCATCTTACTTCCATTACAGGTAAATCATCAATCAAGGTTCTTGGTAATACACTTGGGTAGTTTGCATTAAGAGTAGCAAAATAATTATTAGCATGAATAATACATGTGTTTACTAAAGATTTCAAACTCAATCCTGTTATAACAGACATAGGAGTTCCGTCATTAATCCATCGTGTAAAAGCAAAATAACCTTGCAAACCATATAAAGCTTGGACACTTTGTGACTGAATATTAAAAGCTATAAATCTATTAACTGTTTTCTTTGAATAATATCTAACTACTTCGTCAATACTACCAGTAACATAATTGTTCCAATCATCAGTATCATTAATTGGACCTGTATAAAGATCGTTCAGGGTTCTTACAACCTGATATCTCCATGGTATTTGAGCTAAAATAACTGTATATTTTGGAATCTCTAAAGCGATAGTAATTTCAGTTGATGTAATACTGTCTACATAAATATTTGAATATTGAAGAAACTTATTTCCCATTATAGACATAACATTATTTATAAATGTTATATATCTATCTCTTAACAATTCAGCTGGTATTTTACCCTCACTGTTTAATTCAATACTAGTTGTAAATTTTTGTGCTTCATAATCTTCATTTTCAAAATCAACTTGATTTTCAACAATAGCTACATTAAAAAAAGTTTCCATTGCAAAAATAGCTTTGTTTATATCATAAGTTTCTCCAGGAGATGCTCCATTATTTATCACATTACTAAAACGTGACATAATTGAGATCATGTCATTTTCAGAAAAATTATTTTGCTCGTATTCATAGATTCCTTTATGAATATATTCATTTGTATATTCATTATTAAATTCAAGATTTTTATAATTAATAACATTATTTTCATTAATAACATTATTTCCTTGATAATCTTCTTCATTTGTACATGAAATAGCAAATATAGCTAATAACAGAATCGCTAATAATTTATTTATATTTTTCATTACTAAATATTTATTGTTATCAACTACCTCTTTTACTGCGTTGATTTAGTTAATGAAAGTTTGGTAAGAGATAGTTGATAAGCAACCAAATTTTCATTGATGATGATATTAATTCATCAATTATTTATAACTAAAGATATTCTTTGAAAAGGTTAAGTTAATTGTAGAAAGTGAATATCTTTATTTCTGTGTTATAAATTGAGCTTCTCTTTTTGCTTAATATGCTTATTATTTATGGAACTTTGGCAAGAGATTGGGAGTAGTTAAGCAACCAAAGTTCCTTATTTTACGAAGTTGTTTTTCCCCAAATAGAAAATACCATACATACATATTAATAGTATTATCTATATAAGTATTAACAATAGGATATATCAAAATTAAACTAATTAAACTTGAATATACAGCTAATAATCTTTTATTATTAGCTGAGTTAAAAAATAATACATTTGATAATCTTATCATTATTATTAATATTCAATTTCAAGTTGCAAATGTATATCTTTATTTTTAGAAAACAAATTTTTAGAAAATATTTTTAATTTTTGATTGGAAATATTGTTGTTTTTTATCATTATTGTCTGGTAAAAACCATAAACAAGACCGTTGCAAGACAAAAGTTCATATTAAAACAGGACTTA
>JAQUTD010000148.1 GCA_028709955.1 Bacteroidales bacterium | reverse complement strand
ATAGACTCTTCTTCTAAATTTATAATGAAGAACTCTAAATTTATAATAAAGAACTCTAAATTCCAAAACTCTTGATTTAAATTGTTTAATACTTATTTCTTGGAGGATTTTTTGAGTTTTATCTTTGTCATTTCAGTATTATTCCTTAAAGCTATATCCAATATCGTATTTACCAGTAACCAAGTTTTTTTTGAAATTCAGTATAACGTTATCGAGATTATCTAATTTGGAAATATATATCTTAGACTCTCGTTCATTAAAAACTCCTCTTTCTGTACAAATTTCAATTGATGTTTGTATCATAGCCCTGATTACAATTTCAAATTTCTCCCTTGGCGTCTCACTATGTTCAACACAGAGATTAACTAAATAGCCTGCAGAAACAGTCTTTTGATCAACACTCAAGTATTCCTCACATATTGTTTGAAAAAATAAATCTGCCTCCTCAAGTCTTTTCTTATTATACATAGCCAAAAAGATTAATTATTTAACAATCAAAACATCGCAACAAAAGTATAAAACATTATTTTCAAAACCAAATAAAAACTGGAATTATCTTATATAATAGCTTTTTATATATCCTGTTTCTCTGCGTTGAAATATTTTTACTCATTATAAGCTTTTATTATTTCTTCTTCTAATTCAATGAATTTTTTGGCTTCAGTTAGTTTTTTCAAAGAATTAATTGTGATTGAACTTTGACTCCTTTTATAATTATCAAGTCTATAAGTTGGTAAGACATAAAAATCCCATTGCTCCATTTTTAATGGATCAATCGTATCTTGGTCCTTATGTTTTAGAAGGCAGAATACATATAGGTCTGCATGTCTTATAGGTTTATTATCTTGAATATTTGTTGCTGCGTCCCAATATCTGGCTGGTTTGATTGAAAACGAAATAGGAGAATAGTCTTTTTGATTCCAACTTTGTATATATGCGGATGATTTGACCTCTATCTTTATTCCCTCTTTGGTCTTTAGGTCATAAGCATCCCATTCATTTCTTATGTTATCAAGCTTGAATCCAAGAGCAGTGCCAACAATAAATTCTGCAAATCTTCCACGAGCTGCATTGCTCACAATATCAGAAACACTCCAACGCCAAAAGTCCAATAGTTTATAGCCTATCTTCTCTCCATTACTTGTTAAAATTTCGTTGCCACTCTTAGGAATAGTCTTTATTTCCTTAAGCTCATTCATATTAAATTATATACGACTTGTTTATGTATGGCAAATATACAAAAACTACTTATATCGAGAGGAATTATTAATGTATATTCCTTTTATCTGTAAAGTAATATTTATAAGTTGTGTTTGGGAATTTCTAAATTCAAGTATTAAATTTCTATATCTTCGTTTAAAAAATTTAATACTTGATTCTATCTAATTTTTTTGTTGTTTGAGGTGTTTTTTGTTTGAGAAACAAGGAGACTACATATTAATTACTGTTTGATGTTTTTTCCTTTACTATACTTTTTCCCATTTATATCAATTTCTGTATTAGGAAACCAATCCAAAATTTTATCTGTTTCTTTTTCCGATATTTTCCCTTCAATAAATAGTTTGCCTATTTTCTTGGTTTTCATCCAATCAGGTAGAAATACTTCGTTTATAAATTCAAGTCTAAGTGAGTAGATAGTGTCAGATTTTTGAAGGAACTTAGGGACGTTAATTATTTTTAGGTGTATTATATTATCAAGAGTATTAGCTTCAAGTCTTTGTTGTAAACCAGCTTGATTTACATCTTTCTTTTTAACCATCCAGCTTATTTTAGGTCTCAATGCAAAAGTTTCGGGATTCTGCTCAAGCCCAATAAATCCAGCCCATAACTCAAGCATGGTTTCATCTGGTTTAATACTGTCAGTTTTTATATATTTCAAATCAACCTTAACTATTTCCTCTGGCAAGCTATCTCCTCCGATAAGTTTCTTTAAATTATTGCGTTTCCCATCCTTATCGTATGGAAAGAACTTAATAATCCAGCCGTCGATTATATTTGGAGCACCATACTCCTTTTGGGAGTGGTATTTAAACATATTCCTCCAAAATCTTTTGTTGATTTTACCTTTTGAGGCATTTATAAATTCTTTAAGAATAGGTTCTAATTCCTTTGTCCACCATCTTAAATTATAGTCACTTAGCTTTTTTGTTTTTTCAAGTATTTTCTCCCAATCCTTAGTTGTCCCCTCTAAAGTAATCTCTGGTATTCCACATACTACATATGTAGCTACGAACTCAAAATATGGATCCATTGCTTCCATTACTGTAATTTCAGAAGCAATTTTCTCAATTGGAGTGGTTGTTGAAAAGTTAGAAGACAAAGTATTTATTAGTTCTTCTCCAGTATATTTAGCAATCTGAGATGTGAGTTGGGAAAATATATTTTCCCATTCGGCAGAGTCATTTAGTAAGTCATCTTCGGATTTTACCACTATTGTTAATTGACCTGAAAAATCAACAAAGTAATTGCGTAATTTTTCAGGTTTGGCATTTACATGTCTTGCGAATCCTTGACTGATTAATAGCCAAATCATATCAGGTGATAAGACAAAAGGTCGGTGTTCTGCATATGCCCTATACATTCCGTTAAAAAAGGAATTATAGCCAAAGTTCACTAAGCTATCATAAGCCTCACTCTTTGCTAAGATGTTATACTTAAAATCTATTTTATTCCTTTCAATTTCCCATTTGGACAAATCGGCATCTCTAAGAATTAGGTTTTTGTAAATCTCTTCGTATGATTGTAAATATAGTAATTTCTTAGGTTTAGAAAGCTTTTCAACCTCGAATTTTATTCCTTGTCCAAAGGAAATGATTGGAATAATAAACAGAGATATAAGTATTAGTCTTCTCATTTTTCTTAATGTTTTATCCTATCTAATCTCTGTGCCGTTTTCAACTTTTTGAATCGGGGAAACAAAAACTAATTTGCCGTCTTTGTCTTCTGCCATTAGAATCATTCCTTGGGATTGAATGCCTTTTAGGTCTTTTGGGGCAAGGTTAACCAAAACGGATACTTGTGTTCCTATTATGTTTTCTGGCTCAAAGTATTCTGCTATTCCACTCACAATTGTTCTTTGGTCAATGCCTGTGTCTATCTTTAGTTTTAGGAGCTTCTTTGTTTTTGGAACTTTCTCTGCTTCAAGAATTGTTCCGGTGCGAATATCCATTTTAGCAAAGTCTTCAAGTTGAATATTATCTTTTTGCTCACTTGCTTTATAGTTGTTTTCTTTGTTGCTTTGTTTTGTTTGAAGAAGTTTATTTGTTTGTTTCTCTATTTCTGAGTCTTCAATTCTTTCAAACAATAGTTCTGCT
>JAQUTD010000036.1 GCA_028709955.1 Bacteroidales bacterium | reverse complement strand
TTTTGATTTCCAAATATATTAAACCACTCAACATTAAACCATATCTTCTTAATATGTCTCATAAAATTATTTTGAGCCCATTTTGTATTTTCGTCTTTTATTCTAAAGGTAAAGGCAATATCTGCCCTCATATAAGATGGCATACGGTATGTTTGTTCTTTTCTTTCTGCATTAGGCACTCCATAAGGATATCCGGTTCCAAAGTTAAAGTTTAGATAAACTCTAAGAAATGGCATTGAAGGAACATAGTCTTGAAACGAAACATTCAAATTAAGAAGTTGGTCGGTTGGTCTGGGAATATATTTATAATTATCACCCTTTATATCTTCTTTAGTTTGCATTATTGACATTGTAAACCAGGAATCTATTCCTTCAATAAATTCTCCAAACAAACGCATATCTAATCCTGTTACATAACCTATGGAATTATTTTGGGCTGAATATCTTATTCTAACATTATCAATTGAATATGGAATTAAATCCCATAGATATTTATAGTAGGCAGAGGCTAAGAATTTGAAGGGTCTATCAAACATCTTGAAATTATAGTCGGATGAGAGTACTAAATGAAGTGATTTTTGAGATAATATATCTTTATTTACGTTTCCTTGAAAGTCTCTATATTCTCTAAAAAAAGGAGATTGAGAATAAACTCCTGTTGCAAATCTAAATAGCCAATCCTTTTCCCATTTTGGTTTGTAGGATATTGAGGCTCTTGGTGAAAAAAGAAATTCTTTGTTGAATGTCCAATATTGAGATCTTGTTCCAAGGTTCAAATACCATTCTCCTTTTTCTTTATAAAGTGTCCATTGTCTTTGAACGTAGGCCGAAAAACGAGAGGAAGATATATCGTTGGAGGATTTATATATGTTTTGAAGAATTGGTGGGTTTTGAGGATTAATTTGTCCTGGAATATCTGGTAATGTTCCAACTGGTGTTCCTGCCGAATCCACCATTTTCCACTCATTCATTTTATCGTGGATTTGTTCATATTGATATTTTATTCCCCATGATAGGTTTCCATTGTCATAGAACTGCATTCCTTTATGTTCTGCATTATAAATATTGGCAACCAATCTATTTCTGGCATGTTCTAAATATGTTCCAATTCCTCTATCGAAAAGCAATGAGTCGCTCTCTGAACCTCCCATTCCTGTTTCATATAACCAATATTGTCCTTGAATATCGTAGGTTTCTTTTTCATCTGTTCCAAATGCAGAGGCAATAAATTTTAATTGCTTATCCTTATTTGGCTTATGTGTTATCATAAATGCTCCAAAAATTGATGAAAATCTATCTAATTCCTGTCCATCAAAATATATTTTTAACTTATATGATTCGTATATGTTTCCAAAGGTTGTTTCTCTTGTTCTTGGTATAAATTGATATTTATTATCAGCAAGGTTTCCTAAAAAAGCTAATTCGGTTTTTTTGTTTATATCGTAGGTTAGATAGAGTTGCAGGTCGTTAAACACTGGGTAATAACTTCCTTCAATATCTAATGAGCCAAGAATATATTTATTGGTTTTGTTTCTGTACCCTATTTGATAGGTTATTTTTGAGCCAATTAGTCCTTCCAAATGAACACTTCCTCCCAACAAACTCATTGAGGCACTTCCAGCAAACTCTTGTGGTTTCTTATATTTTATGTCTAAAACTGAAGAGAGCTTATCTCCATATTTTGCATCAAATCCTCCAGAAGAAAAAAGAATATCTCCAACCATTTCGGAATTAACAAAACTAAGTCCTTCTTGTTGACCACTCCTAATAAGAAATGGACGGAATATTTCTATATCGTTAACATAAACAAGATTTTCGTCATAGTTTCCTCCACGAACTGAATATTGAGATGAGAGTTCATTGTTTGAGCTTACTCCTTCAAAGGTTTTAATTAGTCCTTCAATTCCTGAGGTTGGTCCAACAACATTTTTTGCCCATTCTGTCTTAATCCTTGTTATTCCTTCACTTCTTGAATTATCTTCCCTAATTTCAATTTCTTTTAGGGTTGTATTGGAACGCACAAGTGAAAAGTTTATTTGTTTCGTTTCGTTTGGTTTAAGAATAATTTTATAGAGTTTTGTTGCATAGCCTATATAGGATATAGCTATTTCTAATTCTTTATTTGCAGGAACAGTAAAGCTAAATTCTCCTTTTTGGTTGGTTGTTGCTCCAATTGGAGTTTTAATGTTAATTATTCCAACATTAACTAAATCTAATCCAACACCTTTTTCGTCTGTAATCTTTCCCTTTATATAGGCATTCTTATTTTGAGCATTAGCGAAAGAGCCAAAAAATAAAATAAATAGTAGTGTTGATAGCAATATATATATTCTTCTCATTCTTAAGTCTTAAATTTGTCTTTTATTGATTATTAATAATAACCATTAACTATTTATTTCTATTTTTTGGTAGCCAATTAAACTATCGTGATAATCTCCTGGCTTACGATAGTAAACGAAGATATGGTAAGTATTATTTGTTTGAGAGAAATTTCCTTCCATTTTTCCTATTTCATAATCTAATTTTGAAGAATTAGGTTTATGCATTATCATGTAATTGTAGAATCCTTGTTTAAGATATAGGCTTAGAGTATAACAGTTTAAGCTTCTATCATATTCCATTTTATTTTGAGGATTGTTGTACCAATCAGAAAGTTCTCCCCAAATATAATAACTCCCTTCCAAATTTATTGGAACATTCAAATAGAAATTCACCCAAGCATAATCTGATTCTAAGTCATTATTGTCTGCCCTTTCATTTCTTATGTAGTAATAGCCATTTAAATCGCCAATTGTTGTGTAGGGAAGATTCGACCTATTAACAACTGGTCTTAATTTTACAATGTTATTACCATCAATATAATCAAAATTACTAACATTTTGAGATCTAATTCTTATGCTTGTGAAATCAAAATTTCTAAATTCATTTCCAGCCTCAAAAATATTGGAATTATTGAAGGAATATTCTAATTCATTAGATTTATATTGACGAAGTTTTAATTCCGAAACATTATCCCTTCTCCCATTTTGTTGAACATTTACTTTAACAAACCTATTTGGGTCAGCAAACGACATATTTGATGCTGGAGATATGAAAACATCAACCTCCTGTTTTAAACGTTGAACATCAGGAGAGCGTGCCATCATTGCATTTGCTCTAATATTTGCTCCTTGTTCGTAAACCATAAATCTACGAACCATAATAACATTATCGGGGTTGTCATCTTGAAATACTTTCAGGATATAGTTGCCCGAAACCAGAAACTTCATCATTGAGGAAGGAAACTCTTGCCAATAATGAACAAATCTTTGAATTGTATTAACTGAATTTAAATGATTTTCAATAATACCATGCTCAAACCCTTCAATATATTCTTGTGGTTGGAGTTCACTCTTTGTCCAGTCGGAATTGCAATGAATTATTGAATAGCTATATTGTTTATTTTCTTCAACCAATTCATCAAATTTGAGAATAATTTTATCCTCACTACCTAAACGAAGTATAGGGAGTGAAAAATCCACTCCCTCTATTTCAAATTTAACTGTTTTCACTAATGGGTTATATACTTTTTCATACCAAACATCTTGACAAAAAGAATAAGTATTAGCAAACAGAATAGTAAATAACAACAATGTTATCTTCTTCATTTATGCCATTATTTCTTCAATATCTTTAATAGTTTTTGGTATTGGAGTTCCTAAAACCCTGCTTGATTTGTCGGTAACAAGAATGTCATCTTCAATTCTTATTCCTCCAAAGTCTTTATAGTTTTCAAGTTCTTTGTAGTTAATATATGATTTGAACTTATTTTCTGATTTGAATTTATCAATCAAAGCTGGGATAAAATAACATCCTGGTTCATTTGTTATAACCATTCCTTGTTGAAGTCCTCTTCCAAATCGAAGAGACCTAAGTCCAAATTGTGTTGAGCGAGATGTTTTTTCATCATAACCAACAATCGATTCGTCAAAGTTTTCCATATCATGAACATCCATTCCCATCATATGTCCTAAACCATGAGGCATAAAAAGTCCCATTGCTCCTTCTTGAACAGCTTGGTCAATGTCACCTTTCATAAGTCCAATTGATTTTAGCCCCTCTCCTAAGGTTTTAACTGCTAAAAGATGAATTTCTTTATATTCAACTCCAGGTTTAATAGCTTTTTGAGCTGCTAAATTAGCATTGAGAACTGCTTGATAAACTTCTTTTTGTCTGTTGTCAAATTTTCCTCCACATGGAACTGTTCTTGTTATGTCGGAACAATATCCACTTGGTGTTTCGCAACCTGCGTCCGAAACCAACATTCTTCCTTTCATAAGCTGTTGGCTATGGTCGTGTCCATGAAGGATTTCTCCATGAGTAGTTAGAATTATCGGAAAAGAAACTGGTCCTCCTCCCGAAAGTGCAATTCCTTCCATTTTGCCTGCAATTTCATATTCATATGTACCAATATGTTTGGCCATTTTCATCATTGTTGTATGCATTTGGTATGCAGTTTCAAGAGCTTTTTCAATTTCCAAAACCTCTTCTAATGATTTTATTGAACGTTGTTTAACAATTGCTTTTCGAAGCTCCAATGATGCAAATTTTTCAACATGATCTTTCTTAATGAAAAGAAGTGATGATAATAGATTTCTATTTTCTGTCCTATAGGGAGGGAGAAAATGTATTTTTCTTCCTTTAAGAATAGCTTCTTGAAGAAAATTTGCTAAATCTTTTCTCGAACCAGAGTTTTTAACTCCAATTTTATCTGCTCTTTCCTTTATTGAAGCAACAGGTCCTGTCCAAATAATATCATCAATTTCAACATCGTCCCCAAACAAATAATCCTCCGAACTATTTGCATCAATAACTCCAGCAAGGTCTGCTAAGTTATATTCAAAAAAATAGCGGAAGGAAGAGTCTTGACGAAATGTGTATATATTTGCTAAATAATTAAATGGTGCATCTGAATTACCTAATATTAGAATTATTCCATCTTTAACGTCTTTTGCTAATTGTTTACGACGTTCTATATAAGTGTTTCTACTAAACATGTTTATTTGGTTTTTGGGTTAATTATTCTTCCAGCCTCCAAAATTGGGAGATTGGTTTCGGTTGGAATATAGATTACTGTTTTGTCGTTAAGATTATTTTGGTTTCTAACCCATAGGTATTGAATATATCTATCTGTTAAAGTCCCGTTTTCAATTTTTATTGCCTCTGCTGCTCCTTTTGCTCTCTCCACCTCAGCTTGTGCATTTAATTTCTCAGCCTCAAGGTTTGCTTTGGCTTCCTCAATCTTAATTCTACGGTTTTGTTCTGCTTCTGCAAACTGAGCTCTACCTCTCATTTCTTGTTGCCATACCCTATACACTGGACCACCAAACATAAATAATAATATTAATGCTAACAATCCAAAAGATATCAATAATATGTGTTTTGTTTTTAGAATATTCATAAAATTTTATGTTAAACGTTTCTTAATATATCCAAAGTATGTTCCCAGCATAGCTGAACAGTTTTTATTTCAAGTTTTTCGTCTGGAGAGTGAACTCCACGAAGAGTTGGTCCAAAGGAAATCATATCCATTCCTTTATATTTTTCTCCAATTAATCCACATTCCAATCCTGCATGAATTGCACGAACAATTGGTTTCTTTCCAAATAATCTTTCATAACTTTGCTCAGCAACCTTCAATATCTTAGAATCTGGATTTGGAGCCCAACCAGGGTAACCATCACCATGAGATACATCTGCACCAACCAATAAAAAACAAGCCTCATTCCTGTCGCAGGCTGCTTCTTTTGCAGTTTCAATTGATGAGCGTTGAGAGGTTGAAATAACAAAGCAATTATCTATCATTTTTATTGAAGCAAGATTAGTTGAAGTTTCAACAAAATTTGGTATTTCCCTGCTCATAGATAAAACTCCATGAGGTATTGCATATAGTAAATTTAAAAGATCTTCTTGGGTCATCGAATCAAGAACTTCTTTTGGGGTTTCAATTTCTTCAATCCTAACTTTAAGATTTGGCTCTGTGGAACGAAATTCAAAACGGATATCATCATTATATTGTTCTACCATTGAAATCATCTGTTGAGAATCATCCTTAGAAACTACAACTACTGCATTTGCCTCACGTGCTATTGCATTTCTCAGGTTTCCTCCTTCAAATGAAGCTAAGGCATATTCCATTTCTTTATTTAGAGTCCAAAGAATTCGATTTAAAACCTTATTTGCATTTGCTAATCCTTTGTTAATATCATCTCCCGAATGACCTCCCTTTGCACCATTAACTGTTATTTTATATGCTATACCTTTTGGCGATGGTTCTGTTTCGTATGGCAATTTTGCCAAAGTATCTTTTCCTCCTGCACATCCAATAAATAGCTCTCCCTCATCTTCCGAATCAAGATTAATCAATATCCTACTTTTTAGGGCATCTGCACTTAGTGCCTCTGCTCCCGAAAGTCCTGTTTCTTCATCAACCGTAAAAAGACATTCTAAATTACCATGTTCAATATCATCACTATCTAAAATAGCTAATGCTATTGCCATTCCTATTCCATCATCAGCCCCAAGAGTTGTACCTTTTGCTTTTAACCATCCATCCTCAACATAGGCTTCAATTGGGTCTTTTTCAAAATCAAAAACCTTATCACTATTTTTTTCACAAACCATATCCATATGAGACTGCAGGCAAACCCAAGGCTTAGTTTCATAACCCTTTGTTGCCAATTTTCTAATAATAACATTCCCTATCTGGTCCTTCTGAACATCCAATTTTCTTTGTTCTGCCCAATTTATTAGATAGGCAATAATTTTACCTTCTTTCTTTGAAGGGCGAGGAATTTGAAGTATTTCCGCAAAGTATTTAAATACTTTCTCAGGTTTTAATTCTGTTATTTCTTTATTCATTTCCATTTTATTTTATAGATATATTATTTTAATTTTAGTTGTCAAAGATATAAAATAAAATTTAAGTGGACAATGTTTTGGGGTTAAAATAAAAAAAAGACACTAAAACCATATTTTTATGATTAGTATCTTTAAAAAAAGTGACCTCGACAGGATTCAAACCTGTAACCTTCTGAGCCGTAATCAGATGCACTATTCAATTATGCTACGAGGCCATTTTGAGAGTGCAAAAGTACAATTATTTTATTGAATCACAAAAAATAGTGTGAAAATCTTTTTATTAATTAGACAAATGGTATTTTGCAAGAAAACGTAATTTAAATTTTATATCCATACACAACACTATGAATTTCAGTAATTATCTCTTTCAGTGGTTTTTTATCCAAAAGTTTACTGTCATGTAACATAAGATTCATCTCAATAGATTCTTTTCCAGAAACATATGAAGGTTGAAAATATGGATAATCCAATAACTTAAAATTCAAATTCTCATAAAACCTTATTCTTTTTTTAGAAATTATGTCCCCTATGGGCTCAACTTCCAAAATTATTGGTATTTTCACATTATCTATCAATTCCTGTAAAACCTTACTCCCATAACCCTTAGAACGGTTATTGGTGTCAATAGCAAAATGTTCAATAAAAATATATTCACTCAGATACCAAAGACTAATTATGCCAATAGGATTATTATTAACAGAAGGATTGAGTATTATAAAGAAATCAAAATTATCTTTTTTAGTGAGATTTTCAATTAAATTAAACTCTCTCCTCTGATTATCAGGAAATGAAACATTATATAAACATCTTGCAAAATCCTTATTTGGACTTCTTTTAAGTAATTCTAAATTCATAATATTAAGAGCAAAGGTATTAAATAAAAAAGATAAGACAAAAATAAAATAAGATAAAATATAAATAATTTTGTTAGAAAAACGTATATTTGCAATAAAATAAATATTTTAGTAGAAATAATCCACAAGCTCAAAAAAATAATATATAATTATATAGAAAAATAAAACCCAGTTGAGATGATAGAAATAAAGGAAAACAGTGAAGCTTTTGAACAAAGCCTTTCTATTCAGAAGTCAGAAATTATTTATGATGGAACTCTATTTTTTTGCAAAAAATATCTCTCAAGGGGAAATCCAATTATTGATAGAATGTTGGAATATGCAAAAAATGCAAATCAAAACATTGCCATATCTCAACTATCATCAATAACTTCAAAAAAAACAAAAATCGAACACACAAAAATTTCTATTGAATTTCTCTTACAACTCCAAAGTATTTATAAAGAATTCTCCCAAATAAATCAAATTTATATTTGGGATAATAAACATCCTTATTCCAAAATACTAAAAGAATTAAATGCCAAGGAAAACCAAACCTACGAAACCTATAAGAAAGCTTTAGAATATAAAGATATTGAAATTAGAGTAAATATTTTAATTAGTGTAATAGATTACACAATAAATCTTCTTAAAGTTCAATTAAAAGAAATCAAAAAAAAACAATCAATTTCTTAAATTTTATCTACTGAGTTTTTAATGATTTCATATAGAAACTCTCTTGCTCTGAAAAGTTTTGCCTTAACAGTTCCTAATGGAATATCTAATTCTTGAGCAATTTCTTCATAGGATAATTCATCAAAATATCTAAGTTCCACCAATTTGCGATAATGTGGTTTAAGACGGGATACAACTTCTCTAATTAGGAGTATTTTTTGTTTTTCTATAATCTTCTCTTCAGGATCGAGAGTATCTGAGGGGAGGTTTATGCCAACTTCTTCTCCTTCAATGTTGGTGTATAGATTGTCCATAGAAACTGTTTTAGCCCTTTTCTTTCTAATAAAGTCAATACAGTTGTTGGTTGCTATTCTGAAAAGCCAAGTTGAAAAGGCATAATCTGGAGTGTATTGTTGGAGAGATTTGAATGCTTTTCCAAATGCTTCAAGAGTTAAGTCATCCGCATCAACTGAGGAGTTAGTCATTTTTAGAAGCATATAGTAAATAGGCTCACGATAAGTGTTTAACAAATCAGCAAAAGCTTTCTGATCACCATTATCTCTTGCTAAACAAACAAGTTGGTAATCTCTAACTGCTTTTTCGGTTAACTGTGATGTTAATACTTCCATTTCTCCTTTTTTGTTAGTAACGCACTAATTTTAATTATAGTATTGAAGGGTAAAAATAAGATTTCATATATCGGGGCTAAAAAAGCTATTTGCTGACTTTGAAGAACACGGGAAGATTTGTAGTAAATTATTATCTGTAATGTATATTTTAGAATTAATGCCATAAGCCCATACTCCCATGGAAATCCAAAAACAAGACTGGTAACAATTAAACAATAGAGCAAGAAAGTAGTTGATGGGATAAGTGAGGTTATAATTTTATCTTTTAGTTTGAAATATGATACTATTCGATAATGTTTTTTCTTTTGCAAGAGCCAATCTTCAACCCTTTCTTTTGGAACAGATTGATTTATGGAGTCTTTTGTTATAATAACGGATGTATTTTTTTTGGTAGAAAACTTATTTACAAACAATTCGTGTTCTCCAACTTGAATATTGTAAAGTGGAATAAAACCATTAACTGAAAAAAACATTTTTTTGGTAAATGCAAGATTTCTTCCTAAACCCATATATGGATTTTTAATTAGTCCATGCCCTAAATAGTTCATGGCAATAGTTTGGCTTTCATATTGAATTAGTGTGTTAAGAAAATTGTTTTTGGATTCCGTTTTAGTGAAGCCAATTACAATATCTTTATTTTTAGTAAATCCTTTCACCATTTCACTTATCCAATGATAGCTTGTAGGAATGGTATCCGATTCGGTTAGGAGGATAATTTCGTTCTTAGCTGATTTTATGCCTATGGAAAGTGGATATTTTTTTCCTAAAAACTTGTTTACATTTTCTTTTAGAGTGATAACATTTAGGTTAGGGTAAATTTCTTGAAGAACTCTTAAAACATAGCTCGTATCGTCTAAAGAGTCATCATTTACCACAACAACTTCAAAATTTGGATATTCCTGCTCGAGTATTGTTGGAAGTTTAGTTTTTAGGTTATAGGCATCGTTCTTTGCACAAATTACAACAGAAACTGAAGGAAATTGATCTTGTTGTGACTTTTTATCGGCTTTGTAGAATGATGTGCGACCAAATATAAAAAGATAGTATAGAATTTGAAAAAGCAATATGATAATAAGACTTGCCGCAAATAATATACCAAGAGAGTCAAACTGATATTCAAAAAAATCCATAAACCTAATTCATATAAAAACAAACAAAAGTATTACAAATTCGCATTTTAATAGTAATTTTGTCAAATTATTTCTAAACATTTTTTGTTAATAACTATTGATGAAATTTACTATTGACGCTATATCAAAGGATTGTAATGCCAGGGCTGGAAAAATTAATACAGACCATGGAGATATTCTAACCCCAATTTTTATGCCAGTTGGAACAGTTGGCTCTGTTAAGGCTGTTCATTGTTCTGAACTAAAAGAAGATATAAAAGCACAAATTATTTTGGCTAACACTTATCATATTTACCTTAGACCAGGATTAAAAATTATTGAGGCTTCGGGTGGTATTCAAAAATTTAATTCCTGGAACAAACCAATGTTAACCGATAGTGGAGGATATCAAGTTTATTCATTGGGTCATAACAGAAAGATTACTGATGAAGGTGCAGTTTTTCGTTCTCACATTGACGGAAGTAAGCATATTTTTACTCCTGAAAATGTTATGGATACTCAAAGAATTATTGGTGCCGATATAATTATGGCATTTGATGAATGCACTCCTTATCCTTGTGATTATGAGTATGCAAAAAATTCATTAAAACTCACTCATTCCTGGTTAGAAAGATGTGTGAAAAGATATAATGAAACCCAATGTCCTTACGGATACTCTCAATCTCTTTTCCCAATTGTTCAAGGCTCGGTATACAAAGATTTAAGAAAAGAGAGCTGTGAAAAAATTGCATCCTACGACCTTCAAGCTAATGCAATTGGAGGATTGTCGGTTGGTGAGCCCATTGAGGATATGTATGAATTGACAGATTTATGTTGCCAAATACTTCCTAAAGACAAGCCTCGATATTTGATGGGAGTTGGAACTCCTGCAAATCTTTTGGAATGTATTGACCTCGGAATAGATATGTTTGATTGTGTTATGCCTACCCGAAATGGCAGAAATGGGATGTTATTTACATCTGAGGGCATAATAAATATGAGAAATGAAAAATGGAAAGATGACTTCTCTGCGATTGATTCTAATGGAGTTAGTTATGTAGATTCACTCTACACAAAGGCTTATTTGAGACATTTATTTGTTGCAAAAGAAATTCTTGCACTCCAAATTGCAAGTATTCACAATTTAAGTTTCTATCTTTGGCTTGTTTCTCAGGCAAGGGAGCATATTATGGAAGGAGATTTTCGTTCATGGAAAAATATGATGGTAAAAAAAGTAAGTAACAGGTTATAAATATGTTTAAAAAGTTAGATAAATATATAATAAAACAACTCTTAGCTACTTTTTTCTTAGCTATAGCACTAATAATTCTTATTGTTATTGTGTTTGATATTTCAGAAAAACTTGATGATTTTCTTGAAAGGAAAGCTCCAATAAAAGAAATTATCTTTACCTACTATGTAAATTTTATCCCATATTTTGTTAATCTTTTTGGACATCTATTCTTTTTTATTGCAGTAATTTTCCTAACCTCAAAAATGGCTTCAAGATCTGAAATTATTGCAATTTTAAGTTCTGGAATTAGCTTTAACCGATTTCTACGACCATTTGTTGTCTCTGCAATTTTTGTTGCACTTCTAAACATATACCTAACCAATATTCTTATTCCACAAGTAAACAAGCCAAGAATTGAGTTCGAAAAAGAGTATTGGCGTAATCCATACAAGAACCTAACCTTTAACATCCATATAAAAACTGATTCAATTAATCATGTATATGTGCAAAGCTTCAACAACATCACCTCAACTGGATATAGGTTTACAAAAGAAACCTTTTGTGGCAAGGGAATTTGCAAGAAAATTTCTGCTCAAAACATAGTTTATGATTCAATCAAAAAAATATGGATCCTAAATGATTATAAAATAAGAACAATTGATGGTCTTAATGAAAATTTAACCACTGGTGATAAAATAAATATGAACTTGGGGATAATACCCTCTGATTTTAATATAAGCACCGCAAAGGTTGAAACCATGACATATTCGGAGCTCAATAAATTTATTGAAAGAGAAACAAATCGTGGCTCAAAAGACATTAACCTCTATTTGTTTGAAAAATATCAAAGACTTTTTAACCCACTTGCATTCATCATACTAACAATTATTGGAGTGTCACTCGCATCCCCAAAAACAAGGGGAGGAACAGGACTTAATCTTGCCTTTGGAATAACAATTGCATTTAGTTTTATTATGATGATGAAGGTCACCTCTGTTTTCTCAATAAAAGGAAATCTACATCCCATTATTTCAGTTTTAATTCCTATTTTTGTATTTGGAATAATTAGTATATTTCTGGTTAGAAGAGCCCCAAAATAATTGAAAATAATTTGAAAGCAAAATGATCGTAAACAAGTTAATAAATAAGATAATTAAAACAAGAATACCTCAAATAGAGTATTTTATGAACAATCCATTAGAAGTGCAGCAGGAGGTTCTAACCGATTTGATTTCTAATGCCAAAAACACAACTTGGGGCAAATATTACGATTATAAATCAATTAGAAACTGGGAAGATTTTAATGAGAGAGTTTCTCTAAACGACTATAACTCCCTATTGCCATTTTTTGAAAGAATTAGAAAGGGTGAGGAAAATTTACTTTGGTCAAGTGAAATAAAGTGGTTTTCGAAATCCTCCGGAACAACTGCCAATAAAAGTAAATTTATTCCCGTTAGTGAAGAAAGCCTTCAAGAGTGTCATTATAAGGGGGGAAAAGATATGCTGGCTCTATATATCAACAATCATGAAAACAGTGAAATCTTTTCAGGGTCATCTCTTGCTTTGGGAGGATCGGCTCAAGAAAATGATAGTAACAGTGATATTTTTGTTGGTGATGTTTCAGCAATTTTAATTGACAACCTACCCTACTGGGCTGAGTTTTTCAGAACTCCTAAAAAAGAAATTGCTCTTATGCCCGAATGGGAATCGAAACTTCAAATGATGATTAAAGAAGTGTCACAAACAAATGTTGTAAGTCTTAGTGGAGTTCCTTCATGGATGCTGGTGCTTTTGAAAGGTGTTATTGACCACACAGGAAAAAGCCTTAAAGAAGTGTGGCCAAATCTTGAAGTCTATTTTCATGGAGGAGTTAGTTTTAATCCTTACAGATCACAATTTGCCAATCTCCTTCCCCAAGGTATAAACTATATGGAAACCTACAACGCATCGGAAGGATTTTTTGGACTTCAAGACAACAAAAACCTTGACTCCCTCCTATTGCTTTTAGATTATGGCATCTACTACGAATTTATCCCATTTGAAGAACTAAATTCAGAGAATCCAACAATCATCAATCTTTCACAAGTTAAGAAGAATACAAATTATGCCATGATAATTTCCACCAACGGAGGCCTTTGGAGATATATGATTGGAGACACAATAATGTTTACAGAAATTAAGCCCTTTAGATTTAAAATTTCTGGAAGAACAAAAAGCTTTATCAACCTATGCGGAGAAGAGCTAATCTCAGACAATTCCGACAGAGCAATTGAAGTTGCATGCAAAGCAACAGATTCCATAATCAGTGAATACACCGCAGGACCATATATGGGAGAAACACGCTATCATGAGTGGATAATTGAATTTGATAAAGTTCCTAATGACAATGAGAAGTTTTTTGAAATACTTGACATAACACTTAAGGAATTAAACTCAGATTATGAAGCAAAGAGATATAAAAACATTATTCTTCAAAAGCCAAAAGTTAATATTGTTGAAAAAGGAACATTCTATTTGTGGTTGAAAAGCAAAGGAAAGCTTGGAGGACAAAATAAAATTCCAAGACTTGCCAACAATAGAGATTATTTAGATGAGATATTAAAACTGATAAATAAATAATAGAACAAAATGACAATTAACGAAATACAAGACAAGATTATAGAAGAGTTCTCAATATTTGAGGACTGGATGGACAAATACAGCTATCTAATAGAATTAGGTAGAGAATGTCCAATGATTGATGAAAAAGACAAGAAAGAAAACAACCTTATTAAGGGATGTCAGTCAAAGGTTTGGGTTAGTGCAGAATTGATTGATGGCAAAATGGTTATAAAAGCCGATAGTGATGCCGTAATAACAAAAGGAATAGTAACACTACTGCTTAGAGTTTTGAACAATCAAAAACCACAAGATGTATACGATGCAAATCTATATTTCATCGACCAAATAGGACTCTCCACCCACCTGTCACCAACAAGAAGCAATGGGTTGTTGTCTATGATAAAACAAATAAAACTATACGCCATAGCCTACACCATCAAAGGGGAATAATATGTTTTTTAGAAAAAAGCCTGAGAAAACACAATACTCCTCAGTAAATGCAGAGGTGTGGAAAAAACTAAGAAAAAACAAGATGGCAATGCTAAGCTTGTTAATAATTGGCATATTCACACTAATAGCAATCTTAGGCTACACAATAACATTAGACCAGACCCCCTATGCAAATCAACAATACCTTGAAATAGCAACCAAAAAACCAGGCTTTAAGATAAAATTTCTAAGAATTTATGAAGGAGAAATCACCCAGAAAAGAAACTTCATAAAACACCTTGCCTACGGAACAAAAAACAACTACACATCAATCCCAATCTATAAACACTGGGAAAAAGGAGACACATTATATGTTGAAACCTACACATCTGAGAAAATAAATAATGGTGAAATAATAGCCCTACACAAAACCCAAACCAAATACCAAATAAAAGAACAACACTATTGGTTAGGAACAGACCGTTACGGACGTGACATGCTATCCCAACTAATGATAGGAACAAGAGTAAGCCTTTCGGTAGGATTTATATCAATAATCATATCATTAATAATAGGAGTAACACTTGGCTCCATAGCAGCCTACTATGGAAAATGGGTAGACAACCTAATAATGTGGCTAATAAACATAGTATGGTCAATCCCAACAATCCTATTAGTCATAGCCATCACCTTCGCACTCGGAAAAGGCTTTTGGCAAGTGTTTGTTGCCGTAGGACTAACAATGTGGGTTGATGTAGCAAGAGTAGTAAGAGGACAAATCCTATCACTAAGAGAAAAAGAATTTGTGGAAGCCGCCAGAGCCTTAGGCTACAAAAACTCAAGAATAATAATCCAACATATCCTCCCCAATGTAGTTGGCGCAGCCACAGTAATAACAGCTTCCAATTTTGCAACAGCCATACTCCAAGAAGCAGGACTAAGCTTTTTAGGAATAGGAGTACAACCCCCAATGCCCTCATGGGGAACAATGATAAAAGAAAACTATGGCTACATAATACTCGACTCCCCCTATATGGCAATTATACCAGGACTTGCAATAATGCTATTAGTATTAGCCTTTATATTGCTTGGAAGCGGACTCAGACAAGCGATGGACGTAAAAGAATAACACCACAACAT
>JAQUTD010000035.1 GCA_028709955.1 Bacteroidales bacterium | reverse complement strand
TTATTGGAGTTGGTGTTAGTAAAGCTCAGAAATATGGAGAGCCATTTATTCAAACTATTAAAAGATATGTTGAAGAAAATGAAATAGAACGCCCACAAGACTTAATTGTAAAAAGTGTTATTAACAAGTCAGGACTAAAGGTATACATAATTAAGAGCATTGACAAAAAACTTCCTCTTGAGGATATTGCCATTGCAAAGAATTTAGCGATGGATGCCTTGCTTTCTGAAATAGAAAGCATTGTTGCCTCTGGAACAAAGCTTGACATAAAATACTATATTGATGAGTTTGTAGATGTATATCATCAAGAAGAAATATTGGAGCTTTTACGTGAATCGGAGTTTGATAATATAAGTGAAATTCTTCAAGAACTTGGAGAAGAAGAGTACACTGAAGAAGAAGTGAGATTGATGAGAATTGTGTTTTTATCTAAATTTGGGTGATAAATGAGTAGAGTATTTTTTAATTCTCGTAATAGTTTATCCTCTTTAGAAAAGTTTCTTGTCTCCAAACCAAATTCAAAGAAATTTATTCTACTCGACCAAAACACCTATACTCATTGTTTACCAACGTTAATTGAAGGAGTTGAACAATTGTATGGTGCAGAAATTCTCGAAGTTGAAGCTGGAGAACAATCCAAATCACTTACAATTGTTGAACAACTATGTAGTGCAATGATAGAATCATCGGCCGACAAAGAAAGCATACTAATTTCTTTAGGAGGAGGGGTTATAACAGATTTAGGAGGTTTTGTTGCCTCAGTTTTCAAAAGGGGAATCCAACATATTTCAATACCAACAACTCTTCTTGGAATGATTGACGCTTCAATTGGGGGTAAAACAGCAGTCAATGTTGGCGAAGTTAAAAATCAAATCGGCACATTCAATAATAACTCCTTAACTTTCTTTAACTCTGAATTCTTAAAAACATTAGATGGGAGGCAAATTCTTAATGGAAATGCAGAAATGATTAAGATTGCACTTGTAAAGGACGAGGACCTTTGGAATCAAATGGAATCAAACCCTCCTATTTCAAATGAAGGGTTTATTGAAAGATGTATAAAATTAAAAATGGATATTGTTGAGAATGATCCAAATGAGGAGAAAGAAAGAAAGATATTAAATTTTGGTCATACAATAGGACACACAATTGAAAGTATTGCATTAAGCAGACAAGAGGATATTTTGCATGGAGAGGCTGTCGCATCTGGTATATTTTATTCTATAAAGCTTTCAGAAGAAAAATTATCATTTCCTAAACATAAAGCAAATGTAATATATAATTACTTGACTCAACACTATAATATCTTCGATTTGAAGCAGTACAAAGACTTAATATTAAATTATCTTGCTGCAGACAAGAAAAATATTAACAATGAATTTTGCTTTGTTTTGTTGGAGGATATTGCTAAACCACATATTAATTTTATTATTACAAAGCAAGATATATTAAACTTGTAATTTTTCATTGATATATATTTATTTATGCATATATTTGCACTTTAAATTGTAAAGAAAATTATTATGAAAAAATTATTCTTATTTCTTGTTTTATCTTTTTTTGCAATATCAGTTATTGCACAAAATATTTTTCAAAATCCTGGATTTGAAACCTGGTCTAACTCTCTCCCCAACAATTGGAATACTCTTTCAGCCCCTTTCATAGGCAATATATCCGACATCACTAAAACCACTGATTATCATTCTGGAAGCTTTGCAGTTAGAATTGCATCAAAAAGGATGTTGGTTCCCATTGAAGGATTTAGCATTGCACCTGGTTTTTTAACAAATGCAACCGTTAATCTTATGGGCTTAGCTCAAATTCCTTTTTCTGATTCTATAGATTTAAGCTTATTGGCCAGTGTTTTAACAAATGGGATGCAATTAACTGAGAAACCAACCGCAGTTAGTGGATATTATAATTGGAATCCTATTGACAGTGACAATGAATCATTCCAGTTTGTTTCCTTGGTTATTAGTGATAATTCAGGGACCAGAGAAGTTATTGGGGTCGGGTTTGTTGGTCCAAATACACCATTTAAATCAACTTATGTTTCTTTTGAATCAGAAATAATATATTTAGATCCTTTGGCAATTCCTACTGAATTAATTTTTATTGCCCTAACCAATACAACCGATTCAAATGCAACTATATTTGGTAATTTACTTTTAGATGATGTTTCATTAACAACAGAAGTTGGAATAGAAAAAATTACAAATAATACTAAAAGTCCTACCATAATATATCCAAACCCAACCAATGGAGATTTCAAATTAAATGTTAAATCTAAGGTTGAAGTAAGTGTTTATAATCAATTGGGACAAGTTGTTATCTCTCCTATTATTTACAATCCAAACAAAACAATTTCAGTTAAAGAGAAAGGAATTTATTATGTTAGAATAAAGGATTCAAATGGAACCAAAACTCAAAAACTAATTGTTAAATAATTAAGACCTAAATAAACATTGAAAAAAGCTTTTCTAGTCGTATTCATTTCTATTTTGTTTAGTTCATGTATTGGTGGTTACTCTTTCACAGGGGCATCAATTTCTGCAGGAACAAAAACCTTTAGCGTTGATCAATTTATAAATAGGTCAAGATTAATTCAGCCTATGCTGGCTTCCGAATTAACTCTTGCATTAATAAATAAAATAAGCTCTGGCTCATCTCTTCAGTCGGTTAATGATGATGCCGATATTAGCTTTAAGGGGACAATTATTGGTTATAGCATATCTCCTGTTTCAATTCAAGGTGATGATAAGGCTGCAAAAAACCGTTTGACAATTTCAATTAAGGTAAATTGTGTTAACAGGAAAGATAAAAAAATGAATTTCTCTCAAACATTTTCAAGGTTTAGAGATTATGATAGTAGCCTATCTCTTAATGATGTTGAAGAAGCACTTATGAAACAGATTAATGAAGAACTTGTTGAAGATGTATTTAATAAGGCATTCGTTAATTGGTAGAACCTAAAACTAAATTTATTCAAGCAAAGAATGATAAAATACAAAAAGACAGTAAATCATATTGGTTGGATAATTGGCATACTAACTTCAGTTCTTTATATATTATGTGCAGAGCCAACTCTCTCATTTTGGGATAGTGGAGAATATATCCTCACAAGCTCTTTGCTCCAGGTTGGACATCCCCCAGGAGCTCCTCTTTATCAAATTATTGGTGCTTTTTTTTCAATCTTTAGTTTTAATAATCCAAAACTAATACCCTTTCTAATCAATTCACTTTCATCTATTGCATCAGGAGCAACAATTTGTTTCCTTTTCTGGATAATTGTCCGACTGATGTATCGTTTTAGCACAAGATATATCAGTAATATTATTGCAGGGATTATTGGAACATTGGTTTTTGCATTTTCAGATACTTTTTGGAATTCAGCAATTGAGGCAGAGGTTTATTCCCTTTCAATTCTTTTTTCAACTATAACATTTTGGGCAATATTAAAATGGGACGAGAAACCTCATCCAAGGTGGATAATTTTTATTGTGTTTATGATTGGGCTTTCAATTGGTGTTCATCTTTTGTCTTTGCTTGTTTTGCCAGCAGTTTTTCTTATAATTTATTTTCACTATAAGAAAGGAACCCTCTCTGGAATATTCTCCACAATAATATTAGCTTGTTCTTTTGTTGGGCTAACTCTTTGGTTGGTAATACCAGGATTATTAAAATTAATTAGCATTAATCCAATGTTAATTATATTATCATTAGTTATTTTACTAATCCTCCTGTTCATAGTATCTGTTTGGAAAAAACTTCCGCTTCTAAACTCAATTGTTCTTGCAACAACATTTTTTCTAATTGGATACTCTACATTTTTTGTTTTGGTTATTCGAGCAGAAAGTGACACTCCAATAAATGAATACAAACCAAATTCAGCCAAAAAATTAGTTTCATATTTAAACCGTGAACCCTATGGAAAAACTCCTTTAATATATGGGCCAAGCTATACTGCACTCCCTCCAAAAGATTTTAAGATGACAGAAATAGGATTAGAACCTATTTTTGACAGAGAGCTTATGATGTTTTTCCCTCGAATGTGGAATTATAATAACCCAAACTACGAATTAGGTTATGTAGATTGGGTTGGGATTCCTCAAGACACCGTAATTATTGATGGAATAATTAGAGCCAAGCCAAGTTGGATACAAAATTTACAATTCTTTGCCAACTATCAAATTGGATATATGTATGGAAGATATTTGTTATGGAATTTTGTTGGCAAAACTAATGATGAACAAGGATATGGAGATAATCATAGGGGTCAGTGGATGACAGGGATTGAGCCAATTGATGATTTTCTTGGAAAAAGCACAGATTTTAAACCTCAGCACAGAAAAAACAAAGCAAACAATCTATATTTCGGAATTCCTTTCTTGCTAGCAATCTTAGGTCTTTTCTATCAAATAGGAAGAGATACCAAGGGTTGGTTTGCCATTATGGCTTTATTTATTTTCACAGGAATTGCAATAACGGTTTACTTAAACGAATACGCCTACCAACCAAGAGAAAGAGATTATGCTTATGTTGGCTCCTTTATGGCATTTAGCATTTGGGTTTCAATTGGAGCCTTTGCCATAAGTCAATGGCTTGTTAACATTATTAGAGTTAGAAAACCTAAATATGTTTTACCTTGCTTTTTGCTTGTTCCAGCTCTTATGTGTGCTCAAAACTTCAATGACCATAACCGATCTCAAAGATATACAACAATCAACTTTGCTTCTTCTATTCTAAACAGTTGTGAAGAGAATGCAATATTATTTGTTAATGGAGATAACGATACTTTTCCTTTGTGGTATTGTCAAGAAGTTGAAGGAATAAGAAGAGATGTTAGAATAATAAACCTTCAACTGCTCAATAGTCCTGATTACATTGAAAAACTAACAAAGCAGGTTTATAATTCAAAGCCAATAGATTTTTTGGCAAAAAAAGAAATATATAATAGTAAGAATAGAAACTTGAGTTTTATTAATCCAAGCAATAAATTTATTGAATTGAAAGAGGCTCTTAAAGAACTATACAACAATAAGAATGCAATAACTATAAAAAATACAACGTTCTATGCCCTTTCTTCCAATAAATTATTTATTAATATAGACTCAACAAAGAAAGTAGATATTGTTATAGGAAATACAGAATTCACCAAAAGCACAATGATTGTTTATGATATCATTGCAAACAACATAAATCACAGACCAATATATTTCTCAAACTATTCGGTGGAAGATTTATTTGGATTTGAAGAATATGTTATAAATGAAGGATTTGTTTATAGGCTAACAACTCAAAAGCATAAAACACAGAACAAAATCATTGAAACAAAAATTGCGAGTATCAATACCGATAAAATGTATGAAAACCTGATGCATAACTACTCATGGAGAAATTTTAATAATAAAAATGTTTACTACGACGAACTGCATAGAAGCATAATTGAGAATTTTGCACAACAAACATCAATACTCACACACTCACTTATTCAAGAAGGCAAGTTAGAAAAGGGACTTGCCGTTGCCAACCTTTGCATAGAAAAAATACCCCCAACAATCCACAACTACCCGTATGTTTTATCAGAAATTGCAATTGCATACGGACAATTATCAAATGAGGAAAAATCAATAGAATTAATGAACATGGTTCTTAAAAACTTCACCCAAGAAATGAACTATTTTATAAATCTTTCACCCTATGAACAATCACAAAATAGGCTCGAGTCTCAAAAACTAATGAGTTCGTGGATAAATCTTTGTGAGATTACAGAACAATTGGGATTAGAATCATTAAGAGTTCAATTAGCAAACAACCTCTTTGATTATCTCTCACCCTACTATTTAGTTTGCTTGGAACAACTTGCCAGGTTAAATAAAAATCCACTTTACTATGCAGAAGAAATTGAAAAACTTAACCTGTTTATTGAAAACATAAATTCTTTTGCAACCAAATACGAAGAACCCCTTCCTGAAGTTAACCCAGAGATTAATTTACAATAAGTCTTTTTGTCCTTTTTATTCGCAATATTAATAAGTAAATCTACCTCTAATTCAAATATCTTTACTGTATTTGCAAAACAAAACCTCAGAAAAACCAAAACTCAGACTATTTATACTAAAGTTGCTCCCCAAAATAAAAACATTCCCTGTTAAAATGTGTTAAAACAAAAGATGCACTTCTTTCACCAATTTAAACGAAGTATAAATTATTTTTTATCAAGCATAAGCAGAAATAAATCAAACATACGTAGAAATATATCAAGATTAATTTCAAAAATTCCTTTGATTAATTTCAGTCGTGTGTTATTTCTTGCTTATTTATATCCAATAAATGAATCCGAAGAATTCAAAGGTTTGTAGAAAAAAATGAAATCAGGATGTTTGACCCCTTTGGGATAGAACAATCACTTGTCAGATTTTATTTAATATTTACAGATTATTCCTTGATTGTAAATAATCTAATACTTTTGTTTTTATCTTGCATTTAAACCAATAATTGCATTTATTAAACAAGCAAAGTCCCCTATTTCTTCTCTATTGGTACCTATTTTTTGTCTCCATGAAATATCTTCTCCAACATTCTCCATATTTCTTGACAATGCGTTACAAGAACTAATAAAAGAATTATGGCTTAAAGTTCTATCTCTATCTATTTCATTACGTTCTTTGTTGCCAGATAAATACCACTCTACTCTCATACTTGAATAATGAACAGCATTTTTAATTAATTGCTTTACTAAGGTCTGGTGTTTGGATTCTAATAATAAATCATAAATAATTCGAGCTTCACGTAATTCCATAGTTGTAATAATATTTAATATATTCTAACTCCTAAAATTTAGAGTTCAAAGATATGTAAACATTTCTAATTATTACCTTATTGCTGTTAATAATTTATTTTTGAAAAAAAAGATTATTGTTCAGATTTAAGATAGCTTTAATCATGAAAAATCATAAAAAGCCCTCACTAAAGTAATTAATGAGGGCTTTTTATGTTTTATTATCTATTGATTATACATTAAAACGGAAGTGCATTATGTCGCCGTCTTGGACAATATATTCTTTGCCTTCAACTCCCATCTTCCCTGCTTCCTTGCATGCTGCTTCACTTTTTAAAGATATATAGTCTTCATATTTTATTACTTCAGCACGGATAAATCCTTTTTCAAAGTCGGTATGGATTACTCCAGCACATTGAGGGGCTTTCCATCCATTATGATATGTCCAAGCTCTAACTTCTTGAACTCCTGCGGTAAAATATGTTTTAAGGTCTAATAATCTATAAGCTTCCTTTATTAAACGATTAACTCCACTTTCTTCCAAACCAAGTTCATTTAGAAACATTTCCTTCTCCTCAAATGTTTCAAGTTCTGCAATATCTGATTCTATTTTTGCTGCAACAATCAATATTCCGGCTCCTTCTTTCTTTGCTTCCTGTTGAACCAATTTTGAATATTTATTTCCTTCTTTTGCTGATGCTTCATCAACATTACAAACGTATAATACTGGCTTGGTTGTTAGAAGGAATAATTCTTTAGCTGCTTTTTGTTCTTCCTTTGATTCAAACTGAACTTCTCTTGCATTTTTTCCCTGAACCAAAACATCTCTGTATTGTTTCATAACTTCAACCATAACCTTTGCTTCTCTATCTCCACTGGTCTTTGCTTGTTTTTCTGTCTTTGCAAACCTACTTTCTATTGTTTCAAGGTCTTTTATTTGAAGTTCTGTATCTATAATTTCTTTATCTCTTATTGGATTTATTCCGTTTTCAACGTGAACAACATTATCATCATCAAAACAACGTAAAACATGAAGTATTGCATCACACTCACGAATATTTCCCAAAAACTTATTACCTAATCCTTCTCCCTTTGATGCTCCTTTAACCAAACCTGCAATATCAACAATATCAACAGTTGTTGGAACTATTCTATCTGGGTGTACTAATTCTGCCAAAACATTCAATCTTTCGTCAGGAACAGTTATTACTCCCAAATTAGGTTCAATAGTACAAAAAGGAAAGTTAGCTGACTGAGCCTTTGCACTCGATAAACAATTAAACAAAGTAGATTTTCCAACATTTGGTAATCCTACTATACCACATTTTAAAGCCATATATCTTATTATAATTAAATTCTAAACACTATTTTGAAGATGCAAAATTACTAAAATAAGAGATATAAAACCAATCGAATGAGCAATTAGTGGAGAAGCAAGAAATAAATTCACCCTCTGGGATAGAGTTTGATTAAAAAAAGCAAACATTCATTTCGTTATTTTATGTTTATTAAAAAATAATTGTACTTTTGTCTTATGAAAAAATTATTTATTATTATACCATTTTTATTTTTGATTTCCTGTTCTAAAAATTTCAAACAGAACAAGGATGTCCTTTCTGAAGAAGAATTTATAGAAATCACAACAGACATTCAAAGGTCTCAAGCATTAGTTAATTTAAAATCCGATTCGTTGCAAAGCGTAAGAAACATAAGAATTGAATCCTATAATGTAGAGATATTGAACAAACATAAGATTACAAAAGAGAAATATAATAATACTATAGAATATTATTCCACTGATGCAGATAAATTTAATAAGATTTTGGAGCAGGTGGTTAAAAACCTAAATGAAGATGCTAGTTAAAGTTTTTGGAAGTGCAATTAGTGGCATAACTGCAACAACTGTATGTGTTGAAGTTTCTGTTGATCAGGGTGTAGGTTTCTTTCTTGTTGGGCTTCCCGATAATGCAGTTAAAGAAAGTTATCAAAGAGTTTCTTCTGCCCTTCAGTGTTTTGGGTATAAGATTCCTGGCAAAAAGATAATTATTAACATGGCTCCTGCCGACATTCGAAAGGAAGGCTCGGCCTATGACTTGTCAATTGCAATGGGGATTTTGGCTGCATCTGAGCAAACAATTGCTGAGGGATTATCTGACTATTTAATTATGGGAGAGCTATCGCTTGATGGGAGTCTTCAACCAATAAAAGGAGCATTGCCAATTGCATTGGAAGCAAAGGCACAAGGATTTAAGGGTTTTATACTTCCAAATGCAAACGCTCAGGAGGCTGCAATAGTTAAGGGTATTAATGTATTTGGAGTTGATAATATATTGGAGGTAATCAATTTCTTTAATGGAACAAATCGTCTTGTTCCAATTGAGGTTGATTGCGACGAGGTGTTTAAGAAAGGATTAGATTTATACGAATTTGACTTTACTGATGTTAGGGGTCAAGAAAATGTTAAGAGAGGAATGGAGATTGCCGCAGCTGGAAGTCATAATGTTATTTTAATTGGACCTCCAGGAAGTGGGAAAACTATGCTTGCCAAAAGACTTCCTTCCATTTTGCCTCCTCTTTCCTTAGATGAATCACTTGAAACAACAAAAATTCATTCAGTTGCAGGAAAGATGTCAAAAAACACAGCCCTTGTTTCTGTTAGACCTTTTAGAAATCCTCACCATACAATTTCTGATGTTGCTCTTGTTGGAGGAGGGTCATATCCTCAACCTGGAGAAATTTCGTTATCTCATAACGGAGTTCTTTTTCTTGATGAATTACCTGAATTCAAAAGGAATGTTTTAGAAGTTCTTCGACAACCAATGGAAGAAAGACAAATAACAATCTCTCGTTCCAAACTATCTGTTCAATATCCTGCAAGTTTTATGCTTGTTGCTGCAATGAATCCCTGTCCTTGTGGCTACTATAATCACCCTTCGGTAAGTTGCACTTGTCAACCTGGTAGTGTTTCAAAATACCTAAACAAAATTTCAGGACCTTTATTAGATAGAATTGATATTCAAATTGAGGTTGTTCCTGTTCCTTTCAAAGAGCTTTCTGCAATGAGAGATGGGGAGCCTTCAGTTGTTATTAGGGAAAGAGTTCTTAGGGCAAGAAAAATTCAACAAGAAAGATTTAAGGATATTGAATATATTCATTGTAATGCTCAAATGACTCCAAAAATGCTTAAGGAGTACTGTAAAATTGGTGAGAGTGGAATCAACCTTTTGAAAAGAGCTATGGAGAAGCTTGGGCTTTCTGCAAGAGCATATGATAGAATTTTAAAGGTTTCGAGAACAATTGCTGACTTGGAAGCAAGTGAAAATATTGAAAATAGTCACTTGGCTGAAGCAATTGGATACAGAAGTCTTGATAGAGAAACTTGGGGTAGATAATTAATAAAATAAATACTATGAGCTTAAAAAGATTTTTAGTCACTTTCATTATTGCATTGGTTATTTTACCTTTAACTAATGCTTTTTCTCAAAATTCTATTGAAAGAATAAAAAAGGATGTTTATGTTTTAGCTTCCGATTCTCTTATGGGGAGAGGAGCAGGAACAATATATGGAGATAAAGCTTCTCAATATATTTATGGTCGTTTTATTGAAAATGGCTTGAGCCCAAAATACCAAAATATTAAAGAAGGTAAAACCCAAAAGAATGTTTATTGTGTTATTGAAGGGAGTGACCCGATTCTAAAGAATGAGTTTATTATTCTTGGTGCGCATTATGATCATTTAGGCTATAAAATTAAAAATGGCGATACAATAATATATAATGGAGCTGACGATAATGCATCAGGAACTTCTTTAATTTTGGAATTGGGAAGAAAGATAAATGAAAACAAAGAAAAATTTAAAAGAAGTATTGTTTTGATTGCTTTTGATAGTGAAGAAACTGGTTTAAATGGTTCAGCTTATTTTGCAAATAGTCAAGAGAAGTATAATGATATAATCATTTCTGATAATACAAAACTAATGATGAGCCTTGATATGGTTGGATTCCTTAAAACCTCTAAGGAATTAAAGATTGTTGGTGTTGGATTAATTGATAACTACTCTCAATATTTCAGAAATTCTTTCTTAAATAATAAATATAAGGTTAAGTTTAAAGCTTTTGATAAAAGCATATTTACTGGTTCTGACCATGATTCTTTTCTAAAAAAGAATATTCCTTCTTTTTATGTTTCAACAGGACTTAAATCTCCTTATCATAAACCTGAAGATGATGCAGAACTAATAGACTACGAAGGAATAAATGATATTTCTAATTTCTTTTATGAAGCACTTCTAAACTTTGCTAATGCAGAACAAATAAAACCTTCTGGAAAGAATCCTAAAGTTAAAAAACCTATTCCTTCAAACTATTGTGGTTTAGAATTAGCAATAGGTAATAATCAACACTACTACACAGAAGGAAGGATGACAGGAAAAACTGATTTTGCTTATGGAGCTGGTTTTTTTGGCAAATTTGAATTAAGTAACTTCTTTGCAATTAAAACTGGTGTTAATTATAATTATTTGGGAGCAAAAAGACATGAATCAGAAGTAAAGTATCATAGCGCTTCTGTTCCTATTCTACTTTCTCTAAAGGCAAATACTCCTGATAATGGTTATGAATTTTCAGTCTCTTTAGGAGGATTTTATAGTTATATTTTTGATAGTAGAGCTTATTTGAATGGCGTTGAACATAGAGATTATTTAAATAAAAATGTTTGGGGAATTCAAAGTGAGATTGAAGTGAGATTTAGAAGATTCTTCTATGGTTATCAATTTCAAAGGAGTATGACCGATATACTAAAAGATCCATCAACTGGAAAAACAATTCAAATTACTAATTCTTTTAAAATTGGATATGTATTCTAAAACAAAGCTAATATCAACCAAAAACTTAAATCTATTAGTTATCTTTTCAATAATTCTTCTTGGTACAAGTTGCAGAAAAGAAAATATAATTAATGAATTCAATATTGATTTCTCAAATATTGAAAAAACCGCTTTATGTGAAGAGAAGGGTAATAATGGTGATACACTTTCAATGTTTATGGATTTAAACAATTCTATAACTCAAGGAATAATTATACCTTCAAATAATCAATCAAATGACGGACTTTTCCACTTTAAAGCATCAGTAAACAAAGGCGAGGAGAAACTCTTTTATAAGATATACTACCAAAATGAGTCATATAAATATGAGGAAAACTTAAAATTTGCCAACGAAAACTTCTATGGTTCTTGGGAAGATACAGATATTGAATTCAAAGAAGTTCCTAGCAGTGGAGAGATAAAGGATGCATTCAGAATTCTTGGCAATCCGAGAAATGAAAAACAATATTTTGGATCTAAGCCAAGGACTAATGTTACTGAGCAAGAGATATTGAAGGGAGTTGAGTCTATAAAGAAAGATATTAAATGGTATAATGCCATTAAAGAAAAAGCCAAGGTTAATAAAAACTCCGTTGAAACTCAGCTCTATCTCGATATGTGTTGGATATTAAACTACAACACACAAGTGGGAGAAACAAACAACCGTTGGAAACGTAACCCAAGAACAGGGAAATATAGTTTTATGCTCGTTGTAGTTACTCAAGATGCCCTAAATCAATTACCAAAAGGGGTAAAGAATATTTCTGTATCTGATTCTATTAATGGGTTTATCAATCCTTACCAATATTTCAAATATGGGAAAGGAAATAAACTAAAGGGAGTGAGCTATACTATTGCTAAGCAAAATCTAAATCTTCGAGCAGTTATTTCTCCTGAAAGAGGCGTATTTGTAGATATTCTAAAATATCCATTAAATGACTTTAAAATATTCCCAAACAATGGGAAGGTTGGTAACGACGATAGTCTATTTAATAATGCTCTTTATGAACAATTCTTCCATAGTATAAGTAAACATTTCAAGCTTAAGAATTTGCCTGTGGTTGAAGATATTCTTGACGATTCATATACAGTGGAAAAATATAGAGCTAACGAAAAGAAATACTCCGACCTTAAGACAAGGATTATTGATTTTCCATATATATCTGATTACCCTGGAAAGACAGTTAGAGTTGATGATAAGGGAAGATATATTTCTTTAATAAATCCTGGCAACGAGAATAGAATGAATAAGCCAAGAAAAGAAAGTGTTGGTATAAGCACGAGGGTTGGTTTCACTTACGGAAAGTTTAGAGGAAAAATAAAGTTTCCGGCTCAACTAAACTCTTCAGGTGTATGGAGTGGTCTAACAAATGCTTTTTGGCTAATCTATCAATCCGATTTTGATTGGAATAAACGTAGAATATGTCCAGACAAAGGATATGTAAAGGCTGGTCAAGGTGTGGGAGAAGATGCAGGAAGAAGTCCAAATACTAACTACTCTGAGATAGATATTGAGATAATAAAAACATCAAAATACTGGCCAGACCAAGAACATAAGGAAAAGAACTATAACCCATACAATAAAAATGAATGTGTTCTTGCTTGCACTAATTGGGATTTGGCTTGTCAAACGCCTAAAGATTATTTCAAACAAGGTATTCATAAGTATAAATACAATAACCAAGACTTCTCATATCATCGTTGGTCTGAGGCGTATCGTGCTCTAACAATACGCTCTGCAATTGAGAACAATATATTTAAGAATGACTTCTATTACTTCGAGATTGAGTGGAAGCCTAATGAGATAATTTGGAGGATAGGAGCTTCACCCGATAAAATGTATGTTGTAGGTTATATGAGCGATAAGTTCACCTCTATCCCAAATAACCAAATGGTTGGAGTAGTAACTCAAGAATATCATTATTCAGAGTTTTGGCCTCCAGTAATCTTTGACCAAAACCTTTTGCCTTATCCAAAGAAAGATATTGAAGGAAGGGTATATGATATTGTTGTGGAATAATTTCTTAAGTTTATCAGCCTCATAAAAGATATAATTATGAAATCAAAATCCTTAGTCTTAATTATTACATTGCTATTTTCTCTTTCCTGTTTTTCTCAAGTTGAAAGACCAAAATCAATAACCGAAAGAGTTTATCCAAAATGGTTTTCCGACGCAAAGCTTGGTATATTTATCCATTTTGGGTTATACTCAGTACCTTCTTGGTCTGCTCCTGAGCAATATGCTGAATGGTTCTATAAGGGATTAATCTCTGGAGATAGCGCAAGGATAAATTTTCAGGAGAGGGTATTTGGAGAGAATTTTAAGTACGAGGACTATAAGAATATTTTTAAGGCTGAGCTTTTCGACGCTAATGAGTGGGCAAATCTCTTTAAGCGCTCTGGTGCTAAGTATGTACTTTTTACTTCGAAGCATCATGATGGCTATGCAATGTGGAACTCCGCCTATTCAAAGGGGTGGAACTCCTATGAGACTGCTCCAAAGAGAGATTTTTGTCAAGAGCTTACCGATGCTGTTCGTGCAAAAGGATTAGAAATGGGATTATATTATTCTCTTACAGAATGGACAAATCCTTTATATCGTTGGACTATTGATACAAATATCTCTATCGAAAACTATGTTCGCCAACATATGCACCCTCAGTTCAAAGAATTGGTTACTAAGTTTAGACCCTCAATCATATTCTCTGACGGAGACTGGGATCATTCTGCTAAAGCCTTTGGTTCAGATGAACTTGTTGATTGGTATTATAAAACAGTTGGAGAAAAGGCTATTGTGAATGACCGTTGGGGCGGAGGCTTTAATCATGGCTTTATCACTCCTGAATATAGTGCTGGTATTATTGAGCCCTCTCGTCCTTGGGCAGAGTGTAGAGGCATAGGAAGAAGTTTTGGATTAAATAGAAATGAAAGTATTGAAAGCTATAAAAGCTCCGAAGAAATAATCCGTCATTTTGTTAAGCTTGTTGCTGGTGGTGGTGGACTTACCTTAAACGTTGGTCCTTCTGCCGATGGGAAGATTCCTCTACTCCAACAAGAAAGGCTTTTAGATTTAGGTAATTGGTTATTGCGTAATGGTGAAGCTATTTATGGTTCTAAGCCTTATATCAAACCTTATGATGAATCAATGATAGCAATACCTGGTTTAATTGATAGTGTTATAAACTTTGATTGGGTAAGAAATTCTCCTAAAAAACTAATTTCAGAAGATAATTTTTCTGTTAAATGGGAAGGAGTTATTAAGCCTGTGTTTTCAGAAAAATATACTATTACTTGTCAAGCTGATGATTATGCTTTAGTATATTTAAACGATAAACTAATAATTGACACAAAGAATAATATTAATTCTTATGAAGTCAAACTTAATAAAGATGAAGAATATAAAGTTTATGTTGAGTATGTAGAAAAAACTCATGAAGCTTCAATTAGTCTTAAATGGAAGAGTAAATCCCAAAAAGAAGAACCTATTAAAACAAAATGGAAGTCTGACTATAGATGCAATAAACCTTATGTTTGCTACACAACAAATAAAAATAATCTTTATGCAATTGCATTTTCCATTCCAAAAGATAATCTTGTATTAAAGCTTGATAAAGCTCCAAAGGATGATATGACAATTTATTTCTTAGATACTCCGTATCCAGAAATGCCTTGGACTTACAAGGATGGGAAATTAATTATCAATACCTCAACGATTAAATATTCAGACGTTAAATCAAAATCAGCTTGGGTATTTATGCTTGTAGATTACTTAAAAGATTAGATTAAATTTCCATTAGGTTAAGTATAGCTGAATTCAAAGTGTATTTCTTGATATTTTCTACAGTTTAATTTTATTCTTTTCTGATATAAGTGTGCTAAGACCTTATTAAAGTTTAATTATATGAGGAATAAATCTTGCATCCTGCCACCTTACACACTGCATCCTGCCACCTTACTATGTGCATCCTGCCACCTTGCATACTACATCCTG
>JAQUTD010000034.1 GCA_028709955.1 Bacteroidales bacterium | reverse complement strand
ATTTGAGCAATATAAATAGGTAGAGCCATCTTGTTTTTAATCTCTATCTTTAGTAAATATTTGATTGAATGAAAAACAAAGGCAAGCACCCCCCACATAATAAAGTTTTTAAGGGGAATAATATTATCCACCCACGACCACATTTCCATCTTAGGAGCCACCCTTTCCATAATGATATCGTAAAGGATCATCAAACTTGAGGGAATAATAACCTGAGAAAGAAAACCAAACCTTAGCTTAGGAAATATTGAGCTGGTAATATATATCATTAATATCCAGTTAAACCCAATCAATATTGGAGTGTCAAAAAGTTTGATTCCCAAGCCATGATGATATTGGTATTCTCCAAATAATAGTCCTGTGTTTACACCAATCATCTCAATAATATAACTTGAAAGGAATACAAAGGAGAAATATAATATCCTTTTCCTATCTGTGGTTTTCCTATCGTAATAAAACAAAAGGCAGAGAGTAAGTATTAGAATTATTGGACTAAGAAATGTAAATAGCTTATAGGTATAGTTGAATGAAAAACCAATAATACCGACAGAATAGAAGATAATTATATTCCTAATAAAAAACCAATCATCCTTAGTGCTTAGCTTATTCATTTTCCTTATAACTTATCTTTGAAAATATAATCTTGAACCACTCAGTGTAATTATTTGGATTCTCATGAATATCTTTCTTAAGGTCTTCATAGCTAATATATTTCCAATACTTAACCTCCACAGGATTTGGGATTGGAATTTGGTCGCAATTCAAACTAAATAGCCTATCGTATTCGTGCTCATAAAGATTATCGTTTAGTTTTGCAAAATAGGTAAAATCCAATTCATGTTTCAATCCCTCTTTTATCTCCATTCCCATTTCTTCAATTAATCTTCTTTTAATTGCATCCTCATAGCTTTCTCCAATATAAGGGTGTGTACAACATGCATTTGTCCAAAGTCCAGGGCTATGATATTTGTCTTCTGCTCTTTGGTGCAAAAGCCATTCTCCCTTAGAATTCATAATTAGCAAGGAAACTGCCCGATGTAGTTTAGCTTCTATATGAGCTTGTAGTTTTTCCATTTGCCCAATTGGATTATCCTTTTCATCTACCAATTGTACAAGTATTTCTTCGTTAATCATTATACGCTTGGGTTTATTTTATACATAATTATTGTATTGATTAAAAGTAAGAGTTTATTGAAATCATCAACCCTTATCCTCTTCTCTATTACCTTTTCTGCTGGTGTTTGCTTAATCTTTTTCAGTAAACATAAATAGTATTTGTAAGCAATTAATACTGCTAATTTTGAACCTTTTGGCAGGTTTGTGATTCCGTGTCTTGCCTCATTGAAGTCTTCTTCTATTTCCTTAATTAGTTCTAATTTAGTTTCTTCATCAAACTTCTCAATATTAAAATCAGCAAAATATGTCCTACCCAAACTTAAAACGTCTTCTTTTAAGTCTCTTAAGAAATTAACCTTCTGGAATGCAGAGCCTAATCTCATTGCAGGATTATATAGCTTGTCGAATAGCTCGTTATTATTCCTGCAAAATATTTTTAAACACATAAGTCCTACAACATCTGCTGAACCATAGATATAATCCTTAGCCTCTTCCTTAGTTTTGTATTCTTTCTTTTCCAAATCATACCTCATACTTCTAAGGAAATTATCAATATATTCTTTGGGAATATTGTATTCTTTTACTGTTATAAGAAAAGAATGCAGTATTGGGTTAGTACTAATCCCTAATTCGCTGGATATTGAGTATTCTTCTTCAAGTTTGTCTAATAATGTTTTTTTGTCATAATCATGAAAGCTGTCTACAATCTCGTCGGCTAATCTTACAAATCCATAAATGCTATGAATTGCTTTGCGAGTTTTTGGATCAAAGAATTTTGATGCAGAATAGAAAGAAGTGCTGTATTTCTTTGTAGTCTCTTTGCTTAGTTTGAAGGCTAATTCATTGTATTTTTCAATACAGTTCTCTTTCATATTGAAATAACTTAAATTGATGTTAATAATTAATTTACGTTATATGTATTTTCATAAGGCAAAGATAGAAAATAACTTTAAAAAACAAAACAAAATTTTTGTATGTTACAATTTCTTTCTTTTTGGAAACATTTGATTAATGTAATTTGAATATAAAAAAAAGAGTTGACAAAGAATATCAACTCTTAATAGAATGTAGCGGGAACGAGAGTTGAACTCGTGACCTCCGGGTTATGAATCCGACGCTCTAACCAACTGAGCTATCCCGCCAAATGAGTTTGCAAAATTACAAAAAAAACAATCATATCCAAATTATCTGGATTATATTTAGATTTGTCTTTTATATTAATTGTTTCTCAAACTCTTTTTTAAGATATTGTCCCGTGAGGGAATTTGGATTATTAATGATTTGGTTTGGAGTGCCTTCAGCAATTATTTTTCCTCCATCTTTTCCTCCCTCAGGGCCAAGATCAATTATGTAATCAGCAACTTTTATCACATCAAGATTATGCTCAATTACAATCATCGAATTCCCTTTAGAAATCAATTTATTCAAGACATCCAATAAAATTCTTATATCTTCAAAATGTAGCCCAGTTGTTGGTTCATCTAAAATATATAACGTGTTGCCTGTTTCTAATTTACCTAATTCTGCTGCAAGTTTAATTCTTTGGCTTTCTCCTCCTGAGAGTGTTGTTGATGGTTGACCAAGGGTAATGTAACCTAATCCAACTTCCTTAACAATTGAAAGTTGACGTTTGATTTTTGGGTGATTTTCAAAAAATAGGACTGCTTCCTCAAAGCTCATATTAAGAACATCACTTATTGATTTTCCCTTGTATCTTACCTCAAGTGTTTCTCTGTTATATCTTTTCCCATTACATTCTTCACATACAACATATACATCTGGGAGAAAATTCATCTCTATTTGTTTAACTCCTCCTCCTTGACATGTTTCGCATCTTCCTCCTTTTACATTAAAGGAGAATCTTCCAGGTTGGTAGCCTCTGATTTTTGCAGTTGGTAGGGATGCAAATACTTTTCTAATTTCATCAAATACACCAATAAATGTTGCAGGGTTTGAGCGTGGAGTTTTTCCTATAGGAAATTGATTTATTTCAATAACCTTGTCAATGTTGCCAATTCCTTTTATTTCTTTGTAGGGTAGAGGTTTTTTTTCAGCACGAAAGAAAAATTGATTTAGAATGGGATGAAGAGTATTATTTATTAATGATGATTTTCCACTACCAGAAACTCCTGTTATGCAAACAAACTTTCCGAGAGGAATTTTTAAGTCTACATTTTTTAAGTTATTACCATTACATCCAATAAGTTCAATAAATAAGCCGTTACCTTTTCTTATGTCTTTTGGAACTTCAATTTTCTTAATACCTTTTAAGTAATCACCAGTTATGGAACTATAATTCCCTTCAACTAAATCCTTAGGTTTCCCATTAAATATTATCTTCCCTCCATTTATTCCTGCTCCTGGTCCAATATCTGTTATCCAATCTGACTCCAAAATCATTTCTTTGTCGTGCTCAACCACAATAACACTATTACCTGCATCTCTAAGCTTTTTTAAAGCTCCAATTAGTTTTACATTATCTTTTTGATGTAAACCAATGCTTGGCTCATCCAATATATATAAAACATTCACAAGTTGTGAGCCTATTTGTGTGGCTAAACGAATTCTTTGACTTTCACCTCCTGATAGAGAACGAGTTTCACGATTTAGATTTAAATACCCTAATCCTACATCTAAAAGAAAGTTGATTTTTGTATTTATTTCTCTTAGAATTTCTTTCGCAATTTCTTGTTTTCGTTGAGGAATTTTTGTTAAAATATTTTCACACCAAATGGAAAGATCTTTTAAATCAATAGATACTAAATCCGCAATATTTTTATCCAAAATTCTGAATTGTAGCGATTCTGGTTTAAGCCTTTTCCCATTACAATGCGGACATTGAATTGTGTTCATAAAGCTATTTGCCCATTTTTGAATGGAGGCTGGAGTATTTTCCCCAATTTGAGAATTTATATAGTTTACAATTCCTTGAAATTTATCTTTACTTAAGGATCTAATCCCAAGATTAGAATCATAGGTTTCAAGTTCCATTTCAGAGCCATATAATATTACCTGAATTGCCTCTTCACTGATTTCTTGTATAGGAGTATCAAGATTAAAATCCATTTTTTTCCCTAAGGCCTCAAGCTGTTTTGTAAACCAAGAACTTTTGTTTGGTTTGCCCAATGGAACTAACCCTCCTTGATTTAAAGATTTACTGTTGTCAGGGATTAGTTTCTTTAAGTCCACTAAATTCATTTCTCCTAATCCATTACAAAATGGGCATGCTCCATATGGAGAATTAAACGAAAAAGTATTTGGTTCCGGTTCTGGATATGAAATTCCTGTTGTGGGACACATTAATTGACGACTGAGATATTTAATTTCATTGGTCTGCTCATCTAAAAGCATCAAAGTCCCATTTCCATGCTTGAAAGCAGTTTCAACAGATTTTTTAAGTCTTGTGTTGTTCTGATTAGAAACCTTAATTTTATCAACCACTATTTCAATATCATGAATTTTGTATCTGTCCAATTGCATTCCAGAGCTAATATTGGTAATAACCTTATCAATTCTAACTTTTAAGAATCCTTTTTTTGCTGTTGAAAGAAACAACTCCCTATAATGACCTTTTCTCCCCTTAACAACAGGGGCTAATATAAAAACTGTTTTGTCAGTAAAGTTTGTTTCAATTATTTCAATAATCTGTTTTTCAGAATACTTAACCATTTTTTCTCCAGTATTTATGGAATAGGCATCAGCTACTCTTGCAAAAAGCAAACGGATTAAATCATAAATTTCTGTTGTTGTTCCAACTGTTGAACGAGGATTTTTGTTTGTTGTCTTTTGTTCAATAGAAATTACTGGAGAAAGCCCTGTAATTTTTTCAACATTTGGTCTTTCTATTGTGCCAAGAAAATAACGTATGTATGTTGAGAAAGTTTCTAAATATCTTCTTTGACCTTCAGCATAAATTGTGTCGAAAGCCAAAGAGGACTTTCCGCTCCCACTTAATCCAGTAATTGTTACAAGTGAATTTCTTGGTAACGACAAAGAAACATTCTGTAAGTTATGAGCCTTGGCTCCAAATATTTCAAGTTCTTCTTTATTCATTTAAAATAGAAATAATCTGCAATATTACTACTTTTTTGCGAGCTAATTAATGGATTAGAGTTTAAAATATTTTTTGATATTGTGGTTTAATATATTGTAATGTCAAAAAAAAATACTAATTTTGTAAGTTCAAGGTATATTTAGATAGAAAATTAAATAATCATTAAATAAAAAATTTGAAATGAAGAAAAGTTTATTAATCATCGGTTTATTTGCAATAGTATCTTTTTTTGGTTGCCAAAACGAAAAAGAACAACAAGCAAGAGAGAAACAAATTCATGATTCTTTTGCTCAATTAATGTCAGCAAAGGATGGTGAATTAGAATCATTATTCCAAGAACTTAACGACATTGATTCATCCCTTAATGAAGTTACAAACAAATATTCTAAAGTATCAAAAGTTGCTAACTCAACAGGAGAAATATCTAAAGATACAAAATCAAGCATTAAGTCAAATATTGAAACTATAAACAATCTATTATCTGAAAATAGAAGAAAGATAGCAAATGTTAATGCTAAAATGAATAAGAACAATAAAGAAAACCAACAGCTAAAGAATTTTGTACAAAGTCTTGAAGCAAGAATTTTGGAACAAGAACAGCAAATACAAGCTCTAAATGCAGAATTAGCAAAGAAAAACATTCAAATTGACAACTTAACAAAAGATGTTGCAGACCTTAACTCTAAAACAAAGAATAAGGATGCTCAAATAATGAAAATTGAAGATGAAAAAAATACAGCATATTTTGTTGTTGGAACAAAGAAAGAACTTATTTTAAAAAAATTGATTGATAGAAAAGGAGGATTTATTGGAATAGGAAAATCATCTGTTTTAGCAAATAATACAGAATATGAAAACTTAACTAAAATAGACATTAGAAATACTCAAGAAATTCCTTTGACCGGTAAGAAAATAAAAATTGTTACATCTCACCCTACTTCATCATATTCATTAGAAGGAGAAGAAAAGACCCCTTCATCACTTCGCATTACAAATCCAGAACAATTTTGGAGAGGAAGCAAATGTTTAGTTATTATGGTTGACTAAATTAGAGTTAAAGATTATACTTAGTTTTTGAATAAGTATAAAAATAAGAGCTCAAAACCCTTAAAAAGTTTTTGAGCTCTTATTTTTATTCTAAATTTCTTCCCCCTCACATCCTATCTGGATTGATTCGTGTTTAAGATCTTTAGTTAAGTTTTCCCATGACAAGCTATTTGATGAAGGAATAAATAGTTTTAACTTTTTGTTGTTTTTATTTACAATTTTACTCCCTCTTATTGCAGGATTTAAGTTTCTAAGGTATTTGTAAGGAACATTTACATGTTTTGCAAATGCATATAAATCATTTATTGAGGAATCGATAATAAGCTCCTGAGTTGGAATGGCAAGGTAGGTGTCTTTCTTCCGAAAATAGTAACCATATTGTTGGGGATTTTCCATAATTAGTTTGTAAGCAATAATTCGATATACATAGCGTGAAGTTTCTGTATTGGTATATAAATCCCAATAATTATCACAACCCTGATCTTTCATCCGATTTTTCACTCCTGTTTCCCCAGAATTGTATGCAGCACAAGCTAAGGGCCAATCGTTGAAAATTTCTTTCTTGTTTTTTAGGTATTGACAAGCAGCAATAGTTGACTTTTCTAAATCATATCTTTCATCCCAACCAACTAATGTGTCTAATCCATATTCCTTTGCAGTAGGGAGGACAAATTGCCAAAATCCTTCTGCTCTTGCAGGTGAAATAACATTCGCTAACCCGCTTTCGGCAACAGCTAAATATTTGATATCATCTGGAATATTTTGGCTTTTCAAAACCTTTTCAATTTCTGGAAAATATCTTTCAGCTCTTTTAAGGATTAAAAAAGTAGTGGAGTGGTTATACATAATAGAAATTAGTTCCCTGTCTAAAGCCTCTCTAACAAATACATTGTCAATTGGGACCTCTTGCCCGCAAAAAGTAACTTTTTCAGGAATTGGAGCTGCAAAGTTTTGATAATATTGTTTAACTAAATCTCTATACTGGGCTTCATCATTCTTTGGAGCAGTTTTTGCCATAATAAATATTCCCATAATAATTGCACTTATTGACAGTATAATTGCAATAATACTTAATTCCTTAGTCCAGTTTTTAGTCATAAAATATATATTTTTCTTATGCAAAGATAATAAAGTTTTACCCTCAGTTAAAAGTTTTATTGAACTTTAGAATTAAGAAAGGGAAAAGTCTTTTTTATTAAGGGGAAATTTTGAGTTAGCTTTTTTCTTCAGAATCAGGATTAAAGGATTTATAGTATTACTCCGAAGGGGTTAAAGGTTTTTAGATAAAATTAAACTTGATTTAATTTTCGTAAGTTGCCAACTTATGATTAGTAAGTTGCCAACATATTGTTAGTATGTTGCCAACATATAAAATTTATCTTTGAATTAATTCTGAGCAAACAAGGTTTAATTTGAATTTATCAGTGTTTTAAATGATTTAAAATAGAAAAAGAGACTGTCTCATGAATTATGAGATAGTCTCTTTTTGATTGTGTGGGAGCAACAGGGTTCGAACCTGTGACCCCCTGCTTGTAAGGCAGGTGCTCTGAACCAGCTGAGCTATGCTCCCTATTGAGGTTGCAAAAATACAACCTTTTTCATTCCTACCAAATTTTTCAACCCTTTTTTTGCTTTTCTTTTAGTTTTATTTCAAAAATTATCTTTTAATATCTTAATATATAGTGTTATAATTAAATGATAGAGATGTTTTTTTTAAAAAACGGAATAGGTTAAATTTTATGTTTTGATTTTTCTAATTATATTAGTACTTTTGCAAGTTAATAATTAATCATAATTTTTTTAGGAAAAAGGGTATGGGAAAGAAATATCAAGAATACAAACAGCTTGATTTAACTGCAATTAACAAGGATATTTTTAAGTATTGGGAAGAAAATAATATTTTTGAAAATAGTCTAAAACTTCGACAAGGAAGTAAAGAATTTATTTTCTATGAAGGGCCTCCATCAGCTAATGGTCAGCCAGGAATTCATCATGTTATGGCTCGAGCAATTAAGGATATTTTTTGTCGCTATAAATCCTTGAAAGGATATTATGTTGCTCGTAAGGCAGGTTGGGATACTCATGGTTTGCCAGTGGAATTAGGTGTTGAAAAGAATTTAGGTATAACCAAAGAAGATATTGGAAAAAACATTTCAGTTGACGATTATAACGCAGCTTGTAGGGCCGAGGTTATGAAATATAAGGATTTGTGGGATAGGTTAACAAAAGAAATGGGGTATTGGGTTGACTTAGAAAACCCATACATAACATTTAAAAATGAATATATTGAAACTCTTTGGTTTTTGATTGGAGAGTTATACAACAAAGGTCTTTTATATAAAGGCTACACTATTCAACCTTTTTCTCCAGCGGCAGGAACAGGATTAAGCTCTCATGAATTAAATATGCCTGGTTGCTATAAAGATGTAAAAGATACAACCATGGTAGCTCAATTTAAGATAAAGTCAGATGAGTATAAAGAAGCATATTTTATTGCTTGGACAACAACTCCATGGACACTTCCTTCTAACACTGCCTTAGCTGTTGGGACAAATATAGATTATGTTTGGGTAGATACATTCAATCCATATTCTGCAAAACCGATAACTATTATTTTAGGGAAACCATTAATGAACTCTTTCTTTTCCGAAGAGTCTAAAGACTCACCAATGGAATATAATCAAAATGACAAAGTTCTTCCATACAGAGTTATAAAAGAATGCAAGGGAAAAGAATTAGTTGGAATGGAATATGAGCAACTTTTGCCATGGGTTAAACCTCAAGAAGGTGCGTTTAGAGTTATTGGAGGAGATTTTGTAACAACTGATGACGGAACTGGTATTGTTCATATTGCTCCAACTTTTGGTGCTGATGATGACAGAGTGGCAAAGCAATCAGGAATCCCACCATTAGTTCTTATTGATAAAGAAGGAAAACGTCAGCCAATGGTTGATAGAAGTGGTAAGTTCTTTAAAATAGAAGAACTGGATAATGATTTTGTTGAAAATAATATAAATAGAGAGCTTTACTCTCAATTTGAAGGTAAATATGTTAAGAATGCTTTCGATAGTAAGCTTACAGAAAAAGATATAAGCCTTGATATTGAAATAGCATTATTGTTGAAGCAAGAAAATAAAGCCTTTAAAATAGAAAAACATATCCATAACTATCCACATTGTTGGAGAACAGATAAACCAATTTTATATTATCCATTAGATTCTTGGTTTATTCGTACAACAGCTCTTAAGGATAGAATGATTGAGTTAAATAAAACGATTAACTGGAAGCCAGAATCAACTGGAACTGGTCGTTTTGGCAATTGGTTGGAAAACCTGGTGGATTGGAATCTTTCCCGTTCACGCTATTGGGGGACTCCTCTTCCTATTTGGAGAACTGAAGATGGAAAAGAAGAGATTTGCATAACTTCAGTTGAAATGTTGAGTAATGAAATAGGCAAGAGTATAGCAAAAGGCTATATGGAAGAAAATAAATACTCTTCAAAAGACTATAATAATTTTGATTTACATCGTCCATATATTGATGATGTTATATTAGTTTCTTCAAAAGGGGAAAAAATGATTAGAGAAACGGATCTAATTGATGTTTGGTTTGATTCAGGAGCAATGCCTTATGCTCAGGTTCATTATCCTTTTGAATGTAGTGAGAATGAATTGAAGAAAAACTTCCCTGCAGATTTTATTGCAGAAGGAGTTGACCAAACTCGTGGATGGTTCTTTACACTACATGCAATATCAACATTAGTTTTTGATTCTGTTGCTTTCAAAAATGTTGTTTCGAATGGTTTAGTTTTGGATAAAAATGGAAACAAAATGTCAAAACGCCTTGGAAATGGTGTTAATCCGTTTGAAGTTATTGAAAAATATGGAGCCGATGCAACACGTTGGTATATGGTTTCCAACTCACAACCTTGGGAAAATCTAAAATTTGATATAGAAGGAGTTGATGAGGTTCGTAGAAAGTTATTTGGTACTTTATATAATACTTATAGTTTTTTTGCTCTTTATGCAAACATAGATTCATTTGAATACAAAGAAGCAGAAATCAACTACGAAGAAAGACCAGAAATAGATCGTTGGATTCTTTCAGAGCTTAATTCATTAATTAAAATGGTTGATTCTTCATACAATGAATATGAACCAACACGTGCTGCAAGAGCAATTGGAAATTTTGTAGATGAGTATTTAAGCAATTGGTATGTTCGTTTATGTCGTCGTCGTTTTTGGAAGGGAGAATACACAAATGATAAGATTTCAGCATATCAAACTCTTTACACTTGTTTAGAAGTTATTTCTCAACTAATGTCTCCAATAGCTCCATTCTTTGCAGATAGACTATTCTTAGATTTAAACAACGTAACTCGTAGATACAAATCAAACGATAATAGTTCTATTAGCTCAGTACACCACACAGACTTTCCAAAGGTTGATGAAAAACTACAAGACAAGGCATTAGAGGAAAGAATGCAATTGGCTCAAAAGATTTGTTCAATGGTTCTTTCGTTAAGAAAAAGAAATAATTTGAAGGTACGTCAACCTCTCCAGAAAATAATGATTCCAACACCAAACCAAGAATTTATATTTCAAATTGAAAGTGTTGAAAAATTAATTCTATCGGAAGTAAATGTAAAAAAAATAGAATTCCTTTCCCCACAAAACAATATTTTGATAAAGAAAGCAAAAGCAAATTTCAAAACCTTAGGTCCAAAATATGGTCAAAAGATGAAAGCAATTGCCCTTAGCTTAGAACAATTATCACAAGATAGAATTTCTGAAATTGAAAGAGATGGAAAGATATATATTGACATTAATGGTGAAAAAATAGAACTTCTTACTTCTGATGTTGATATAGTAACGCAAGATATTCCAGGTTGGGTTGTTTTAAACGAAGGGAATATAACTGTTGCTCTTGATACAACAATAACAGAATCATTACTCAGAGAAGCAATTGCTCGTGAGTTAGTCAACAGGATTCAAAACATTAGAAAAGACAAAAACTTTGAAATAACAGATTTCATTAATGTAGAAATTGAATACAACTCACTTTTAGAGCAAACTATTGAAGAATATAGAGATTATATAACAGGAGAAACCCTTACGCAGGAATTGTCATTAGTAAGAAAAAGCGATAATTTTTCTTTATTTATGGGCAATCATAAAATGGAATCTGTTTCAAAAATAGATGTTATTGAAGGAATTGAGTTAGAAATAAATATTAGTAAAGTATAAATATATCACAAACAAAATTATGGCAAAAGAAAATTCAACTGACACTTCAAAGCTTGAAAAGTTAAAAGTGTTACAATCAACAATTGATAAGATTGAAAAGAATTATGGCAAGGGCTCAATAATGAAGCTTGGAGATAAGCCAGCTGTTGAGGTCAATGTAATTTCAACAGGATCTCTTGGGTTAGACATAGCTCTTGGAATTGGAGGTTTGCCACGAGGAAGAGTTATTGAAATTTATGGACCTGAGAGTTCGGGTAAAACAACTTTAGCAATTCACGCAATTGCAGAGGCTCAAAAAGTTGGAGGTGTTGCAGCATTTATTGATGCCGAACATGCATTCGATAGTTCTTATGCTCAAAAATTAGGTGTTGATATAGATAATCTTTTCATTTCACAACCTGACAATGGAGAACAGGCTCTTGAAATAACAGATAATTTAATCCGTTCAGGAGCAATTGATATAATAGTTATCGACTCTGTTGCCGCACTTACTCCGAAGGCAGAAATTGATGGAGAAATGGGAGATAGTAAGATGGGGCTTCAAGCACGTTTAATGTCACAAGCGCTTAGAAAGTTAACTTCAACCATAAGTAGAACAAATTGCTGTTGTATTTTTATTAATCAATTAAGAGATAAGATTGGGATTGTTTTTGGCAACCCAGAAACAACAACCGGTGGAAATGCATTAAAGTTCTATTCATCAATCCGTTTAGACATTCGCCGTATTCAAGCAATTAAAGAAGGAGATCAAAACGTTGGAAACAGAGTAAGAGTTAAGGTTGTTAAGAACAAATTAGCGCCTCCTTTCCGTCAAGTTGAATTTGATTTAACATTTGGTCAAGGCATTTCAAAAGTTGGTGAAATTGTTGATATGGGAGTAGAAAAAAATATAATAAAGAAAAGTGGTTCTTGGTTTAGTTATGGAGAAACTAAACTTGGACAAGGGCGTGAAGCTGTAAAACAACTTCTTTTAGATAACGAAGAACTAATGTCAGAGCTTGAGGGTCAAATCCGCCAAGCCTTAAAAGAATAAATGAAAATTCAAATAAACCAACTAAACCCTAAAAGTTTAGGATTTAGTTTCAACAAAGGGATAATTATTGATTGTTTAAAGGAAGTAAATTCTGATGTATTATCTGTTTTCCCCGAACTTTCTGTTAGTGGAGGGATTTTGTATAATTCAACTTCCTACAACGATTTATTTGCTTCTTCATCTCATGTTTGTGATAATTTGATTTCTGAAAAAAGAGATTTAATATTTGGAACTCCTATTGAAATAGAAGGCAAAAAGTATAATTCCTTGGTGATGATTGAAAAGGGAGAGATTTTAGCTTTGGCAACAAAGAAAAATCTTTCTCCTTTAGACATTGGATTTGATAAAGGAGAGGGAGTAGAAACTATTAATTATAAGAGTCAAGTTTTAGGATTTGGTTTTTTGGAAGATTTGAAAGATTTTGTTGAAAAGAAAACCAACATTGATATACTGATAATTTGCTCAAATACTTTGTTCTATCACCAGAGACAAAAAGACTTATTAGATGAATTGGTTGTTTTGGCTCGCAAACTTCAAACCACATTAGTTTTTTGTAATAGGACAGGTGCCGAGGGGGGATTTCTATTTTCGGGAGGAAGCTTTATTTTAAATTCAAAAGGAGAACTTTGTGGATTGCTCCCTCATTTTGATTATAAATCTCAAACATTTGAAACAACAGCCCTAAAACCAATTTTTCAAAACTCTCCATCAAAACTACAAAATCTATATCAAGCCCTAACCCTTGCTGTTAAAGATTACTTCCATAAAAATCAAATAAAAAAAGCAGTTCTTGGACTTTCTGGAGGAATTGATTCGGCTCTTGTTGTTGCAATTGCCGTAAATGCTCTCGGAAAAGAAAATGTTATTGGAATTTTAATGCCATCGGAATATTCTTCCGACCACTCAATAAAAGATGCCTTAGATTCTGCAAAAAACCTAGATATAGAACATTATATTGTTCCAATTAAAGAGTGTTTTGAACAATGTAGCAATACTTTCAATTCAATTTTACCAAATCAAACATTCAATGTTGCAGAGGAAAACATACAAAGTCGTTTGAGATGCGTTAGTTTGATGTGGTTTGCAAATAAATTTGGAGCCGCACTTCTAAACACAACAAATAAATCTGAAGCAGCAGTTGGATATGGAACTCTTTATGGAGATACCTCCGGTTCAATTTCCATATTAGCTGACTTATATAAAACAGAAGTTTGGGAGTTATCAAAATACATTAATGATCAATGGTTAAAGGTAAATCCTAATTCAACTCAAGTGCCTATTCCTTGGAATTCTATAAATAAAGCACCTTCAGCAGAACTTCGTCCGGGGCAAAAAGATTCAGACTCTTTGCCAGATTATGATATTTTAGATAGAATACTTGAGGAACATTTGGATAATTATAGAAATTCACAAGAGATAGTAGAAATATTTGAGAAAGAATCCCTTAGAGCAGACAAGACAATAATTGATAGAATAATTAAGTTAGTAAGAATAAATGAATGGAAACGTCGTCAGTGTCCAACAGCAGTGAAAGTAACAAAAAATTGCTTTGGAATTGATAGAAGAGTGCCAATATCCTAAAAAATATGAGTGATAGTATTAAACACGAATGCGGAATTGCATTGCTTCGCCTCAAAAAACCGTTGGAATATTACGAGAAAAAATACGGAACTAAGTATTGGGGACTGAACAAAATGTATTTATTGATGGAAAAACAGCATAACCGAGGACAAGATGGAGCAGGGTTAGCATCAATAAAATTCAATACAGAGCCAGGAACTCCATATGTTCATATTGAAAAAAGCAATAGCAGTAAACCAATTCAAGACGTAATAACAAAAGCCTTTTCCGATGATAAATTTCTTGGAGAGTTATACTTAGGTCATTTGCGCTATGGAACATTTGGAAAGAATGAAATGGAAAACCTACATCCTTTCCTTAGAGAAAGCAATTGGAAAACTCGTTCGGTGGTGCTTGCAGGAAACTTCAATCTAACCAACATTGATGAGATGATGGATAAGTTAGTTGTTTTAGGTCAACACCCTGTTAAGGCAGCAGACACAGCAATTGTTCTTGAAAAGATTGGACATTTTGTTGACAGAGAAGTAGAAACTCTATTTCGCAAATACAAAGATGCTGGCTTAGATAATATTACAATAACTAATAAAATTGCCGAAGAAATAGATATTGCCAAAATTCTTCAAAAAGCCTCCAAACGATGGGATGGAGGATATGTTTTAGCAGGAATGTTAGGACATGGAGATGCATTTGTTTTAAGAGATCCAAGTGGAATAAGACCATGTTTTTATTATGAAAACGACGAATTTGTTGCAGTTGCATCTGAAAGACCAGTAATTTTAACTGCCCTCAATATGCAAAGCGATCAGGTAAAAGAACTTGATGCAGGGCAAGCCATAATAATTAAAAAAAATGGGCAAGTTACAATAGAACAAGTCCTGACACCAGATGAAAAACTTTCAAAATGCTCATTTGAAAGAATATACTTTTCAAGAGGAACCGACTCATCAATATACCAAGAAAGAAAAAAACTTGGACGCAACCTAAGAGACTCCATCCTAAAAGCAATAAACTACGACATTAAAAATACAATAATATCCTATATCCCAAATACAGCCTCAGTTGCATTTCAAGGATTAGCGCAATCATTTAATGAATATATTGACCAAAAAAGAATAGAAAAAATCTTAGAAACCCAGGAAAAAGGGAGAATTACAAAAGAAGAGCTCCTTGAAATCTTTGCAGACTCACCAAGACGCGAAGCATTAGTGGTGAAAGATGTTAAAATGAGAACATTTATAACAAATGACAATGATAGAGACGACCTTGTTGCACACGTTTATGATGTAACTTATGGACAAGTTCGTGACCATATCGACAATCTTGTAGTTCTTGATGATAGTATAGTTAGAGGAACAACCCTAAAACAAAGTATAATAAGAATACTCGATAAACTAAACCCAAAGAAAATAGTAGTAGCCTCCTCAGCTCCTCAAATTCGCTACCCCGATTGCTATGGAATAGATATGTCACGAATGACAGAATTTATAGCATTTAATGCAACAATAGATCTTCTAAAAGAAAGAGGTATGCAGAATGTTATTGATGAAGTATATCAAAAGTGCAAGGCACAGGAAACCCTTCCAAAAGAAGAAGTAGTTAACTATGTTAGGGAAATCTACAAACCATTCACCAACGATGAAATAACAGCAAGAATAACCAAGCTCCTAACTCCAGAAGATTGTAGAGCCGAAGTAGAAATAGTCTATCAAACTATAGAAGGATTACACCAAGCATGCCCTAACCACACGGGTGACTGGTATTTTACAGGAAAATATCCAACCCCAGGAGG
>JAQUTD010000033.1 GCA_028709955.1 Bacteroidales bacterium | reverse complement strand
GGACAGAGAAAAAAATATTGCTTGAAATTATACGCCGAGTTTTCAAAATTATACGCCGAATTTTTTTGCGTAAGCTTGATAAAAAATAATTTATACTTCGTATAATTTGTTGAAAGGTGTGCATCGTTTGAGTTATCATATTTAAATATGTTTTTTTTGTTGTGGTAGGAAGTTTAGTATATATCGTGTAATGATTTTTTTATGGTTTTATGTCAGATAGTTGCACGCTTCGTAATAAAATAAAGGGAGGAAAATTAATTCTTTCCTCCCTTTTTATAATCAGAAATTACTATGTGTTAACTCATTTTTCTATCTACTTCTTGTTAAATCCTCGAAGTTTTATTTCTGTTATTATTTTTTTTGTGGAAAGTGGAAATTCTGCATTCATCATCCATGAGAAATAAGAGGGATCGGTTTGAAATATTTCTTCTACTGCTCTTCCCTTATATTTTCCAAAGTTAATACACTCCTGCTCTTTATCGTTCATAACAATATGACCTACCATATCAACCCATTTACTGTTTTTGGTGAAATCATGCAAGGCTTTGATGTCATTCACAACTGGAACTGATTTGTTTCCTTCTCTATCTTCATACTCAACTCCATTATATCTGTCCAATTGGGAAAGCAGAATTTCATAAGTGGCGCTTGTGTCGGCTTCGGCTGAGTGGGCATTAATTAATTCTTTTCCACAATAGAACTTATATGCTGCTTTTAGAGTGCGAGATTCCATTTTATGAAAAATATTCATCACGTCAACAAATCTTCTGTTTGAGATATCAAAGTCGATGTCTGCCTTAAGAAATTCTTCAACCAAAAGTGGCACATCAAACTTATTTGAATTGTATCCTGCCAAATCTGCATTGCCAATAAATGCATTTAACTCTCCAGCAAGTTGTTTGAAGGTTGGTTTATCCTTAACATCTTCATCACTAATTCCGTGAATTTTGGTTGTTTCTTCAGGTATATGCCTTTCTGGATTAATTCTATATGTCCTTATTTCTTTTTTCCCATCTGGAAATACTTTATAGAGGCAGATTTCAATAATTTTATCCTGACCAACATTAACTCCTGTGCTTTCTATATCGAAGAAAATTAAGGGTTTATTTAGATTTAATTCCATTTTGAAAGTTTTATATGGGTTTATTTAGAAAAAAATTATTTCTTTTTAGGTTGAGTGTTCATTTTAATTGGTTGAATTGCATTTTGTTTTGGTGCAGGCTCTCCTTTTTCAATATCAACCAATTCAAGTTCAAAAATAAGTGGGCTTGCTGGAGCAATTTCTCCTCTTCCTTGAGCTCCATAAGCTAAATTTGAAGGAATAAGCACTATAGCCTTTTCGCCTTTATTCATCATCTTTACTGCTTCTTCAAAACCAGGTATCATCATTTTCTTTCCTATTGTGAATTCAAGAGGTTCATAAGGTCTTCCTTGTTGGAAAACATTAGCTTCTTTTGCTGCTGATTCAACACTTGTATCAAATAATTTACCATTTGTAAATTTACCAATATAGTGAACCTTAACCTTATCTGACTCCAATGGTTTTTGTTTTGTTTTGTTTGTTAATGTCTTTTTGAAATAAACACCATTAACCAATTTATCATCAAAACCATATTCTTTTATAGCTTTTGCAATTGTTGTTGGTTCTAAAGCTGATAGGCTGTCAGAAACTATCTTTTGTAATTTCATTTGTTCTTCTTGCTCTTTGCGCATTTTTTCTTCTTCAGCAACTTGTTGTTGGGCTGTTTTAATATCATCAATTTGAAGTGTCCAATATGCATACATTCCTGCAACAAAATAAGGAGGAACGTTTCCTCCAAAGAGTTTCACTATTGAATCTCTTTCAAAAGCAAAAATGCAAGTCTCTCCCTTTTTCATCATTAGAATTCCATCAATCAAATCCCCTTTAAATATTTTAGAGGCATCATCGGCTCTAACTATGGGTTGTGATTGCATCTTTGATCCATCAGCAACCAATGAATCACCAAATTTGATAGAAAATCTACCAATTATCAGGTCGTCTTTTTGAACTTGCTCTCCAGAAGGATTTCTTTCAACAAATTTATACTTTACTCCTTGGTCGGAAGTAGTAAACCCTTCTAAAAGGTTGGTTTGAGAGAATAGAGTTGTTGCAAAAATGGTGCATACAACTAATAAAATTGTTTTTTTCATGTTAATATAGTTATTATTTATTGATATTTATTTTTTAATTACTTCAACCAAAGTGACTTCAAATATTAAAGTTGTATTAGGTTTTATTGGTCCAAAGGCGTTCTGTCCGTAAGCTAATTTTGAAGGAATGATAAATTTAGCACTCCCTCCTTGTTTCATCAACGAAATTCCTTCGGTCCATCCTGCAATAACACCATCGTCTCCTAAAATAAATGAAAAAGGTTCATACTTTCTTGAATCACCATAAAGATTAGATTTTTTGGCAATTGGGAGTATATTAGTGTCAATTATTTTTCCATCCATAGTAGAAACTGAATAATTCACCCTTACTTGGTCTCCAAAGTTTGGCTTTACACCCTTACCTTCAACACTATTAATAAAATATAACCCACTTTCTTGTTTTATTGCTTTTAATGAATGAATGCTAATATAGGATTCAATTGAGTCAAATTCTTGTTTCTCAACAATCAACAATTCTCTTTCATTTTGGTCAATCTCTTTTTTTGATATTATTTGTTGAACCTTTAAATAAAAATATAGTTTATCATTCTTGCTTGTATTTATATTATTCACAAATTTTGATACACTATCTCCAGGAATAACTATTATGGCACTATCTCCAATATGAAGATTCAATAGAAATTCGTCAACAGATCCATTTTTGGAATTTAGAATTTGAAATAACCTTTCAGGCTTACCATAATTTGAATATATTACTGTTGAGTCATTCATTCTAATTTCCATCTCTCCATATAATATATCTCCTTGTTTTGCTTTTGGAGAAGATTTGTTTATGGTACAATGTTTAAAGGAGAACCCTAATTCTGTTGTAATAAAGTCACTTTTATTTTCTTTTTTACAACCCCAAAAAAACAAACTAATTAAAGCAAAATTTATTAAGAAAACTAATCTAATCTTCATTTGTATATAATATTATTTAACTTCTTTAATTTCAATTTCATAAACCAAGCTTGATCGTTTAGGAATTCTATCCCCATCACCATTCAAACCATATGCTAAAAACGAAGGAATAATTGCTCTTAATTTCGTACCCTCATTCATATTATTTAGGGCATAAATTAAACCAATAACAGACTGTTCCTTTCCAAAATTAATCTGTTTTAGTCCATCAATTTTTGAATCATAAACTTTCTTTCCATCCAAAAGTTCTATCTTACAATCAATCGAAACAATAGAATTTGAATTTATCGTTTTACCTTTTCCCTTAGATAACTGCTCAACAAAAACTCCTGTATTCAATTTTTTCATTCCCCATTTCCTTCTTTCAATATAACCCTTAATTTGTTGTAGTTCTTTTTCGTTAATAACTTGATTTGCTTTTAAAAGAGCCTGATCAACTTGTTCTTGTTTTGATTTTTCAATTGGTTTTTCTCTCTGTTCTCTTAAAACCAATGCATAATGATTATTGTGACTATCGTTGCAGCCTACAGCAATAAACATAAGTAGAAATAATAAAAACGTATATGATTTAGATCCCATTTTTTGTTTTTCTTAAAATGTTTCAATTTGTGTGGTTAATTGTTCAATCACTAATTCTAACTTATCAAAAGAATATCCCCCAGAGGCTTTCTTATGTCCTCCACCATTCCAATATTTTCTTGCAAAGAGGTTGACATCAAAATCAAATTTAGAACGAAATGATAGTCTTACTCTGTCAGCTCTTTCAGTAACAAGGGCTCCAAATTCAATTCCTTGCATACTCAAACAAAAATTAACAACACCTTCACAATCACCAATTTGATAATTAAACCTTCTTAAATCATTCTTTGAAAGATATACAAAAGCTGCACGATGTTTAGGAAAAACTTTTAATCTTTCGGACAAACAAAAGCCTAATAATCGTAACCTATTTTCTGAATAAGTATTAAAGACAATTTGGTGAACATATTCAACATCAACTCCATTGTCAACTAAATCAGCAACAACTTCATAAGTTCTTCTATGATTGCAAGAAAAACTAAAACTTCCTGTATCGGTGCAAATGCCTAAATAGAGAGATTCTGATATATTTGGATTTAGAAATGAATTTCCATTTTCCATTAATAACAAAACTTCATAAAGAAGTTCACAAGTTGAGGAAACTTGAATGTTTGAAAATATAAGATTAAAATTTTCTACCTCAGGCTCAAGATGATGATCAATTAATACTTTTGATTTTGTGGATGTTATTAGAAATTCTTGAAGAAAATCTCCAACTCTTTTCACAGAATTAAAGTCTAAACAAATTATTAAATCGGTTTCCGAGAGTGCAAGTTTGGCATCATCAGTTTGTTTTGAACCAATTATATGAGGAACATCTTTCATGACAAACTCCAAAAAAGAAGGATATTCGTTGGGGATAAGAACTTTAAGCGTTTTGTTTTTTAATTTCAAATAGTGAAAAAGAGCCGAAACAGCACCAATAGTATCTCCATCAGGATTAAAGTGTGAGATTAAGGTAATGGTTTGAGATTCGTTTATTTTGTTTTGGAAATCAATAATATCAGTATTTGGAAAAAGCATAAATAAATATATCTTATTAATTATTAAATTAAATAATCAGCAAAGATAAAGATATTTGGTTAATAAGCCTAAAGAAATCTAATTTTTAGTTAGCTCCTCAAAACTATTATCGGAGTAAAAAATTATAATTCTTACTATTTGTTTTGTTGAATTTGATTGTTGAGAATTTTCATAATTAGATATACAATTATTTACAGGTTTTGGAATTTCTATTTGTTTATCGTTAGATTCTGATTGATTCTCTTTCACTTTTGATTTGCCTTCAAGAATTTCAATTTTCCTTTGTAATTCATAAATATTATTATTATCAATTTTTGGAGAATTATCTTTTTGAATATCACTAAATAAACTATCCGACAAATCATCAAAAAGTGTTTCTGAAGGCCTTGAGATTTCATTATTTCTATTCTCATGAGAATTTATTTCATTTTTACCAACCAATGAGCCTTTACCAATTACAAGCCAGTTTGAATCGATGTCAGGAAATTTATTTAAAATTTTAGTAACAATGTCTAAAGAAGGATTATTCCTCCCAGAAATAATATGAGAAATTGATGAACGTTGCACTCCAATTTCATCTGCAAATTGCGTAGGATTTAACCCAAGAGATTTCATTAGTAAAAGTATTCTTTCTTGTATCATAATAATTACATTTGTAAATATATTTACATTTGTACAAAAGTAAACTATCCACAAGTGTGAATTTAACATTTTTACATTTGTATATTGCTAATACGATTAACAAGAAATAAAGTTACAGTTTATATCTTTAAATTTATATATTACTATTCAAACACTTATACAAATATTATAAGTGACGTAAAATTATATCAAAATACTCAATAAACACTAATCAATTACATCATATAAACAATATATATATCTGGCTTATAGTGTTAATGTAAAAAATATATAGTTTGTTGTGAGAATTTAACATAATACATTTGTAATATGTTAAGGTTACAAATATTCTGTGTATTTTCTCTGTTTACATTTGTAGAAACCATATTATTTTACAAATGTAACTCTACGAATGTAAACACAATTATCCTCTCCTACTCGATTTTTTTTTGGAATTGGGTGAGATTTCTTTGAACCAAAAAATTTGAAAAATAGGAAACCATTAAACTCAGGAGAATTTAAAAATTATGACCTACCCCGACTAAATCAAATTTATTTGTTAATTTGTGTTAAAACAAAAAAAAGGCATAGATAAAATCTACACCCTTAATTTTTTAATTAATTGCTTTTGAGAAAGATTATGTTACCTTTCTTGTTGTTTAAGTATTATCTTAGATTCTCTGCTCTATATCGATTTGTTGAACGATAGGCATCACAACGTTTTTGAGCACATGATTCAAAAAGAATTGCAATTGTAATAAGACCTAACAAGACTAATGCTGTTTTTTTCATATTAATTATTGATATTTAATTTTTTCTTATTCTTCTATATCTAACTCAAACGTTGAATTACTTTGAATTACTTTGCAAAAGTACATAATATTTGCAAATTATTTTCCTTTGGAACGAAATTTCTGTGTATTTTAGTATCAATTAATACTTTTTCAACTTTTCATAACTAATTAATCTTGGATTCAATTTCTTAAATCTTAGATTGACAATCATTAGTTTAAGATTGAGAATTTTGATAAAATAGACAAATTGAAGTTAAGCCACATTTCTCACATAATGGCTTTCTTGCAACACAAACATATCTTCCATGAAGAATTAGCCAATGATGTGAAATTGGTATTAGCTCTTGAGGAATATTTTTAATTAATTGTTTTTCTGCTTGGAGCGGGTTTTTTGCATTTATGGTTAATCCTATTCTTGCTGCTACTCTAAAAACATGAGTGTCAACAGGCATATTTGGTTGATTAAAAATAACCGATGTGATTACATTTGCCGTTTTACGCCCTACTCCATCCAATTCTAATAAATTTTCAAGGTTATCAGGAACCTCAGAATTAAACTTTTCTACTAATTTTTGAGACATTGAAATTAGATTCTTTGCCTTATTGTTTGGATAAGAAATAGATTTCATTATTTGAAATAATTCCTCATATTTCGCTTGTGAGAGTTTTTCTGGTGATGGATATTTCTCAAAAATTTTTGGAGTAACCATATTCACTCTTTTGTCAGTGCATTGGGCTGAAAGAATAACAGCCACAAGTAGCTGGAAAGGGTTATTATAGTTTAATTCACTTTGAGCAACTGGTCTTTCCTTTTTAAAATATTCAATAACAAATTGGTAACGCTCATCTGTGCTTATCATTTTATTTATTGTTTTGTTTTGCTTAGGCTAAGGATTGAAGAAATTGGGTAGTGGTCGGAGTAGTCTAATTTTTCTCTTTCAAAGCTTCTAACCTTGAAAAAGGACTTATCATAAAGAATATAATCTATTCTGTAAGCTGGAAAATCACCATTATATGTTGTTCCAAATCCAGAACCTTTAGAAACAAAAGCATCGCTTAGTTTTTTTGAGAATTGTCTATAAGTGTAGGAAAAAGGGGTATCGTTAAAATCTCCCATAACAATTGTTGGAATGCTTGATTCATTAATAACTGGTTCCAATTCATCAACTTCATAACTACGATTAGTATTTGCCCATATTAGTTTTTGAAGAATTGGCTTGGTTTTTTCTTTCATTTTAACATCAATTTCTCCCTCTTTAAGTTTAGAGAATATTTCTTTGTCTTGGTCTTTGAGTTTGTATGATGAAAGATGAAGATTGATTACCCTAATTTTTGTTTCGTCATCAATTTGGATATCAGAATAGATATAGGAATTACTTTCTTTTTTTGTTGGAAAAAGAACTCCTGATTGAATTATAGGATATTTTGAGTAAATAATGTTGCCTGAAATATTATATTTACTGTATCTTGGAGTGTAGTAGTATTTATAGCCTAAATTATTAACTAATTTATTGTGAATAGATCTTTTCTTACGTTCAGAGTTATAATCTTGAAATGAAATAATTGAAGGGTTAAGTTCTTTTATATAATTATAAATTGAGTCTATTCTCTCATCCTTACTTTCATTCCATTTAGTGTTGTAGTGAAAGGCACAAACGTTATAGCTTAATAGTTTTATATCTGTATTTTCAATTGGTGCTGTATGTTTTTGGGAAGACAAACCAAAAAGAGTTGGGATATAGTCAATTCTTATAACTATTATTATTATTGGAATAATCATATACTTCCATTTTACAAAAAGCCAAAGCAAGATGAAAGCAATATTAATTGAAAGCAGTATTGGATAAAGAAAAGCAAGCAAAGAAAACTTTGGAGCTACATGAGGAGGAATAAATGATGAGACGTAAGTTAGAAGAAGTAATAGTGCAAATACAAGGTTTATGATGTATAATATTCTCTTAAACATAGTTTTATTTAGTTTGTTTTAAATTAACATTTGTGTCCTTAGGGGGATTATCTTTTTTAGAATATTCAATATCTTCTTTATTTAATACTTTTTCGTCCTTATGCCCATTAAGTTCATTAATCTTCCACTTATCCTTCACCTTAATTAGATGCCAATTATAAATCATAACATTATCATAAATGTCAATGGTTTTTACATTAACAACTGCCTTAGTAGCTTCAATTTTTGTGTCAATAATTTCAATTGAATCTATTTGAACCAAATTATCTCCAATTGAAAAAACAAATTCAAAATACATATCAAGTTTATGTGTTGAAATTTCCTTAATCTTATCTAAATCCTTTTGATTGAAATAAATATAAAAATCTTCAATAACTTTATTCACCTTATCAATTTCACTATCATCCTTGCATGAGAGGAAAAAAACAGGCAGAATTAATATTATAAATATATTTTTCAGTTGTTTAATGATTGACATTTTCTAAAACTTAATTTTTGAATCTGCAAATTTAATATTTATTTTATTATATCCATTTAAAAAGAGGAAAATCCATTCTATGTGGCATCAATGGATGTTTAGGGAAAATTCTAATGCTAAAATTGTAAACTCCTGCAGAAAATGGATGTATTTTTGCTTCAAAAGTTTGTTTATGATGCGAATAGTTTGATGTTTCCATAGGGAAAACTTTATGTAAATCACTAATTACATCATTTTCTTTCATCGCAACAATTATTTCAGCACCCATGTGTTCTGGATCAATATCGTTAGTATGTAAAGTAAGTTTGATTGTAAATTCTTCTTCCATCTTTAACTTTTGATTTTCTGAATCAGGAAGTTGTAAATCTACTAACTCAATTTTATTCCATTGTCTTCTCATTCTATGTTTCCAGGCAGCATATTCTCTTGCTTTTTGAGAATTGTTTTCAGTTAGAAGTTTATGTCTATCTATAAGTTTAGAATAGAAAAGATTATAATAATCATCAAGTTGTCGTTTCATTGTAAAATGAGGTGCTATTTTAGCAATATTGTTTTTCATCAACCCAACCCATTCATTACTCACTCCTTCATCATTTTGATTGTAGTAGGCTGGAATTATTTTATCTTCAAAGGTTTCATAAATAATTTCAGCATCATAAGCATTCTGATATTCGTCTGATTCATAAAGCTGTTCTTCAGCCAAACACCATCCAGCTCCTTCCTTATATCCCTCTGCCCACCAACCATCAAGAACAGAAAAATTCAGCACTCCATTCATAACAGCCTTTTCTCCAGAAGTTCCTGAGGCTTCCAAAGGACGAGTTGGTGTATTTAGCCAAAGGTCAACACCTCTAACCAAATATTTGGCAACATACATATCATAATTTTCAATAAAAATTATTTTACCAATAAACTGTGGCATTTTTGAATATTCAATTATTCTTTTAATAATATCTTGGCCAGCTTTGTCTGCTGGATGAGCCTTACCTGCAAAAATAAATTGAACAGGTCTTTCCTTATTGTTGACTAACTTTTCTAATCTTTCAATATTAGTGAATAATAGATGTGCTCTTTTGTAGGTGGCAAAACGACGAGCAAATCCAATTGTTAGGGCTTTTTTGTTAAATCTGTCTTTAATTTGAATAAATAGTTTTGGATCTTCTGCTCTTTGAATAAGTTCCTTCTTTAATCTATTCATCATAAATTCAACTAAATCAGACTTTGTTGATTGATGTAAATCCCAAATCCTTTTATCCTCAACATCATAAATTTTTTCCCAATAAGATGGATTTGATTGATCCTTTAAATAATCTTTAGTAAAAATCTCGTTATAGAAATTGCTCCATTTCCTGTCAACCCATGTTGGTTGATGAACTCCATTTGTAACATAACCAATATGTAACTCTCTTGGGAAATAGCCTTTATAGAGATTTGCAAACATCTCCCTACTCACTCTTCCATGAATCCTACTCACCCCATTAACTTCTTGAGAAAAATTAAGAGCCAATATACTCATAGAAAATTTCTCGTTCCTATCCAAACTATCAAACCTTCCCAATGCAATAAATTCTTCCCATGAAATACCAATACTTTCAGGATAATGAGAGAGATATGCTCTAATTAAATCTTCAGAAAAAGCATCATGTCCAGCAGGAACAGGAGTATGTGTTGTGAAAAGTGTTGAACTTCTAACTATTTCTTTAGCTTGAACATAAGATATTCTTTTATTATGGGTAATATCTCTAAGCCTTTCAAGAGAGTTGAAAGCAGAATGTCCTTCGTTTGAATGATAAATTGTTGGTTCAAGATTTAACTCCTTCAACATTCTAACTCCTCCAATACCTAAAAGAATTTCTTGCTTAATTCTATGCTCCCAATCTCCTCCATACAATTGATTGGTTATAGTTCTATCTTCTGGTTGATTGTCTTCGATATCTGTATCTAATAAATAAAGAGGGACTCTTCCTACATCACATCGCCATATTTTTGCATAAACATCTCTCCCTGGCAAATTGATTGAAATTTTCTTCCATTTCCCAGTAGCATCCTTAACAGCTTGAATAGGTAGATGTGAAAATTTTTGTGGTGAGAGTTGAGATATTTGATCTCCATTCTTAGTAATTTGTTGGGAGAAATAGCCATAACGATACAAAAGACCAATACCAATCATATTTTTATTACAATCCGATGCTTCCTTCAAATAGTCACCAGCCAACATACCCAAACCACCAGAGAAAATTTTGAGAGTGTCATGAATTCCAAACTCCATAGAAAAATATGAAACCAACTCCCCTTCTTTATTTTCTCCTTCTTTTATATAGTTATCAAAATCCTCAACAACAGAATCTAATTTTTTAATAAAATCTTCATCATTCAACAAACGATTTATATCTTGAGATGTAAGATTTTCAATAAGATGTATAGGACTTCTATTTAGTTGTTCAAACTTAATATCGTCAATAAGATAGAAAATATCTCTTGCCTCAGCATTCCAAGTCCACCAAAGGTTCTGACTAAGACGTTCCAAACCCTCCAAACGTTTTGGAAGAGATTGTGCAACCAAGATTTTTTTCCAACTTGGCTCCTCTCCCCAATTTGAAATATATAGATTTCGTTCTTTAATGGGTTGTTTGTGGATATATTGATCAATTCTTTTATCTGACTTCAAAAGAGCTATGTCGTAAGCCTTTTCATAATATTGAATCAAATTGTTCCATAAAGTAGTTTGAGATATTTCAAAAGCTTTATCTCTTAAGTCCTCCACTTCATTTTCTGAAAGCGATAAAGTTTCTTCAATCTTTCTAACAATTTCATCAGTAACCTTAGAACTTTCTCCATCTACTCTATGAACCACAGCCAAAGCACCTTTAATATTTTTTGTATACTCTTCAATCCACAATCCAAAACCAGCTAAATTAGTTGTTATTGATGGAATATGAAAAGCCATAGATTCCATAGGAGTATATCCCCATGGTTCATAGTAGGAAGGGAAAATTGAAACATCAAAACCTATAAGAAAATCAAAATAACTAAGATTTACTATCCCATCATTTCCATTAAGATATGAAGGAATGAACATTATTTTAACATTATCGTCAACAGAATTATTTAAATCATTATCTTTTATTGCCCTTAAAATGGGATCAAATTCGGGATCAAAAAGATGGTGTGTTAAGTATTGATTTGTTGTTGGCTGAGAAAAATCAGGATTATCAATTTTGGATAATAGTGATTGATAAACATCAACATTATGTGCTGGAACTGCAATAATGGAAATGATTTGACGAGATAGTTTCTTTCTGTTCAAATCTCCCATTGCATTAATAAAAACATCAATCCCCTTATTCTTAAATTCATAACGACCGCTATTTATAATAAGAAGAGCATTATCGTCAATTTTTTGATTTGTCAGGGCTTGAGTAACATCAATTATTCTTTTTCGTGCCAACAATCTCTTTTTCTCAAAACTAAATTCATCAGGAACAAAAGTTGGTTCAAATCCATTTGGAGTTACAACGTCAACACTTTTATTAAAAAATTGAACACATTCATTATTGGTTAACTCACTAACTGTTGTATAGCTGTCAGCATTTTCGGCAGATATTTTCTCCAAGGAGTATTTTGCTATAACATTAAACTCAGTTGCCACTTGGTTTGGGTCATAATGTTTTAATTCAGAATATAGTGGTAGATTGTTTCCTGCAATGCATCTACCCAAAACAGTTGCATGGGTTGTAAATGTTGTTGCAATTTGAGGACAGTTCTTTTTCAAATAAAGAATTCCAGAACCTGTCATCCACTCATGCCATTGGGTTAAAATTTTATCTTGTGATGATAGATAGAACTCATAGTAGGATTCAATAACTTTTGCTGCTGCATAACCAAACAAAACAGGTTCAACATAATCCCATTGACCGGTGATACTGTCAAGCCCATATTCTTTCCAAAACTCTTCAAATAGAGTATCTTTATGGGAGAAAAAATTTGTGAAATCAACCAAAATAACTAAAGGCTCTGCTTGAATTTTCCATCTACCAACCCTAATCCTTAGCCCTTTTGACTCTGCATAAGCCTTCCAGCTTTTTAAAATATAGGTATCTTCCTCAAACTCGGAAACCTGCCCCTTACCCCTAATAATATCAGCACCAATCAACATATAGTTATCATGATACTTATCAACTAAAGTTTTTGCTTTTGTTGAAATTACGGTGTGAATCCCTCCAACTTTATTACAAACTTCCCAACTGGTTTCAAACAAAAAATCTGGTTGCATATTATTTATTTTATTATATTAATTCATTTATAGATTTCATTCTTAAATAAGCCTCAGAATATTCTTTTCTGAGATTATTGAAAATATCTTTTACACTTATTATCTTATCAATCATAGAACTCACCTGTCCTATCTCAAGTTCTCCTTCATCCAAATTACCCTCAAACATACCTATTTTTGTTTTTCCAACGCCAATAATATTTAAAAGTTCTTCTTTTGAAGCTCCTCTATCTTCAGCTGCTTTAATACTGTCAAAGAAATTTCCTTTTAAAAGACGTGTTGGAGAAAGATTTCTAAGTAAAAGCATAGTGTCTCCTTCTTTGGCTGAAACAACAGCTCGTTTAAAGTTTTCATGAGCCGAAGACTCCCTGCTTGCAGCAAACAATGAACCTATCTGAACTCCTTCAGCACCTATAACCATCATAGCAAGAATTTGTTCTCCAGTTGCAATTCCACCAGCAGCAATAATTGGAATGTCAAGCTTGCCAACTAATTGATTAACCAATACCAAAGTGGTTGTTTCTTCTTTTCCATTATGTCCACCAGCCTCAAAACCTTCACAAACAACAGCACTCACACCTGCTTCTTGAGCTTTGAAAGCAAATTTTTCATTAGCAATAACGTGAACAACTTTTATTCCATTATCAACTAATTTTTTAGTGTATGTTGAGGGATTTCCTGCCGAAGTGAAAACAACAGGCACATTTTCTTCAATAACAATATCAATATGTTTTGGAGAGTTAGAATTCATAAGTGGAATATTAACTCCAAATGTATTTTTTGTTGCTTTTTTACATTTTTGAATATGTTCTCTTAAAACATCAGGACTCATTGAACCAGCGCCAATTAAGCCAAGCCCTCCTTCATTACTAACCTCCGAAGCTAATTCCCATCCACTACACCAAACCATCCCCCCTGAAATTATAGGAGATTTAATATTAAGTATATTACATAGTCTATTATTCATGTTTTTTGCTACAAAGATAAAAGAAAATTTGCAATTTCAAATATTATTTGTAATTTTGGCACGCAGAATTAATAATAATTTAAACTTAATCTCAAATTAATATGAAAAAACTCTTATTTTTCTTTTTGATTAACATTGTTGCAATCAGTGCATTTTCGCAGGACTGGAGAAAAGGAAACTATATGGCTTCCCCACCAGAATATTTTGTTATGGTAAACCTTGACGGAAAAATGATGATGGGAGTTAACAAAGACCTTAACCCAATGGGATATGGCTTCACGGCTGGATATCAATATAAAACAGGAAGAAAAAAAGGATATGTTACAACAGCTCATGGATTGGGAGGATATTTAGGTTATATCTATTATAGAGGCTCAAACTTTGATGTTGAACCAATAGGAACACCATACAGCTTAACATTCTCAAAATACAACAGCTTTGGATATGTTCCAGTTATGTTATCATACAATTTCTACATAACTAAGAAAAAGATGCACTATTTTATAGGCTTAGATGCAGGGATTCAGTTGATGATTAGGGAAAAAGATTATAAGAATCAACTAATTTCTTACTATAATGCTGAAAATGAAATAACAATCAGCCATGTATTGCCAAGTGGAAAAGTATACTTAGGAGCAATGTATGAACTTAATAGAGATTTTAGGTTGAGATGTCAAGTTGGTTTAGACTACGTTACAGGACACACATTTGAAGCCATGACACCTTTTTTCTATAGAGATGAACAAGGAAACACAGTATTACATCAAGCCTCTGGAAAAATCACAACTCAAGGCCTGTTCAACGTTTCAGCATCTGTTGGTTTAGTATATAGTTTATAGAATTTTCAATGCAAATATTCTATTGTCCTGATATAAATCCTTTCCAAATCTACACACTTGGAAAGGAAGAATCACAACATTCCATAAAAGTTCTACGACAAAAAGAAGGAGAAAAGGTATATCTAACCGATGGAATAGGAAATATGTATGAAGCAGAAATACTTGAAGCCAACCCAAAAGGCTGCACCATTAAGGTTATCAACACACAAAATCAATTCAACAAAAGAGATTATTATCTACATGTAGCCATAGCCCCAACAAAAAACATATCCCGAATAGAATGGTTTTTGGAGAAAGCCACAGAAATGGGGATAGATGAAATAACACCCATTGTTTGTGAACACTCCGAAAGAGTTGTGGTAAAACAAGAAAGATTAGAAAAAATTATAGTTTCAGCAATGAAACAATCCCTCAAAGCCTATCTTCCAAAGCTCAACCCACCAACACCCCTACTCCAAATCATTCAAAATGCAAAAGAAGAAAATAAATATATAGGCTATTGTCAATCAGAAGACAGAAAGCAGATAAAAGATATATATAAAGCAAAAGAAAGCGTATTAATAGTTATAGGACCCGAGGGAGACTTTTCAGAAAAAGAAGTAGAAGCAGCACAAAAACATAAGTTTCAGAAAATCACACTCGGCAAAGAAAGACTAAGAACAGAAACAGCCGGACTATATGTTGTAAACACCATACATATACTCAACCAATGAGAAAACTAACCCTACTAATCGCCCTATTCCTTAGTACACAAGTGGCAATAGGACAAAAAAACACCATAGCCCTATTGAAATACAACGGAGGAGGCGACTGGTATGCCAACCCAACATCACTAACTAACCTAATAAACTTCTGCAACAAATCACTATTAACCACCCTATCACCCAACTATGCAACCATAGAAGTAGGAAGCTCCGAAATATTTCTCTACCCCTTTGTTCACCTAACAGGACACGGAAACGTAGTATTTTCAGAACAAGAAGCCCAAAACTTAAGACAATATCTACTTGGAGGAGGATTCCTACACATCGATGATAACTACGGACTAAGAAAATATATAGAACCCCAGATGAAAAAAGTATTTCCAGAGCTTGAATTCGTTGAAATACCAATAAACCACCCCATCTACAACCAAAAATTCAAATTTCCAAACGGAATACCCAAAATACACGAACACGACAACAAAGCCCCAAAAGGATATGGTCTAATTTGGGAAGGAAGACTAATATGTTTCTTCTCCTACGAATCCGACCTTGGAGACGGCTGGGAAGATGAAGACGTCCACAACGACTCACC
>JAQUTD010000147.1 GCA_028709955.1 Bacteroidales bacterium | reverse complement strand
TACATCACTGATGCTAAAACCATATCTGATAAAGAGAAAGAGAAACTTAAAGGTATTGATTTTTTAGTTGTTAATGCATTAAGGAAAGAAGAGCATTTTTCACATTTTACACTAAATGAAGCATTAAATTTTATTGAAGAAATTTCTCCAAAACAAGCATATCTCACCCATATTAGTCATTTATTAGGATTAACAAAAGATATGGAGAAAGAACTACCAAAAAACGTTTCACTTGCATATGACGGATTAACTATTGTTGTTTAGTTTAACAAAAGTTGTTCTGCTTCCTTAATTTTTTCAATTTTTCCAACATCAACCCAAATATCTTTAGAGTGAATATAATTATGTATAGGGTAGTTTTTAGCAAGTTTTAAATATTCAGGAATTATTGGAAAGGATCCTTCGTTTTCTATCAAATTTATTAATTCAGGTCTAATAAATTGAATCCCACTAAATCCGAAAGGTAATAGATTTTTATTTTCAGAAACAATAATTAATTCGTTAGTCTTTATATTTTTCCATCCACAGAGTAAATTATTATTATCAAATAATAAATATCTTGATGTTTCCCTTTGACTAACAGCTAATGTTGCAAGTGCATTTTTTGAACAATGATGAGAATGAAAATCGTTGAAATCAATTTTTGATATAATATCAACATTATGAATTAGAATATCTTTGGAGAAATCAAATAGGTTTTCAGCATTTTTTAATGCCCCACCAGTATCAAGCAACATCTGTATTTCATCAGAAATAAAAATATCGCAATTATATTTCTTCTTATGTAAGTGTTCAATAATTTGTTCAGAAAAATGATGAACATTAATAACTATATGGTTGCAGCTGTATGAAATAAGTTTTTTAATATTATGTTCGAGTAAACTTACATCATTCACCTCAACTAAGGCTTTGGGCTTCAAATTGGTGATAGGTTTAAATCTGGTGCCTAATCCTGCGGATAAAATAAATGCTTGAAACATTATAAATTAATTTAATTGAATTAATCAATAACGTATATGTAGGTTAAACCATAAGAAAATTGTTGTTGTTTTTCGAGCCTATCAGATTGAAAATAATGTTGGAAACCTATTTCAAAACCAAAACAATGACGATCGGTTGCAAAAAGAAGCCCTGCTCTTGGCAAAACTCCAACACGAATACCTCCTTGACCTTCATATTCTCTTAAATAGTAGCCAAAACTGTCATAATCCTTATTTTGTTCATTACTTAAACTATAATCATAAATCCCCCAAATAGCTCCAAAACCAATTCCAACATATGGTTTTAATATATCCAGAAAAGAAAAGTATGTTTCTTGGTTTTGAAAATAATAGTTTGCATAAATTGATAAAGGCACCTGACTCAAATTCTTAACATATTTTCGAGGAAGATATTTAATTTTGTAAGAATTCCCTCTTATATATGAATAACCTAATTCTACACCAACACCAAGTTTAACTTCTTGAAATTGATATTCTAAAGCAAAATTAGATCCAAATCCATCAACATAATTTTTTGTAAAGTCAGTTCCATAAGCTTGAAAGTAGGCGGGCTTAATAATATAGAAAATATCGTATGGCTCACCATTACTTAATCTATGGTAGTCTTGAGAATTTGCATTATATGAAAAACAAATAATCAAAGTAAATACTAATAAAAAAATCTTCTTCATAGCTATTAATTTTGTTTAGTCCAAGAATCTTTTAATGTACAGGTTCGATTGAATACTAAATGTTCTTTTGTTGAATCATAATCAACACTAAAGTATCCAAGACGTTCAAATTGAAATTTATCTAATTGATTAACATTTGCCAACGATTTTTCTATCTTAGCATTAGATATGATTTTTAGAGAATTTGGGTTTAAGTTATCGATAAAGGTCATTCCATCTTCAACCTTTTCTGGCATTTCACTAACAAATAATCTATCAAACAACCTTACCTCTGCATTTAAACAATCATTTGCATCAACCCAATGAATTGTTCCCTTAACTTTTCTTCCATCAGGAGAGTTGCCTCCTTTTGAAGCAGGGTCATAGGTGCAATGAATTGTTGTAATATTTCCTTCTGAGTCTTTTTCAAAAGAAGTGCAAGTTACAAAATAAGCATAACGAAGACGAACTTCTTGACCAGGAGCCAAACGAAAATATTTTTTTGAAGGATTTTCCATAAAGTCATCTCTTTCTATAAAAAGATTTTTGGAAAATGATAAATTCCTACTTCCAGCATCTTGATCTTCAGGATTATTAATGGCATACAATTCTTCAGTTAATGCCTCTGGATAGTTGTCAATAATAAGTTTAATTGGATCTAACACTGCCATAACTCTATTTGCTCTCTTATTTAAGTCTTCACGTAAAGAAAACTCTAAACGTCCAACATCAATAAAATTATCTCTTTTTGCAACACCAATATCATCACAAAAATTACGTATGCTTTCTGGAGTATATCCTCTTCGTCTTAGTCCGCAAATTGTTGGCATTCGTGCATCATCCCAACCACTAACATAGTTTTCCTTAACCAATTGTAAAAGCTTTCTCTTACTCATAACGGTGTAGGAAAGATTTAAACGTGCAAATTCATATTGATGGGAAGGGAAGATTTCTAATTTTTCAATAAACCAATCATAAAGTGGACGATGAACATCAAATTCTAAAGTACAGATAGAGTGGGTGATGTTTTCAATTGAATCAGATTCTCCATGAGCATAATCATACATAGGATAAATACACCATTTATTTCCAGTTCTATGATGGTCAGCATGTAAAATACGATACATAATTGGATCCCTCATATGCATATTTGGATGAGCCATATCTATCTTAGCTCTCAAAATCTTTTCTCCATCGGCATATTTACCATCTCTCATCTGCTCAAAAAGTCTCAAATTTTCTTCAACAGACCTATTTCTATAAGGACTATCTTTTCCTGCAATTTGTACAGTACCACGGTTTAATCTAATTTCTTCAAGAGTTTGATCATCAACATAAGCAAGTTCTTTCTTTATTAGAACAAGAGCCCAGGAATATAATTGTTCAAAATAATCTGATGCATAGAATTCGTTTGCCCATTGGAAGCCTAACCAATTTATATCCTCTTTAATGCTATCAACATATTCAACATCTTCTTTAATAGGGTTAGTGTCATCAAAACGAAGATTAGTTTTTCCACCATATTTTTTAGCTAATCCAAAATTCAAACAAATACTTTTGGCGTGACCAATATGAAGATATCCGTTAGGTTCTGGAGGGAAACGAGTTATTATACTTTTATGAACTCCATTTTTGAGGTCATACTCTATTATTTCTTCTAAAAAATTTAATGAAGGTTTCTCGTTATTTTCTATTTGAGCTTGCATCTGTATGTATTAATATAAATTATATTATTCTTAACTTGCAAAAATACATTTTTTCT
>JAQUTD010000146.1 GCA_028709955.1 Bacteroidales bacterium | reverse complement strand
TCTTTATTTCAGGGACTTTTCATATATTTGCAATATAGAAAGTGAAGAGTGAAAAGTGAAGAGTATTTGTGATGGCAGACCTTAACATTCTTTTTCCTTTTATTTCACTATTAATTAATTAATATTTTCAGGTTTATGAAACGATTTTTTAGGTTTTCTATGCTTATGCTGGCTTGTTTTCTTGGGGTTAATTCTTTTGCTCAAATTGAAATCAGGCAGCCTTTTATGATTGATTCTACTAATAATAAGGGTGAGAAATTTAATTATAATAGCGTCCTTCAAATCCCTCCTGTTGAGCAACTTAAGAAAAAGAATATTTTTAAATCAGTTGTTGAAAATGAGGTTGTTAATATTGAGGTATCTTCTGGAAATAGCTATAAGATAAACACTTATATTTGTTATATTATTGCCAATTCTTTTTCTAAAACAACTCTTAATCTATTTTCAACCGATATGGTAAAAGTTGGTTTGGATGGCAAAAACATTAAGGAAAGGCTTTCATATAAGGATTCTTTGAATGATGAGAGTAAGATTTCTGTTGAGCTTAATTTGGAGCCTGGCAAGTATATTCTTTCGTTTTCTTTCCTAAGTTCTGATGAGAATAAAAATCATCAATTTAAGTTTAATATTGAAGGAGATTCTATTTTGATTGGAAATGGTGATGGTATGGATTTTAAGTATGGCTTAACTCTTGAGAGTATGTTGGGAGGAAGAAATATTTATAATACAAGCATTTCTCCAAGAGGGGAATTGGTTTTGGTTAAGTTTTTCGACACTGACAATATGGGCAAGAAGCATTTTGGTTATTATGTTGGAAATAGAGCTTCTCCTTATTTTTATGATTATGGAAATGCTTCTATTGAGTGGTTGGAGGATGAAGCTTTGTTTCAAATAAACAGGGATGAGTTATATTATTTTGACAAGGTTAATGATAATAGAAGATTAGTTAAGCAGATATCAAGCGGTGGAAAGTTTGTTATTGCTGAAAACTTACCTGAGGGAGATATTACTATTTTGCCAAAAAAAGAATATGGTATTTTATCTCAAACTTCAAATGTGGATCTTAGTAAGGAGGATTTGAGGCGGTATCTTATTCCTGACGATAGGATTGGTGGTTGGAGAAATAGGACATTATTGTCTTTATATAATTTCAAGACTTCTCAAATTCAACCTCTTACCTTTGGTTATCATTCCACTTATTTGAATGATTATAATCCTAAAACAAATTCTATTCTTTTTTCTGTAAGTTATGACAATATCACAAAACGTCCTTTTTCTGAGAATGCAATTTATGAGATGAATTTGGATAGTTTTAAGGTGGATACTATTGTTGACAGGGATGGTTTTGTTTCCAATGCTAAGTATATTCCTAATTCTGATTATGTTGTTGTTAAGGCAAGTGGTGAGGCTTTTGGAGGGGTTGGCAATACATTGAAAAAGGGTGTAATTCCTAATCCATATCATTCTATGCTGTTTTTGTTAAATGTTAAAACAAAGGCGGTTGAATGTATCACAAAGGATTTTAACCCTTCAATTAGTAGTTTTAAGGTTACAGAAAATAATAAGATTTATTTTAATGCTGAAAACAAGGACTATGTTTCTTTATATGTTTATAGTTTGGATTCTAAGAAAATTGAGAAAATTGAGTGTAATTTGGATATTGTTTCTGGGTTTGATGTAACAAAGGATGGAAACGCAATTACTTATTTTGGACAAAATTATAATGATTTTCCTGCTGTTTATTTGAAAAATTCTTCATCCACTAATAGGGTATTTAAAGAAAAAAGTAAGGATGATTTGGCTCTTGGAGAGATGAAAGCCTGGAATTTTGATTATAAAAACACTACAATTGAAGGTCGTTACTATTTGCCTTATGATTTCGATCCAGCTAAGAAATATCCTATGATTGTATATTATTATGGTGGGACTTCTCCAACGGACAGGAGCTTTGAAATGCGTTATTCAGCTTATCTTTACACTGCTCAGGGATATATTTTTTATGTTCTTAATCCAAGTGGAACAACTGGTTGGGGTCAGGAATTTGCTGCTCGTCATGTTAATGCTTGGGGAGAGAAAACTGCTGATGAAATTATATTTGGGGTCAAGAAACTATGTGAGGAAAATTCTTTTATTGATGCAACAAAGATCGGTTGTATGGGTGCCAGTTATGGTGGCTTTATGACTCAATTGCTTCAAACTAAAACAGATATTTTTGCATGTGCCATTTCTCATGCTGGAATTTCCGATATCACTTCCTATTGGGGTGAAGGATATTGGGGTTATTCCTACTCCTCTGGAGCAACGGCTCACTCCTATCCTTGGAACAGAAAGGATATTTATGTTGATAGAAGTCCTTTGTTTAATGCTAATAAAATCAATACTCCACTGCTGCTTCTCCATGGCGATTCGGACACAAATGTTCCTATTGGTGAAAGTATTCAAATGTATAATGCACTAAAGATTTTAGGCAAAGAGGTTGAGTTTATTTCTGTTAAGGGAGAAAACCATGGTATTGTGGATTATCAAAAGAGATTGAAATGGAATAATACAATTTATGCTTGGTTTGCAAAGCATCTAAAAGGACAGGACTCTTGGTGGAAGGCATTATATCCAGAAGCAAAGCTATAGTGGTTTATAAAGCTATTATTTAGGATGGAATTTATTACTAATATTCCTTTTCTTCCTTTTTTCCATTTCAACCAACTCTCCCTCTTGATGTTCTGTCATTAATATTATTTTAGGAAGATAAATTTGGTTCCATAAGGAGTTTCTGTCTAAAGCTTCAAGATAATTCTTTTCGGAGTATATTAGTCTTAAGTAATTGGGTCTAATAATTTTATATTCTCTATTTCTAACTCCATACAAACCATTTTTGTCAACAATATAGTATAATACCTTTTCATCTTGAAAAGGTATACTTTTCTTAACAATTCCATATTCGGGATAGGCAAAAATATTGTATCCTATGCAAAACAATGGGATAATAATAATTGAAAATATTGTCATTATAAGGGTTTTCAGGTAGAGTTTTGTTACTCTGACAAGTACTATGTAGAAAAAAATTATTGAGAAAATAAATACGATCAAACCAATATATGGAAGTCGTTGTGAGTAGATAATTCCGAATATTAGAATCGAGGTTATTGCGTATATTAATAATTTGTTTTTCTTTGTTAGATTTGGAAATTTTAGTCTTTTAAAGAATTCTGATAATGAATACACAGATAAAATAATACATAGAAATGCCCAATTTATATTGTTTGAAATCAGTCCAACCATCATGGAAATTCCAATAAAAAACCCAAAAACAACTAAATCCATTATCTTTAGTCTTTTTGAAAGCGTTGATGCATAAAACCCTGTCATAACATCAAAGAGTTTTGCAGTTGATTTTAGTTTTTGCTTTCTGAAAATAAGAATTCCATAATAAGC
>JAQUTD010000032.1 GCA_028709955.1 Bacteroidales bacterium | reverse complement strand
AGTACTTATAGTGTAGCTGTTCGTCAAAACTGCGGAGGAGATTGGTCTCAAATTACAAGTGCATCAATTCCAAATATATCAAATGCAGTAACTCTTCCTTATGTTCAAGATTTTGAAGATTTAAATAATATAGCAGAATGGACTCTATCAAACCCAGATACAAGTAAATGGTATATATCAAATGCTGTTAGCTATCCTGAAAACACAGTAAACTCTTTATACATAAGTAATACACTTGGAGCAACAAATGATTATGCAAAAAATGTAACTACTTATGCATATGCATCAACACTAATTGACTTTGGAGTGGGAGCTGCTGAATACAGTTTGTCTTTTGATTGGAGAGCAAACGGAGAATCTTCTTCTTATGATTATATGAAGGTATTCTTACTCCCTGTTGACCAATCTATCCCAGCTACTGGATGGCCAGTTGGTCAATCAATTGGAGGAGTATTAAACCAACAAACAACATGGCAAAGTGCAAACTTTGTTCTTCCTGCAAATGAGTATGAAAACACTGTTAAGAAATTAGTTTTTGTATGGTGGAATGATGGTGGTGGAGGAACAGATCCTGCTGCAGCAGTTGATAATATTCAAATTACTCCTCTGACATGTCCAACTCCAAGTAATTTGGTTGTAAACTCAGTTTCTACAACGAGTGCAGATTTATCATGGACAGATGCTGGTTCTGCAACACAATGGTTAGTTGAATATTCAAATGATAATATAATTTGGCAATCACAAATTGCAAGTACAAATAATAATTTCATTCTTAATGGATTAAACCATTCTTCAACTTATTCTTTAAGAATATATTCATTATGTTCTTCAACAGATACGAGTTTTAGTGTAAATACAAGTTTTAATACAGAGTGTGCAATTATTAACCAATTCCCATGGGAAGAAAGCTTTGAAAATATAACAGTAAATAACCAAATTCCTAATTGTTGGACAGCAACAAATATTAATGACAAAACATATACTTATATATCTAATCAAACATCTTATAATAGAATAGCTAGAACAGGAAGTAAATTTGCTTCATTTAGATATGGTGCAAATGATAAGTTTACAACCCCAACATTTGATTTAAATGCTGGAATAAACTATTCATTTACATTCTGGTATATCACTGATGGATTGACTGGATGGCAAAACCTTCAAGTAAGAGCGATTGATTTAAGTGATACATCAAATAATGTGGTAATTGGAACACCAGTTCTAAATGCTATTAATCAAACTTACGAATTATATATTTCTAATTTCAGCCCTTCAACAACTGGACAGTATAAATTTAGTATTGAATGCCAAGCTTCATCTTCTCCTTGGTATTTAACTTTTGATGACGTAAGATTAGCAGAGGCGAATTGCTTATTCCCTGAAAATGTTCAAGTATCAAATGTTACTCCAACAAGTGTTGGTATGACATGGGATGCTGGAGTTGGCACAGAATGGATTGTTGATTATAAAATTTCAACAGATACTGTATGGACAAGTGATATTGCATTTACAAATCAATATACATTTACACCTTTGAATCCTCAAACCGCTTATGATTTTAGAGTTGCAACTCTATGCGGAAACGATACTTCGTTGTTTATAAACTTATCTCAAACTACACCTTGTTCGTATATTACAACTCTTCCTTGGAATGATAATTTTGATACATACGGAACAGGCTCTACAACAAATTATCCTTCATGCTGGAGTAGATTGTATAATGCTAGTTCTGCAAATCCTTATATCTCTTCAACTAATTTCAGCTCACCAGGTTCAATGTACTTTACTGCAGCAAGTGGTAAATACTCAATTGCAGCCACTCCAGGATTTGACCCATCAATTCCAATCAACACATTATCTGCATTATTCAGATTAAGAACATCTAATGCAACTTCAAACCTAATTGTTGGAGTTATGTCTAATCCTAATGATACATTAACTTTTGATAGTATTACTACTCTTACCCCAACTGCTTCAAGTACCTGGGATGAGTTCGAAGTTGATTTTGCTAATTATACAGGAACTGGTAATTTTATTGCATTCAAATCACAGTATAATACAGCAGATAACACATTCTATATGGATGATTTAAGCATTTATACAACCCCATCTTGTGCAAGACCACTAGCAATTAGTGCGACTTCTCTTGCAAACAGTATTGATGTTACTATTACTCCAGCTGATGCCTCAGATACTGAATGGAAGGTATATTTTAGAGCTATTCCTACTTCTAATTGGGATTCAATAACTGCTATTTCTACAGTTGTAACTATTCCAAACTTATTACCTCAAACTGAATATGAAATTTTTGCTAAAACTGCTTGTATTGATGGCTCATATTCAAATGCTACAAATTCTATTATTATTCCAACTCAACATATTCCTCAGCAAGTGCCATATACATGTGATTTTGAAGCTTCAGGCAATAATGGTTGGTTGTTAAAGAATGGAACTAACACAAACAAATGGATGATTGGTACTCCAACTTCAGGAACTTCAAATGCTTTATTTGTTTCAAATAATAATGCAGATGCAGCTTATTCATTAACTTCATTTAGTATTGTTGTTGCTGAAAAATTATTTGAATTCAATACTTTAGATAGCATTCAATTATCATTCGACTTAAGTGTTGGTGGTGAATCAACTTGGGATTATCTAAAAGTGTTCTTGGTTGATAAAGACACTGTATTCAATCCTTCGACTACATCAACATATTTTGCAGTAAATAGTTATGCTCAAGGTATAATTATGCAAAATGGAACTAATAATTATATTAACCTTCTTACAGGGACACAAACACTAAGCACTACTTTTGCAAGTCCAGGAGTTGGCACACAAAAGAAACTTGTATTTGTGTGGAAAAATGATGGAAGTGGTGGAAATGGTACTCCAAGTATAATTGACAATATAGCACTTAATGTTATTGTTTCTTGTCCTACTCCAACTAATCTTTCTGCTTCAAATGTTACATCTAATTCAGCTGATTTAACATGGTTAGCTGGAGCAAGTGAAACAACTTGGCAAGTTCGAATTGGAGAAACAGGAACACCAATTGATGTTACTTCCGCATTGTATCCATTATCTAACTTAAATCCTAACACAAGTTACACTGTTTATGTTAGAGCAAATTGTGGAGCTACATTCTCAAATTGGGTGTCATACACATTCACAACTCTTGCAGTAGTAACTACACCTCCAACCGTAGTAACCACTCCAGCAACAGCAATAGCACAAACTATCGCAACACTTAATGGAACAATTACTGCAGGAAATGAAACAATAACAGCTCAAGGCTTTGAATGGAAAGAAGTAAGTGCTGCTGATTGGATAATTGTTAGTGCAACAGGAGCAACAATCACTCATAACCTAACAGGTTTAACTGCAAATACAGCTTATGAATTTAAATCATTTGCAACAACAGCCACAGGAACTGAATATGGTGTAACTCAAAACTTTACAACTCTTGCAATTGTGCCTCCAACCGTAGTAACCACTCCCGCAACAATAACTTCTGGAACAGAAGCTATTTTAAATGGAACAATTACTGTAGGAAGTGAAGAAATCACTGCACAAGGATTTGAGTGGAAAGCAGCAAGTGCTACAGATTGGACAAATGTTATTGGAACCCTATCAGACGATGCATTAACTTATAACCTAATTGCTCTAACAGCTAATACAGCGTATGAGTTTAAAGCATACGTGACAACTGCATCTGGAACTCTTTATGGAGAAACACTAAACTTTACCACCTTAGGACTAACAGGAGTTGACGGAAAGGAAATATCGATAATGATGTATCCAAACCCAGCAACCAGCCATACCAATCTAATTGTAGAAGGAGTAAGTGGCGAAACTAAGATTGTAGTTAGTGATGTTCAAGGAAGAATACTAAACACAATTAACACAAAAGCTGTTAATGGAGTTGTAGAACAAACAATAGATCTAAACAACCTAGCTAAAGGAGTATATTATATTAGAATTCAAAACTCTAATATCAATAGAACTCAAAAGCTAATTGTTAGATAGAAAATAGTTAGTGGTTAAAACAACTCAATAATTTTAAAGGGTGGTTACTTTGAAAAAAGTAGCCACCCTTTTTTTTGTTTTAAGAATTATTGTGTAAATTTTTTCTTTGTTTGTTTAAACGAATGAGTATATTTGCAAGCTTAAACAATTTTAAAATTAAATTATAAAAAAAGATAGAAATGGGACAAATTATAGGTTTACATTCAAGACAAATTCTTGATTCAAGAGGAAATCCAACAGTTGAAGTAGAAGTTTATACAGATCAAGGTGCAGTTGGACGCGCTGCAGTTCCTTCAGGAGCATCAACAGGAGTTCATGAAGCTTGTGAACTAAGAGACGGAGATAAAAATTATTATTTAGGAAAAGGAGTTATTCAGGCGGTCAACAATGTAAAGACTGTTTTGAATGATGAGCTTAAAGGCTTTCAGGTGACAGACCAAAATGCAATTGACGCAAAAATGATTGAGCTTGATGGGACTGAAAACAAGAGCAAACTTGGAGCTAATGCAATACTTGGAGTTTCTTTGGCTTGTGCTAAGGCAGCTGCAATGGAAACAGGACAAGAATTATATCGTTACATCGGAGGTGTGAATGCAAATACTCTTCCAATTCCTATGATGAACATAATAAATGGAGGTTCTCATGCCGATAATTCAATAGATTTTCAAGAATTTATGGCAATGCCTGTTGGGGCAACTTCTTTTTCACACGCTCTTCAAATGGGAGCAGAAGTATTCCATAACTTAAAATCTGTTCTTAAAAGTAAAGGTTATTCAACAAATGTTGGAGATGAAGGAGGATTTGCTCCAAACTTAGGCTCAAACGAAGAGGCTATTGAAGTTATATTAACTGCAATTGAAAAAGCAGGATATACACCAGGCAAAGATATATATATAGCTTTAGACCCAGCTTCAAGTGAATTCTATATTCCAGAAGAAAAAGTATATCATCTACATAAATCAACTGGGGATAAACTAACCCCTTCTCAAATGGCTGACTATTGGACAGAATGGACAAAGAAATATCCAATCATATCAATAGAAGACGGAATGGCAGAAGATGATTGGGATGGTTGGAAAATGCTAACCGATAAGGTTGGAGATAAAATTCAATTAGTAGGAGACGATCTTTTTGTAACAAATCCACAACGTTTGCAAATGGGGATAGATAGAAAAATTGCCAATTCAATATTAGTTAAGGTAAATCAAATTGGAACATTAACCGAAACAATTAATGCCGTTAGCCTTGCTAACAGGAATTCCTACACAGCAGTTATGTCTCATCGCTCAGGCGAAACAGAAGATACTACAATTGCTGACCTTGCAGTAGCTCTAAACACAGGACAAATCAAGACAGGTTCAGCATCAAGAACAGACCGTATAGCAAAATACAACCAATTACTTCGTATCGAAGAAGCCTTAGGAGAACAAGCAATATATTTGGGAAAGAATTTCAAATTTGCAAGATAATTCCTAAAGACAAATATTTGTTTTTCTATAAATAAATTCTAAGAGGCTGTCTTGAATATAATATTTTAATACAGCCTCGACAGAAAATTGCTATGCAAAACAAAGAAATCTCTCACTACGGTAATCTTGATATAAATCTTGAAAATTAAGGAATAGAAGTGTTTTTATGAGACTTAGAACTATTTAAACTTGATTTAGATGTATATATCATGGCATGATGTTGGTCATTTCATGGCATGATGTTGGTCGTATCATGGCATGATATTGGACATATGATGGCATGATGTTGACATTTAAATCAAGGAAAAAAAGTTTGATGTAGGGTTTCGGGATTTTTTAGCTTGATTTGAGGAGTTTTTAATAAGGATTGTTTTTCTTGGTGAGGGTTGTCTTGAATGCAATATTTCAATACAGTCTTGGTGAAATAAAAAAAGGCTACCAGAATAAACTGATAGCCAAAAAATACATCAACTATAATTAAATTTTTCTTTGATAAAAAAACTTTTTTCCTTAATAAAAAAGAATTTTTCCTTAATATAAATTATTTTTTCCTTAATCTAATTTCAAATACATTAAATCTATTTTTCTACAAACTTTTCATCCCTTGGGGGTAATATTATAATTGAATAGGCTTACTAAAGATATAATCTATTGAAAGATTACCTATTGCTCCTTATTTTGAAATAATAAGTTTCTTTACTTTTTTGAAATCATTATTTTCAATTCTAATATTATAAACTCCATTAGAAAGGTTGCTAAGGTCTATTTCCAATTCTTCTTGGTTTGGATATAGTTTCAATTGTTTAAGCATTCTACCACTTAGATCGTAAAGTGAAACATTTGCTACTTGTTCCAATCCTTCAACCTTGAGAGTAGTTATGCTTTTTGCAGGATTAGGATATAGTGTAATTAAAGGCTCATCCTTACTTATGGTGTTGAGTCCAATAAAGTTTTTGCATAAATTTTCACTAAACTCACTTTCACAAGAATTGTTTATGGCTTTAATTCTATAACAATAGTTTTCCCCTACAGCAACATTTGGGTCAATATAAATAGGATAAGTTGTTGTTGCAATATATGTTTCATTTCTATAAATATCATATTTCGAAGCCTCAGATTCCCATGTAAGAATAATATTGTTTTGATAAATATTGATTTGAGCATCAAGATTTATTGGAATTGTTGGGGTAGGGTTAATTCTTACAAATATATTATCATATCCATAGCAATATTTTTGAGGGGTTTCATTAATTACTGCAATAATATAATTAATTGTTGAGTCACATTCCAAAATATTTGGAGTTGTTATGCTTGAAGAAGTCTGTTGTGTTGGTCGCCATAAGTAGGTGTAGTTATCTACTAAGCTTGTTGGAGCATAAAGAGTGATTGGTTCAACAATTGAGGTGTCATTACCAAGATTAACTATTGGTGTTTGAATTAAGTTTAAATAAAATGAAGTGTCAAAAGTGCAACCAAATTCATCCATTAAATTAATCTTATATATGTTTGAAACCATTGTGTCAATTTCCAAAGGAGGTGCAATTGTGAATACACTATCTTGTTGCCCAATTACATAAGCTCCATTCATTGTAACATTATCAACAACGAAAGTATTTTGAAAATTTCTAGCAAATTCCAAATCCCAAGAGAATAAATATCCATTATCAGCTCCCCAATAGTCGCATATCCTTATTTGCCAATCACCATTTATCGGGCAGCCAATAAGATTAGAAAAACCATTTAAATCAGTTACTTCCCATGCAGGCATATTTGTTGCTGATTGAATTGGAGTTTGAAAATAACCTGTTTTGTCAAAAATATGTGATGAATCAATAGGAGAGCCCATGCTGGTTCCACTTATAACTCCTCTTTGACCATCGAGCAATTGATTAGAGAAACAATAGTTCCAACCAATACCTGGAGCATTTAGAGGATTATTCGGGTCGCAGCCATATGATTGGTCAATAGGCATTCCAAGATGTGCTCCACCTGAATGTGTAAAATGTTTTAAAATAGTGCTTGAGCCATTAGGACAAACAAGCTCAATGCTTAAATCTCCTGCAAAAGAATGCTCAATATTCATACATACACTTAAAATATCATTTACACTTTCAACTGTTGAACCTGGAGCGAAATTATCAACCGTAATTTTAGCCTCTAAGCAAGGTGTCCAGCAATTAGGACCATCAGGAATTAAAGTAGTGCTGTCATAACTATAATTTGTATTAAAATTGGAGGAAAGAATTAAGTCGTTATAATTTTCATAACCCACCCAATAATCAAATGTAGTCCCAGAACAGATATTTAAACTATCATGCATTGATTTAATGTGTAGTTTACTTCTTATTGCTTTAATTTTCAAATCATTTGTGCTTTCACACATTTGGTTCGCATCAGTTATCTTTAAGCTAACAAAATTAATATTCTTGTCAGTAAACTTATGCCCAACCATATTTGAGCCAGAAACAGTTTGAGTAGTTCCATCTCCAAAAGCCCAATCAAATATGCATGAGCTTATACTCTGAGCATAAGGAGAATTATTTTCAGGGAATAAAGGCTTAGCAACAAAAACAACAGAATCTCCATCGCAGAAATTAAGAGCCTTATAATGATTAGTGGTAAATGTAGTATCAAAAGAATTATAAATGGTATCAATAACATCTCTAACAGGAACATTTGTAGCTTGACCTAAGGTATTATATTTAATAAAGAAAGTATCTAAATCAGCAATTGGGATTTGACAATTGTCAATACAAGTGAGCCTTGCAGTAAATCCAGGAGCATTAAGAGCAGAATCGCTAATCATACGAAGGGTTAAACAACCAGATGTATCAGTTAAAGGAACAATAATTTCTCTTCCTAAAAGTTCCTGATTGGTGAAATAGGGTTGTTGAGGATTTTCTATATAAGCATTTCCATTAATCCCAACTCCATAGTAAATTTCAAATCTATCGCTTGGATGAATGTCAAATTCACTGAAGTTAATCTTCATTCTCTTAGTGGAATATGAAGGGCAAAATGCCGCCCAATAATCAGATGAATCGTTATAATTGGAAAAACTTAACCCCTCATCCACTACAATCGCATCACAAGTAAAAAAAGTTCTTTGATTAATAAGACTATTTAAACGGTAAATAGTTTGTGAATTCCCAATAAAAGGGAATAAGGTTAAATAAACAAAAACAACTAATAATAATTTCTTCATAATATTCTCTTTTTTAATGATTAGACAATTATACTTAATTTAATGATTGAACTTATTTATATATAAACAACCAAAATTAATAAAAAGTAAGTGAATGAGCGGTAAAATAATACTTTTAAATCTATAATTTGCTTTTATTCAAAGAAATTGTTTTCAAGGAGTTTGTAAAGAGCTTTTTCTTCTCCCATAACCCAAATCATATCATTTGTTTTAAAAACAAAATGTGATGATGGATTTAAGATAGGTAATCCCTCTCTTTCAACTCCAATAACTAAACATTTACTTCTTTTACCTACCTTTGAATCCATAAGATTTTTTCCAATCCATGCAGAAGTTTTATCAACAATAAATGTCATGCTTTTGATGGTTGAGTTGGGATTTTCTTGCTGATCTATTGCAAACTCATTTAAGGTTTTTGTGTCTTTGAAATTTAGTGTTAGACTACTATAAAATTGAGTAACATTTTGTAAATCATTTATTCCACCACTAACCAATATTATATCATCTTTTAATAATTTGAAGTCTCCATCAGGAAAATTAACTTGCTTTTGATTCCTTAATATACTTAAAATTAGAATATTGAATTTTGATCGAAAGTCAAGCTCTTTAAGTGTCTTATCATGGCATTCTTTACCATCAATAAGAATAAATGTTGCAATATATAGATGTCTATCAATCCAATGGAGATTGTCTAATTCGTGGAGTTTTTCACCATTTTCTTCTCCCTTAGCATTTTCTTTTCTTCTTTGTTCTATTTGACGTTGGTTAAAGTTTTTCACAAACCTAGATTCAATTCTCCAATAGTTTTTAAGCAGAATTTTTGATTGAAAAATAAAACCGAAAAGCAATGCTGCAATTATAAATATTACAAAAGAAGGAATAGCAAAATGTTTTTGTAGGACAATAACAACAAATAAATAGGCTATAAGATAACGAATGGCAATGAGAAGAGTTAAGAAAATTCTATTATTCTTTTCTTCCGACCAAATTGAAAGGAATAAAAATGGTTGGTTTCCTCTATTATGTATCATTCCTCTTAGGAAAGGAGAAAGCGCTAAAAGAGTAATTAAAGCAACAAAAATGTTTGATAGGTTTTGAGATAGGATTTGGTTTGCAAAAGGAAGGAGATATTTTGAAGATACTATAACTATGGCAATGCATATGAATACAAATAAAATTAAATATAGGCTGTAGGATTTTAGAAGCTCTCCCCATCCAGAAGTAGGTTTGGCAGACCGACGATCTTCATTAAGATTAATCTTGTCAAGCCATTTTTTTGGAAGAGTAGATTCAATCACATTATAGGCAGGCAATGCAAGTTTAATTGTGTAGGGAGTTGTAAATATTGTTATAACAGAAACTCCAATTATAATAGGATAAATAAATGAAGAAGTGAGATGTAATGTCATTCCAGTTCCAGCAACAATAAAAGCAAATTCTCCCATTTGAGCTAAAGAAAAACCCGATTGTATGGAAGTTTTTAGACTTTGCCCAGTAAGCCTAACTCCAATTGTAGTAAATATGATTTTCCCAAGAATTGAAGCTATTGAAATTAGTATTATTATTTTGAAATTATCTCTAATAATTATTGGATCAACCATCATTCCAACTGAAACAAAGAAAATTGCGGCAAAAAAATCTTTAAGCGGTAGGGTTATAGATTCAATTCTTTCCAGCTCTATTGTTTCGGCGAGTAGAGAGCCCATAACAAAGGCTCCAAGAGCAGCAGAAAATCCAACTTTTGTTGCAAAAACAACCATCCCAAAACATAAACCAATAGATATTATTAATAGGATTTCACTATTTAGCCACCTATTTATCTTTTTTAGTACAGTTGGAATAATATAAATTCCTGCAACAAACCAAATAACAATAAAGAAAATTAGTTTGGCAATTATCCAAGCAAGAGTTTGGCTTTCAAATTCTTTTGTTATAGCCAAGGTGCTTAAGATAACAATTATTAAAATAGCAAAGAAGTCTTCAAATATTAGAATTCCAAATACAATATTAGCATACTTATCATTCTTTTGGCCTAAATCACTTAATGTTTTTAGAATTATTGCCGTTGAAGACATAATTAACATTGCCCCAAGAAGAAGACTGTCAGCAGTTGTCCATCCAATAATCCTCCCAATAAGAAATCCTACAATAGCAAGAGCTATTGCTTCAAAAATCATTGCTCGTCCGCCAATCTTTCTGATTTTTATTAGTTTTTTAAAACTAAAATCCAAACCCATTCCAAAAAGCAGGAAAATAACTCCAATATCTGCCCATGTTTTTATGTTTTGAGGTTCAACCGTTGGAAAGAGATTAAAATGCGTGCCAGCGATAAAACCAGCAACAATATAACCTAACACAATAGGTTGCTTAAGAATTCTGCAAATTAAACCAAATACCGAGGCACAAATTAAGATTATTGCTAAATCGACAATGATTGAGGGTAAATGGCTCATTTTCTTTAATATTATTTGCAAATATAGATAAATATTTATATCTTTGCACCCTATTTTTGAAAAAAAGTTGTTGCTTACTCAACCATTATTTTTTTTTGAAACAAGAATAAAAATATTGTTTAACCAGATTTAGTAAGAAATCACATTTAGAAATCACTTAAATAATGAGAGATTTAAAAGACATTAATCCTTTGCAAGACTTCGATTGGTCTTCGATTGGTAAGAAAAAAGGTGTTTACAACAAAGATGAGCACGAAAAATTAACAGAGGCTTACGAAAACACTTTCAATCAATTAGCAGAGCAACAAGTTATTGAAGGTACAATTGTCGCAAAAAATAGCCGTGAGGTTGTAATTAACATTGGCTTTAAGTCAGATGGTATTATTCCAATTTCAGAAATACGTTATAATCCAGACTTAAAAGTTGGTGATAAAATTGAAGTTTATGTTGAAAGTCAAGAAGATGCTGGTGGACAGTTAATACTTTCTCATAAAAAAGCATTAATACTTAGATCTTGGGATAGAGTTAATAAAGCCTTCGAAACTCAAGAAATTGTTAATGGTTATGTTAAGAGCAGAACTAAGGGTGGTTTAATTGTTGATGTTTATGGAATTGAAGCATTTCTTCCAGGAAGTCAAATTGATGTTAAACCAATTCGTGACTACGATATTTATGTTGATAAAGTTATGGAATTCAAGGTTGTTAAGATTAACCATGAATATAAAAACGTAGTTGTTTCTCATAAAGCACTTATTGAAGACGAAATAGAATCACAAAAGGCAGAAATCATTGCACGTTTAGAAAAAGGTCAAGTTCTTGAAGGAATTGTTAAAAATATTACTTCTTATGGAGTATTTATTGACCTTGGTGGTGTTGATGGACTTATTCACATTACTGACCTTTCATGGGGAAGAATAAATCATCCAGAAGAAATTGTTCAATTAGATCAGAAAATAAATGTTGTAATTTTAGATTTTGATGAATCTAAGAAACGTATTGCTTTAGGATTAAAACAACTTACTCCTCATCCATGGGATGCCTTAAGCCAAGAATTGAAAGTTGGTGATAAAGTTAAAGGAAAAGTTGTTGTTATTGCAGATTATGGTGCATTTGTTGAAATAGTTCCAGGAGTTGAAGGTCTTATTCACGTAACTGAAATGTCTTGGAGCCAACATCTAAGAACAGCTCACGATTTCTTGAAAATTGGTGACGAATTAGAAGCTGTTATCTTAACACTTGACCGTGATGAAAGAAAAATGTCATTAGGGATCAAACAACTTATTCCTGATCCTTGGACAGACATAGTAAACAAATATCCTATTGGAAGTAAACACGAAGCAATTGTAAGAAACTTCACAAACTTTGGTATTTTTGTTGAATTGGAGGAAGGTGTTGATGGTTTAATTCATATTTCTGACCTTTCATGGAGCAAGAAAATTAAGCACCCAGCTGAATTTACAAAAGTAGGCGAGAAAATTCAAGTAGTAGTTCTTGAAGTTGATGTTGATAGCCGTCGTTTAAGTTTAGGACATAAACAACTTGAAGAAAATCCATGGGATGTTTTTGAAACTATCTTTACTTTAAATTCTATTCATAAAGGAACAATCATGAATACAAGTGATAAAGGTGGTGCAACAATTTCTCTTCCTTATGGAGTTGAAGCTTTCTGCCCAAAATCACAACTATCTAAAGAAGATAAAACCAATTCAAATGTTGACGAACAATTAGATTTTAAAGTAATTGAGTTTTCGAAAGAAAATAAGAAAATAGTTGTTTCTCATGCAAAAACATGGATGATAGAAGAACCAAAAGAAGATAAAAAAGCTTCTTCAGAAGAAAAAACAATGAAGAAACTTAATGACAATCTTGAAAGAACAACTCTTGGTGATATAGATGCATTAGCTAATTTAAAAGAAGAGATGACAAAGAACGAACAAGAATAAAAGTCAATCTTTTTATATCAAAGACGCCTAAATTTTATAGTTTAGGCGTTTTTTTATTTGAATGAATTTATAATTAATGTAACTTTGCAATCGTTCATTATATGTAAAATTGTTTTTTAAATGAAAAAGTGAATAATTATGAAACGTTTATATTTTTTATCCTTAATAGCATTGTTGCCAATTATATCCTTTTCTCAAGGGATTAATGCAATTTATTCATTCACAACCTACAATATTCCAAGTCAAACTCCATATGTTGAAATCAATACCTCAATTGATGCAAATAGTATTTCATATATTGAAAATATGGATTCAAAACCAGAAGGTATTGTTGAACTAACAATTATCATAAAAAAAGATTCAACAATAAAATATGTTGAGAAAAGAGATCTAAAAGTAAATAAAACCAATAAAAACTCTTCAGTGATTGACATTCAAAGAGTAGGTTTGGACAATGGAATATATAAAGCATTCTTTGAAATAAGAGATAAAAACGATTCTAAACCTACTTTGAAAATAGAAGATGGGTTTGAAATTAATTATCCAAAAAATCAAATAGCAGTGTCAGGAGTTCAACTTATAGATTCCTATGAAAAAACCAAAACTCAAAACAGCCTTTCAAAAAATGGCTATGATATAACCCCATATCTTTTTGATGCAATACCAGAGGGTAAAAATCAAATTACTTACTATGCAGAAATTTATAATGCAGATAAAGAATTTGGCTTGGATAAATACTACGTTGTTTCTGTTGTTTTGGAAAATATAAAGACAGGGAAAAAATATGAAGGTATCCAAAAAATAAGAAGAGAAAAGGCAAAGGAGGTTTCAATTGAAATGGGTAGTTTAGATATTGAAACATTGCCACAGGGAGGATATTTCTTAGTTGTTGAGGCAAGAGATGGCAAAAACGTTCTTTATGCTTACAGCAAAACAGGATTTTATAGATATTCTAAAGTAGATGCACAAAATATAGCTACAATTCCTCCAGATGCATTTATCAACACAATCACAGAACAAGAAATTAATGAAAAACTTTACTCAGTTATTCCAATTGCAAGTGAAGCTCAGAAAACTCATTTAAAACATTCAGTAATTAATTCGACATTTGAAGAAAAGAAATACTTCTTATATATTTTCTTTAGAGGAATAAATCCTGAAAATCCAAATGGGGAATATGATTATTATATGAATGAGGTTGCATATGTTAATGATAAATTCTCAACAAAGATAAAGAAAGGTTATGAAACCGAAATGGGAAGAGTTTATCTCCAATATGGAAAGCCAGATATCATTATTGATGAAAAATTTAAAGCAACGTCTGGAATTAGAACAAGGACAGTTGCTGATAAGGCAGGGAATAATGAAGCGTTAGATTATGCTGCTGACGGAGTGTCTTATATGCCATATCAAATATGGAAATATAAGAAAACCCCCTTTGGAGAAGTAAATAAAGGCTTTGTCTTCTATGCAACTCAAAATAATTTAATGGAATATTATCTTCTCCATTCAGATGCAAAAGGAGAACCCTTTGACAATTATTGGGAACATCGTTTAACAAGGAATTTATTGCCAGAAGGAGTTGAAGGTGCAGCGGGAATTCAATTTAGAAAAGGATACTAATTAATTATGCTTAAAGTTGCAATTGTTATTCTAAATTGGAATGGAAAAGAAATCCTTAATACTTATCTACCCTCTGTTATAAAGAACTCTGATTGTGCTGAAATAATTGTTGCTGATAATGGCTCAACAGACAATTCAATTTCATTTCTTAAAGAAGATTATCCTCAAGTAAGAATAATAGATAATAAAGAGAATCTGGGTTTTGCTGAAGGCTATAATAAAGCACTTAAAGAAGTTGATGCAGATTATTATGTGCTTTTAAACTCTGATGTTGAGGTTACGCCTTTATGGATAAATCCAATCATTGAATTGATGGAAAAAGACCAATCAATTGCATGTTGTCAGCCAAAAATATTATCTTATCTTGAGAAAAATAAATTTGAGTATGCTGGAGCAGCAGGAGGATATATTGATTATTTAGGTTATCCTTTTTGTAGGGGAAGAGTTTTTAATGATACTGAAGAAGATAAGGGTCAATATGATGATGAGAAAGAAATTTTTTGGGCAACTGGTGCATCATTGTTTGTTAGGGCAAATATATATAATATACTGGGAGGATTTGATAACGATTTTTTTGCACACCAAGAAGAAATAGACTTTTGTTGGAGGGTTAAAAATGCAGGGTATAAAGTCTATTATTGCCCAAAATCTGTTTGTTATCATTTAGGCGGTGGTACACTAAACAAAACTTCACCATTTAAAACCTTTCTCAATTTTAGAAACAATCTATATCTTCTATACAAAAATTTACCCAAAGACAAACAAATTAAGATATTTGTTCTCCGTTTTTTTTTAGATATAATAGCCTCTTTTTCATTTCTTATGCAGGGAAAGGGAGGAGAGTTTAAGGCAGTCTTTAATGCCTATATTGCCTTTTTGAAAACTAAACACCTATTCAAAGCTAAACGCACCGCAATCCCAAACAAAAACATAAAAGAAATTTATCCAAAAAGTATAGTTCTTTCCTATTATTTAAAATCCAAAAAGAAATTTTCAGAACTGAAATTTAAACAATGATTATTAAATATAAATTAGAATATTCTTTTGGCCCTATAGGAAGTTTTGCAGGGAAATTTGCATTCTTTTCTTCTATATTAGGAATGATTTTTTCTGAATTTAATGTTTTTGCACTAATCTTCTTACTTATTCCCGCATTTTTGGGATTTTCCAAGACCCATATTTATATTGACACTGAAAAAATTAGAGTTAAATTTTCAACAACAATATTTGGATTAATCCCAACAGGGAAATGGATAGATGTTGATGATGAAATGGAAATTGGGATTAGGGCTAATCAAGAGCAGTGGCAGTATATTGGTTTATCTAATAAATCGCTGAAATTAAAATCTACACCCTTCAAAATAGTACTTTATAAATCCACAAACAAACCTTTGCTAACTCTCAAATATGCAAACACAATAGAGCAAGCCAAACAGGAATTAGATAGCTTAGCAAAAATGCTGCAAATGGAATAATTTATAGAAAAACCTCAGCATGTCGTTATTTAAA
>JAQUTD010000145.1 GCA_028709955.1 Bacteroidales bacterium | reverse complement strand
TTCAGATTTTGATAAAGTTATTTCTGCTGACCCAAAACACATTAATGCTTTAAAACGTAGAGCAACAGCAAAAACAAAAGCAGGTGATAAAGTAGGAGCACAAGCGGATGGAAAACTAATTAGAGAACTTGAAGGCAAACCAGCTCCAATTGCTCCAAAGAAATAGAACATTCTTTATTTACATAAATTCAAAATGCAATAGACAAATAAGTTTATTGCATTTTTTTTGTTTAGGGAAACTTTTATTTTCCGTGAGATAGTAGGACTTTATCTTTTGAGAGTGCAAAGCTAAGTATACAGAGTATTGCACCTGTAAAAAGCAGAATGATATCTATTGAAACTATATCAGCTAATGGTCCAAAAACTAACATACCGAACGGAACCATTGAGCTGCCAATCATTGCCAAAATACCAAATATTCTGCCAAGAAATTCTTCTTCCACTTTTTCTTGAATAAGAACATTTGATGTTGTATGAAACAAAGGAACTGCAATTCCCATAATTAAAATTATAGATAAGTAGAGCCAAAAGAAGATATCAAATCCAAGAAAAAAAGTTGTTATTCCAGTAATTGAACAAGCAAAAGCCATGGTGTTGATTTTATTTTTGAAACCCTTAATATAGCTAACCATAAGTCCTCCTACAATCATACCTATTGAAAAAGCAATTTCAATGGCTGTTAAACGCCAAACATCTGCTCCAAAATTTCTTGTTACTTGAAGAGGAGTAAGAAAGGAAACGGGAGCAATAAGGAAGTAGAAAAATATGCAAAAAATTATGAAATGCTTAATATATTTGTGTGTCCTTATATAACGAATACCATCCTTCATATCAGCAAAATAACTTGTTGCACTTCTATTTAGTGCCTTTGCATGAGAAGGAACTTTTATGAAAAAGAGAAAGACAAAAACAGCAATTAGTGCAGTGAAAACATCTATGAAAAATATGGCTTCAATGCTTGCAATAGTAAGAAGAAATGCACTAAGCATAGGAGACATGAGCATAACTGCAGAATTAATGCTACTACTAATCCCATTTACTTTTGTCAGCTTGTCTTGAGGAACAAATTGGGGGATAATGGCACCAACTGCAGGGTTTTGAATGCCTGTTCCAACTGATCTTATTGCTGAAACAACAAACAGGAGCCAAATATAATTATGACCCAATAAAAAAAGGATTGCTAATATTAGAGTTGCAAATGCAGTGAAAGAGTCAGAGAGGATTATTATCTTTTTTCTATTAAACCTATCTGCCCAAACTCCGGCAAATGGTGAAAGAAAGAAAGTAGGAAGGAAACCACTAATGATTGATATTGTCATCATTATTCCCGATTTTGTTTCCAATGTTATGTGCCACATAATAGCGTATTGGACTAAAGAAGAGCCAAACTGTGAAATGGTTTGACTTCCTAAGAAGAGAGCTGTATTCTTTATCCAACTATTATTCATATGTATCTTAATGTTTGAGAAGGCAAAATTAGAACAATAATATTAATTTATCGGTATGACAAAGAATTATTTTAAAATATTAACTACTTCAAAAGCTTGATTTCTATTTTCTATACTAAAGATTAGGTTATATATTAATTTCTTTATAATTTTGCATCCTAAACCCGATAAATAATTTAATACTAAAATACAATGAATAACGATAAACTTTTTTCTGAATTTCCCCCAATTTCAACTGAAAAATGGGAAGAAGTGATAATGGCTGACCTAAAAGGTGGAGATTATACAAAGAAATTAGTATGGAAAACAATAGAAGGCTTTGATGTTCATCCATACTATAGAGCAGAAGATATTAAAAACCTAAATCTTAATCCTTCAAAAAAAGAAACAAATAATTGGGATATACGCCAAGATATTTTTGAAAAAGATATTAAAACGGCAAATGCAATCGCTCTTGAAGGAATTAAAAGAGGAGTTAATTCTATAGGTTTTGATGCTACAAAAGTTGAAAATGATGAAGATTTAGCAATTCTTTTAAATGGTATTGATCTTACAAAAATTAAAGTAAACTTCTTTATCGCTAATTGTTTTTTAGAATTAACAAAAAGATTTGTTGCTTATCTTAAAGCAAAATCAATTGACGGAACTAAGGTATATGGTTCAATGAATTTTGATCCTTATGTTTACTCACTTTACACAGGAAAATTATGTTGTTCTGAACAAAAAATTGCTGAGCAAGGAGTTGAAATAATAAACCTAATTAAAGAAAATATCCCAAACTTTGACACTATTACTATCAATGGGCATGTTTTCAATAATGCAGGAGCTTCAATAGTTCAAGAATTAGCTTACACACTTTCAGCCGCAAATGATTATCTTGCAGTTTTCACTGAAAAAGGGATACCTGCTCATTCAATAGGTTATAGAACTATTTTCTCCTTTGCAACAGGAAGTAATTATTTTATGGAAATTGCAAAAATACGTGCAGCAAGAATTTTGTGGAGAAAGATAATGGAGCAATATAATCCTAAATGTGATTCAGCATACGATTTATTTATAGCAACAGAAAGTTCATACTATAACAAAACTATTTATGACCCATATGTAAATATGCTTAGAACAACAACAGAATCGATGTCTGCAGCAATTGCTGGTTGTGATTCAATTTCTGTTTATCCTTTCGATTGTGCATTTAAAGAATCTGATGATTTCTCTCGTCGTATTGCATCTAACCAACAAATACTTTTAAAGGAAGAATCATACTTCGATAAGGTTGTTGACCCTTCAGCTGGAAGTTACTATATTGAAAATTTAACAAACGCAATCGCTTCTCATGCTTGGGATATGTTTAAGGAAATTGAAGCTAAGGGTGGATTCCTTTCTGCAATTAAAAACGGATATATTCAAGCAGAAATTGAAAAAACAGCCGCAATCCGTTCTAAAGATGTTGCAACTCGAAAAACTTCAATTCTTGGAACCAATCAATATCCTAATCCAATTGAAAGAATGTCTAAGAATATTTCTTCAACATGTAATAGCTATCCAGAGGCTGCAAATGAAATAAAAACCCTAACTTGGCATCGTTTGAGTGAGCCATTTGAAGAACTAAGAATGGACGTAGAAAAATCATCTCACACTCCAAAAGTATTTCTTTTAACTTATGGAAATGTTGCATTAAGAAAAGCCAGAGCAAGTTTTGCAACAAACTTCTTTGGTGTTGCAGGTTACGAAATAATAGATAATATTGGTTTTGAAACTCCAGAACAAGGTGCAGAAGCAGCCCTTAAATCAAATGCCGATGTAGTTGTTCTTTGCTCTTCGGATGATGAATATGTTGATTTGGTTGAAAAAGCGATGCCTGTTTTAAAAGGTAAAGTTAATCAAATCATTGTTGCTGGTTATCCTGAGGCTCACATTCAAAACTTCACATCTCAAGGTGTAACAGATTTTATTCATGTTAAAACAAATGTTTTAGAAGGATTAAGAAAATATAATTCTCTATTAGTAAAATAAAC
>JAQUTD010000031.1 GCA_028709955.1 Bacteroidales bacterium | reverse complement strand
TATTTAAATCTTCAAAATCTTGAACATAAGGAAGAGTTACTGCATTTGATATATTTGGAATTGATGCACTTGTAATTTGAGACCAATCTCCTCCGCAGTTTTGACGAACAGCTACACTATAAGTACTGCCAGCACTTAATCCTGTAATAAGATAAGGCAATTGAGAAGCATCACTAATTGATATAATAGTTGCTGTATTTGGGTCAAAAGAAGTAGGGTCTGTTTCAGCATAAGCTATATCCCAACCAATACCTGGTTCAGCATTATCTGTTGCAAAATTCACTCTAATAGTTGAAAAATTATCTACAGTTGCTGTTGTATTAAACACAGTAGGACAATTTGGAATTTCATTAATAGCAACATTATCAATATATAAATAATTATCAGAAACAGAAACAGTACTTTCTCCATAGAATCCAATCTTAACAATTCCTGAATAAGGCACTTGTAAAGAATCTATTAACTTAACTACAATATGAGTAGGTGTTAATCCAAAGTTTGAGAAATTTCTTTCTGTATCTAAATCTCCTTCAGCCCAAATACTTGCATTGGTTTTTAACCATGTTAATCCATTGTCAGTTGAAACAACAACAGCAAATTTATCATCGCTATCATATGTTGGAGGATTGCTAGGAGCACTTGCATAAGCTGTTAATACAGCATCAAATTCAACTTGGTATTGTATACTTCCATCTCCCAAATCAATTGGTGGTGTAATCAACCAATGTTTATCTGTTGAAGCATCAATATTGAATCTCATAGCTGTGTCTAAAGTGGTTGAATGAAGCCAACCACTTGTTGATGAAACAAGTAGTGAACTATCTGCTAATAATCCTTCTCTCCTAGTCCAACAAGTTGGTTCAGTAACAACAGATGAAGAGAAATTTTCAAAGTACGGAACAGTAACTGGTATACAATTTGTTCTAAATGTTACTGAATTTGTTGCATCTGAAAAACTTCCATCACCACAATCTGTCATTATTGAAACACTGTAATTTGTGTTAGATGTTAGATTTAATAAAGTGTGAGGAAAAGTAAATATTTGAGTAGTATCAGTTATATTGGTTGTCAAATCTTTTAACATCATATACCAGGAAGGATCTCCAGAACTTGCTGGAGTAAAGTTTAAATCAGCTTGGTCTGTTGAAATATTACTAATTGCAACTTCTGTTGGAGGGAAGCATGTAGGAATTGAACTAACTTTTACATCGTCAATATAAACACTTCCATTTGCAATTTTCTTTCTTACAAAAGCCAAACGATAATCACCAACCAAAGTTGATAAATTAAATTCATATTTAGAATAAGTAGTAGAAAGAATTGTTGTATCAACTTCTCCAATTAATACAAAGTTAGAATTTGATGCTGTAGTATTCAAATCTCCTTGAGAAACATCCATAGCGTAAATCAATAAGTCAGGATAATATGAAGAAGACGATTTCTTAGCCCAGAAATTTACTCTTTCATTCCCTGTTAAAGACATAATAGGTGTTATCAACCATTCATTATTTTGATAAGAAGCAGTTGTACTTGAAGAATTAGTTGAATAACCATACATATAAATAGACTTACTTCCACTACGAGCAGTAGAAGAAGTTTTCCAAAAATAAGAACTTGTATTTAACGAGTCAATAATAAACCAACAGAATGGAGCGGGTTTATTTCCAGGAGTAACTGCAATAGTATTAAAATCGTTTTCAAAACCTTCAATCCATGGGAATTGAGTTATTGTTTCACAAGCTGTTCTTAAAGAAATAATGGAAGAAAGAGCCGATGTACATTCTGGTGTTACTCTAATATTATATTGAGTATTTGCATTAAGATTAGTAATTACATGTGTACTGCCTGAAATTCCAGGGAATAATGTTGCATCTGCCCAGTCTTGAGAGCTTGTTTTATATTCGACTAAATAGGATGCTACATTTAGATTGGCATCCCAAGTTATTGTAGCTTGATTAGTCAATACGTTAGAATATGCTAAATTAGATGGAGCAAAACAAAATCCAGGATCATTTGGTGTAATTATAAATTTAGTATTAGGTCTTGAAGAACCAAAACCTTGATTTGATGCAGCAGGTGCATTTGGGTCAACATCGGTATCATCTTGATAATAATACAAACAAGATGCAAAACTTGATGAATGTGATTGCCATGAACGAGAAGCATAATTTCCTGTATTTTTATCAATAGCAATTAATAAATTATCAATCCCATTATATACAAAAGGAGTTGTTAAAGTAATATAATTCCATCCTTGGTTAAAGGTGACTGTGCCACTAAAAACCTGTGTGAGATTTGCAAGCGGCTCAAAATCTGTATTTGAAGCAAATACGGATTTTGTTGAATTTCCAGCGTATATTACAAAATTCTCTGTTCTTGCGTCTGTAGAAGTCATGTAATATGCTATTTGAGAAATAGTTCCACCCATAATTTCTGATGAATTATAGATGGTTTGAGTGTAACTATAATCATAGTTACAATGCATAGGAACGTAAGCAGTTGTAGATGTTCCATTGCCAATCGTAATTTCTCCTTGCGTATGGCCAGCTAAAGCAAACATAGTTGCTAATAAAAAAATCAAAATTCGTTTCATAAAAAATATTTTAGTTAATAATTAAAAAATTTCGTTATATGTGATATTCATAGAATTCAACTACAAAAGGGTGCAAAGATAGTCTCAAAGTCTTATTTCTACAAGTTTTTATTATAAAAAAAAACAATTTTGTCAAAAAAAAATACTATGTCAAAAAAAAACATTCCTATCTATCACATAATCAAAGGATATAAATGATTCCCAATAAATATCAATTTGTTTTTTATATATCAACATAATTTGCTTAACATAATATCAAGAGAAGAAAAACATTCCATCCAACGATGCAAGTTTTCTTCAAATATTTAGCAATCTTAATCAATTGATTTTATGTCAATTGATTAAATCAAACTTAGATTTTTTAAAAGAAAATTTCCATTTATCAAATGGGCTTGTCTGGGGAGTTAACTCCGTAGAGCTGGGGAGTTAACTCCGTGCGGCTGGGGAGTTAACTCCCCAGACAAAATCTTCTACTCCCCAGCCACAGGGAGTTAACTAAAAATATACAGGGAGTTAACTCTTAAGACAAAAAGATCTACTCCCTAGCCAAGAATATCTACTATATGAGTTTAATTTCCTAATAAATAGATTTGTATTTGATTAGGATATAACAAATTCTTGTTTTATTAAACAAAAAAAGTCGCTCTAAATTAATAGGGCGACTTTCTATTGTTTTGTAAAAGCAAATATTACTCTGCTTTTTCTTCTATTGAGTCTATTACTTCTTCAACTTTTTCTTCGTTAGTTGGAGTTTCTTCTAATTGTTCAACAACTGCTTCTGCTTTTGTTTCGACAACATCTGATTTTTTAGTTCTGCCTCTACGTGTTGTTTTTGCTTTTGTTGTTTTTGATTCTTTTAATAGATTTTCATTATAATCTACTAATTCCATCATAACCATTTCTGCACCATCTCCTAGACGACGTCCTGTTTTTAAAATTCTTGTATATCCACCATTTCTGGTAGCTACTTTTTGTGATACTTCTCTAAAGAGTTCTGTTACTGCCTCTTTATTTTGAAGATAACTAAAAACAACACGACGTTCATTGGTTGAATCGGTTTTAGATTTTGTTATCAATGGTTCTACATATGTTCTTAAGGCTCTCGCTTTTGCTAATGTAGTTTCTATTCTTTTATGCAATATCAATGAGGAAGCCATATTAGACAACATTGCGTCTCTATGTGATTTTGTCCTTGATAAATGATTTATTTTGCAACCGTGTCTCATTTCTATTATTCTTTTTCTAATTTATATTTAGCAATACTCATTCCAAATTCTAGACCCTTTGATTTAACAAGGTTCTCTAATTCTGTAAGGGATTTTCTACCAAAGTTGCGGAACTTTAGTAGATCTGCTTTGTTGTATGATACTAATTCTCCTAACGTTTCTACTTCTGCAGATTTCAGACAATTCAAAGCTCTAACAGATAAATCCATATCAGTTAGTTTTGTCTTTAACATTTGACGAATATGTAATGTTGTTTCGTCAAATTCTTCAGTTAAAGGTTTAGCATCGGTTTGAACGGATATTTTCTCATCTGAAAATAGCATAAAGTGCTGAATAAGAATTGAAGCAGCATCTGTTAATGCATCCTTTGGGGATATTGAACCATCTGTTGTTAATTCTATAACTAATTTTTCGTAGTCTGTCTTTTGTTCAACACGATAGTTATCTACTTCAAATTTAACGTTCTTAATCGGAGTATGTATTGAATCAATTGATATAGTATTAATAATATCGTTTGGCTTTTTATTCTCTTCAGAAGGAACGTATCCTCTTCCTTTTTCAATATTAAGTTCTATGTTCAAACTAACTGATGGTTCTAAATGACATATCTCAATATCTGTGTTTATTACTTGAAAGTTATTCAGATGCTTGTTGATATCACCTGCTTTAAATACATTCTTCCCTGTGAAAGTAAAACTAACTGTTTCGCTTTCTTCATCATCAATTTGACGTTTGAAACAAAGTTGTTTAAGGCTTAAGATGATTTCTGTCATATCTTCCATAACCCCAGGTATAGTTGCAAATTCATGCTCAACACCTTCAATACGAACAGAGGTAATTGCAAATCCTTCTAGGGATGACAACAATATGCGACGTAAAGAGTTGCCTATTGTCATTCCATAGCCAGGTTCAAGTGGACGAAATTCAAATTTTCCGTGAAAATCATCCGACTCTATCATTATAACCTTGTCAGGTTGCTGAAAAGCTAATATGGCCATTTTATATATTTTTAAATCTTACTTAGAATATAATTCAACGATTAATTGTTCATTGATATTTTCTGGAATATCAGAACGTTCTGGGTAACTCATAAATTTACCACTTAGTGCTGAACGATCAAAATCTAACCATGAAAAACGATTAACTGTTCCTTCTAAAGAATCAGTGATAATCTCTAATGATTTTGAGCGTTCCCGTACACTTACAACATCTCCTGGTTTTAGCATATATGATGGAATATTAACTAAATCTCCATTTACTAAAATATGACGATGTGATACTAATTGACGAGCTTGATTTCTTGTTTTGCCTATACCCAAACGATAAACAACATTATCAAGACGAGATTCAATTAATTGTAATAATACAACCCCTGTAACACCCCCCTTACGAGAAGCTTTATCGAAAATATTACGGAATTGTCTTTCTAAAATACCATAGGTATATTTAGCTTTTTGCTTTTCCATTAATTGAATTCCGTATTCAGATTGTTTTGCTCTACGCTTGCTTTGTCCATGTTGACCAGGACGATAATTTTTCTTGTCAAGAGATTTATCAGCACCAAAGATTGGTTCTCTGAATTTTCTTGCTATTTTTGATTTTGGACCAGTATATCTTGCCATAACTATTTCTTCTTTTTAATCAAATAATAAATAACTATACACGTCTTCTTTTTGGAGGACGACACCCATTATGAGGAACAGGAGTTACATCCATTATTTCCATAACTTCAATTCCACATGTATTAATTGCTCTGATTGCAGATTCTCGTCCAGCACCTGGTCCTTTAACAAAAACCTTTACTTTTCTTAGACCATAATCGTAAGCTGCCTTCGCACAATCTTCTGCAGCCATTTGAGAAGCATAAGGTGTATTTTTCTTTGATCCTCTAAAACCCATTTTACCTGCTGAAGACCATGAGATAACTTGTCCCGCGTTATTTGTTAACGAAACAATACAATTATTAAATGATGCAAAAATGAACGCTTTTCCTTGTGGCTCAACTTTTACTACTCTTTTTTTGGTTGGTTTAGAACTTTTTGCCATAATGTTCTTTTAATCTCCTTTGTTTAATTTATAAATACAGACGCTCCAAAATAAAATTTAAAAGGTAATCCGCATCTGTTAGTAATTAATATTACTTAGTTGCTTTTTTCTTGTTTGCAACTGTTTTCTTTCTACCCTTACGTGTACGAGCATTATTTTTAGTGCTTTGACCACGAAGAGGTAATCCAATACGATGACGAATACCACGATAACATCCGATATCCATCAATCGTTTAATGTTCATTTGAACTTCAGAACGTAATGATCCTTCAACCTTATATTCGTCACCGATAATAGTACGAATAGCATTTTGTTCTTCATCGGTCCATTCACTTACCTTTTTATCTTCACTAATTTCAGCTTTTGCTAAAATTTGAGATGATAGACTTCTACCTATACCATAGATATAAGTTAAGCCGATTACTCCTCTTTTGTTTTTTGGTAAGTCTATACCTGCAATTCTTGCCATAAACTTTTTATTGTTAAATTAAATTATTTACCCTTGTCTTTGTTTAAATTTAGGATTCTTCTTGTTAATAACGTAAACAACCCCTTTTCTACGTACAATTATGCACTCCGGAGATCTTTTCTTTACTGATGTTCTGACTTTCATGGTCGGTAAAATGTTATTTATTATTATTTATATTATTTGTGTCTATATGAAATTCTTCCTTTAGTTAAATCGTAAGGGGACATTTCAACTTGAACCTTATCACCTGGTAAAATTTTAATATAATGCATTCTCATCTTACCAGAAATGTGCGCAATAATAACGTGTCCATTTTCCAATTCAACTTTAAACATTGCATTTCCTAAAGATTCGATAACTGTTCCATCTAATTGTATGGATGCTTGTTTTGCCATATTAAACTAATACTAAGTTATTATTTTGTTTTATTGTATTTTCAATTTTTTCAAAGCTGGAAAGTATAATAGGTCCGCTTTTTGTAATTGCAACATCATGTTCAAAATGAGCCGAATATGAAAAGTCACGTGTTCTGCAAGTCCAACCATCATTTTCAAAAACAACTGCTTTGTCTTTCAATGTAATCATAGGTTCTATTGCTATTATCATACCCTCCAAAAATTTAATCCCAGTTCCAGATCTTCCGTAATTTGGCACTTCAGGATTTTCATGCATCTTTCTCCCAACACCATGCCCACATAACTCTCTAACAACTCCATATCCATGTTGTTCACAATAACTTTGAACCTGAAAACTCAAATCTCCTATTCTATTTCCCAATCTACATTTATCTATTCCCAAAATCAAAGATTCTTTCGTAACTCTAATTAAATCTTCTGCCTCCTGAGTCACTCCAATTAGGGCAAAAGTATAAGCAGAATCTCCAATCCAACCATTTAATTCTGTTCCACAATCAATTGATACAATATCACCTTCTCTAATTTCTCTATTTCCAGGTATCCCATGAACAACAACTTCATTGATTGATATACATAAGGAAGCTGGAAAACCATTATATCCTTTAAAGGCAGGAATAGCACCATTATCTCTTATATATTCTTCAGCAACTCTATCTAACATTGATGTCTTAACACCTGGTTTAATATGTTTACCTACCTCAGATAATGTCTCACCAACTAATAAAGAGCTTAACCTATATTCTTCAATTTCTTCAGCAGTTCTTTTATGTATCATAGTGTTTCTAAACATCTTCAAACTACATTTGAGATCTACCTTTTATTCTGCCTGATTTTGTTAATCCATCATAATGTCGCATCAATAAATGACTCTCAATTTGTTGTAACGTATCTAAGACTACACCTACAAGAATCAATAAAGATGTTCCGCCATAAAATTGAGCAAATTGCGAATTAACACCAAACAAACTAATAACGGCAGGAAGAATCGCAACAATTGCAAGAAAAATTGAACCTGGTAAAGTTATTTTTGAAAGTACATTATCAAAAAATTCTTCTGTTCTTTTTCCTGGTTTTACTCCAGGAATAAAACCACCATTTTTCTTCATATCATCTGACATTTGTTTTGGATTAATTGCAATTGCAGTATAAAAATAAGTAAATGCAATAATAACAACAGCAAAAATTAAATTATACCAAAAGCCATTAAAATCGGATAATGCCGCTCTTATTCCTTGCATATTTTCAGAATCTGAAAACCCAAATAAGGTTACAGGAATAAACATAATAGCTTGAGCAAAAATAATTGGCATAACTCCAGCAGCATTTACCTTAATAGGAATATACTGACGAGCACCACCATATTGACGATTCCCAACAATTCTTTTTGCATATTGAACAGGTATTCTTCTTGTTCCTTGAACTAAAAGGATACACAACATTATTACAAAAAGCAGCATTAATAATTCAACAAAAAATATTACCAGACCACCACCTTGTTCTTCCATTCTTGAAGCAAATTCTGCAAATAAAGAAAATGGTAATCTTGCAACAATCCCAACCATAATTATTAATGAAATACCATTACCAATTCCTTTGTCAGTGATTCTTTCACCAAGCCACATAACAAACAATGTTCCGCAAGTAAGCATAAGTGATATTGGCAAAGTCCAATTAATAAAATTTAAACTATCACTACCAGTAATACTATAAATCGTAGCCCCTTGAAGTTGATATCTTAAATTTGCCAAATATGCAAAAGATTGGAAAAGAGTAACAACAACTGTCAACCATCTTGTAATTTGATTTATCTTATTTCTACCACTTTCTCCTTCTTTTTGCATTTTAGAAAAATATGGAACAACCATGGTTAACAATTGAACAACAATTGAAGCCGTGATGTAAGGCATAATACCCAATGCAAAAATTGAAGCATTAGAAAATGCTCCACCTGAGAACATATTTAATAGTCCTAATACTCCATCTTTAGTTTGTGCTTGAAGGTTTGATAAATCGCCTGGATTGATACCCGGTAGTACTACAAAAGATCCTATTCTATAAATTAGTACTAATGCTAATGTATATAGGATTCTTGTTCTTAGATCCTTAATGTTCCAGATATTTTTAAGAGTATTGATAAATCTTTTCATTATTCAAATTTAGATTATTGTTACAACGCCACCTTTTGCTTCAATAGCTGCCTGAGCAGATGAAGAGAATGCATTAGCAGAAACATTAACCTTAAAATTAAGTTCGCCTCTCCCTAATACTTTTATTTTATCTTTTGAAGATATTAAACCATTCTCTCTTAAAACGTCTAAAGTAATTTCAGTAATATTTTTTTCTTCAGCTAAAGCATTTATTACATCTAAATTAATAGCTGAATATTCAACTCTATTGATATTTTTGAAACCAAATTTTGGTAAACGTCTATATAACGGCATTTGACCTCCTTCAAAACCAATCTTACGAGAATAACCAGATCTAGATTTTGCTCCTTTATGGCCTCTTGTTGAAGTACCACCTCTTCCAGAACCTTGACCTCTTCCTATTCTCTTACGGTTTTTTGTTGAGCCTTCCGCAGGTTTAAGATTACTTAAATCCATGATTATTATATTTTAATAGTGTTATTAATTATATTTCTTCTACCTTAACTAGATGATTGACTTTAGCAATCATTCCTTGAATTTGAGAAGTTAATTCATGTTCTCTAGATTGGTTCATTTTTCGCAATCCCAAAGAAGCTAAGGTTTGTTTTTGTCTTAGGGTTCTACCTATTCCACTCTTAATTTGTGTAACTTTTACTTTCATTGTGTCTTCTCTTTTATTATCCATTAAAAACTCTATCCATGTCAATTCCTCTCAATTTCGCAATTGTGTAGGGATCTCTCATTTGGATTAATGCATTGATAGTAGCTTTCACAACACTATGAGGATTGGAAGACCCTTTAGATTTTGCTAACACGTCCCTAACACCAACACTCTCTAATACAGCACGCATAGCTCCACCTGCAATAACTCCAGTTCCTGGAGCTGCTGGTTTCAAAAAAACTCTTGCTCCACTATATTTTCCAGTTTGTTCATGTGGTACAGTACCTTTTAGAACAGGAACTTTAATTAGATTTTTCTTAGCATCATCAACTCCCTTAGCAATTGCAGCGGTTACTTCTTTTGCTTTACCTAAACCATATCCAACAACTCCATTTTCGTTTCCTACCACAACAATAGCTGAAAAACTAAAAGTTCTACCCCCTTTAGTTACTTTGGTAACTCTGTTGATACTTACAAGACGATCTTTAAATTCAATCTCGCTTGATTTAACTCTTTTTACATTTAAGTCTGCCATATCTTATTTAGAATTTTAAGCCGCCTTCGCGAGCTGAGTCTGCTAATGATTTTACTCTACCATGGTATAAATAACCATTTCTATCAAATACTACAGAATCAATACCTACTGATATAGCTCTTTCTGCAATTAATTTACCAACAAACTTTGCATGATCAATCTTTGTCCCTGATTTGGTAAATGATTTTTCCATTGATGATGCTGATGCTAAGGTTACATTGTTATCATCATCAATTAATTGAGCATATATTTCTTTATTGCTTCTGAAAACTGTTAAACGAGGTTTTTGTGCTGTTCCGTAAATATTCTTACGAATCCTCATTTTCAATTTCAATCTTCTTATTTCTTTATTATTTGCCATCCTATTTTCCGGATTATATTTTGTACACGAAATTACTTAGCAGCCGCCTTACCAGCTTTTCTACGAATAACTTCACCTTGGAAGCGAATACCTTTTCCTTTATATGGTTCAGGTTTCCTTAAAGAACGAATCTTTGCTGAAACTTGTCCTAAAAGTTGTTTATCATAACTTGTCATGATAATTAGAGGGTTTTTTCCTTTTTCGGTTACTGTTTCTACTTTTATTTCATTAGGTAATTCAAAAAATATGTTATGTGAATAACCTAATGCTAACTCTAATATTTGACCATTAGCCTGAGCTTTATATCCAACACCTATAACTTCTTGAACAGATTTAAATCCTTCAGAAACACCTTTTACCATATTGAATAGTAAAGATCTATACAATCCATGCATAGCTTTATGACGTTTTTGGTCAGATTCTCTTTCTAATGTTAAAGTATCACCTTCAATTTTTAAAGTAATACATGGATCAACACTTTGAGTTAATTTTCCTAGGACTCCCTTTACAGTCACAACATTATTGTCATTAACTGCAACTTCAACTCCTTTTGGAAGGCTTATCGGTAATTTACCTATTCTTGACATTTATATATCTCCTTTAATTTTATTAGCTAATATAACAGATTACTTCACCACCAATATTTAATGATCTTGCTTCTTTATCAGTCATAAGGCCTTTAGAAGTTGAAATTATAGCAATTCCTAAACCATTTAATACACGTGGAAGTTCTGATGCATTAACATATTTTCTTAAACCAGGACTACTAACTCTCGTTAATTTAGACATTGCTGACTCCTTAGTCATTGGATGATACTTTAATGCTATTTTAATTTGATTAGGGAATACATCTTCTTCAAACTTATAGTTTAAAATATATCCTTTATCGAAGAGAATCTTAGTCATCTCTTTTTTTATCTTAGAAGCAGGAATTTCAACAACTCTATGCTTAGCTAATGATGCATTTCTTATGCGAGTCAAATAATCTGCAATTGGATCTGTTAACATCTCTATTTATTTTTTTGTTTGCTTTGACTTTAATTTAATTACCAGCTTGCTTTTTTTACACCTGGAATTAGTCCAGATAAAGCCATCTCCCTAAAATTTATACGAGAAATTCCAAATTGTCTCATATAACCTTTTGGTCTACCAGTTAAATGACATCTATTGTGTAAACGTACTGGAGAAGCATTTTTAGGTAACTTTTGTAAGCCTTCATAATCTTTAGCTTCAATTAATGCTGCTCTTTTTGCAGCATATTTAGCAACCATTTTTTCTCTTTTGCGTTCTCTCGCTTTAATTGATTCTTTTGCCATATTATTTTAACTGTTTTGATTTTTAAACGGGAATCCAAAAGCTTTCAATAATGATAATGCTTCCTTGTCTGTATCTGCTGATGTTACAAATGTAATATCCATTCCTTGAATATGTGAAATTTTATCAATTTCAATTTCTGGAAATATAATTTGCTCAGTAATACCAAATGAAAAATTTCCTCTTCCATCAAATCCTTTATCGTCAATTCCTCTAAAATCTCTAATACGAGGAATTGAAGAAGAAATTAATCTATCAAGAAATTCATACATTTTATCACCTCTTAAAGTTACCCTTACTCCAACTGGCATTCCTTTTCTTAACTTAAAGTTAGAAATATCTTTCTTTGATTTTGTAGAAACAGCTTTTTGACCAGTTACTGTTGTCATTTCTTCAATTCCTTTATCAATAACTTTTTTATCAGTAATTGCAGTTTTCCCTAAACCTTGATTTAAAGAAATTTTTAATAACTGAGGAACTTGCATTACAGTTTTGTAATTATACTCTTTTGTTAGTGCAGATATAATTTCTTCCTTATATTTCTGCTTTAATCTTGGTGTATATTGCATTACTTAATTACCTCCCCTGATTTTTTTGAATAACGAACTAATTTATTAGTATTCTCATCCAATTTTCTTCCTATTCTTGTTGTATTGCCTTTTGAGTCAATAACAGCTAAATTAGAAATATGGATTGATGCCTCTTTTTCAACAATTCCTCCTTGAGTATTTTTTGAACTAGGTTTAGAGTGTTTCTTTACCTTGTTTACTCCTTCAACTATTGCTCGGCATTTTTTTGGATATACAACAAGTACTCTTCCAGAGCTACCCTTTGAGTCGCCTGTTAATACCTTTACAATATCACCTTTTTTAATGTGCAATTTCATATCTATAATATTTTTTTGCTTTTATAATACTTCAGGAGCTAATGAAACTATTTTCATAAATTGTTTTTCACGCAATTCTCTTGCTACTGGTCCAAAAATACGAGTACCCCTTAATTCGTCATTTGCATTTAAAAGGACGCATGCGTTGTCATCAAAACGAATATAAGATCCATCTTGACGTCTTATTTCTTTTTTAGTTCTAACAACAACTGCTTTTGATACTATACCCTTTTTAACATTACCTGATGGTATTGCATCTTTTACAGTAACTACAATTTTATCCCCTATTGAAGCGTATCTCCTTTTAGTTCCACCAAGGACCCTAATGCATAATACACTCTTTGCACCACTATTGTCAGCTACAATTAATCTTGATTCTTGTTGTACCATGTTATTTAGCTCTTTCTATTATTTCAACCAATCTCCAACATTTATTTTTACTCAATGGTCTTGTTTCCATTATTTTCACAACATCACCAATGTTGCATTCATTTTTCTCATCATGAGCCATAAATTTGGAACTTTTCTTAACGAATTTTTCGTATTTTGGATGCTTCACTTTACGCTCTACGAACACACGAATAGTTTTATCCATTTTATTACTAATAACAAGACCTACTCTTTCTTTTCTTAAATTTCTTTCCATTATGAATTGAATTTAGGTATTATTTATTATCAACAGATTTAGAATCTAATTCTCTTTTTCTTAATTCTGTCATTATTCGTGCTATATCTTTTCGAGCTTCCATTATTTTGTTTGGATTTTCTAAAGGTGTAACAGCATGATTAATTTTCATTTTGTTTAACTGCATCTTATCAACAGTTAATCTTTCTTGTAACTCTTGAGTAGAGAGTTCTATTATTACATTGCTTTTCATATTCAATTCTTATTATACTTCTTCAACGTAATCTCTTCTAACTATAAACCTAGTTGTTACTGGCAGTTTTTGAGCAGCTAAACGCATAGCTTCTTTTGCAACTTCCATTGGTACGCCTTCAGCTTCGAAAAGGATAGTTCCTGGCATAATTCGTGCTACAAAGTATTCAGGAGCACCTTTTCCTTTACCCATACGAACTTCAGCGGGTTTCTTAGTTATAGGTTTGTCAGGAAATATTCGAATCCAAATTTGCCCTTCACGTTTCATATAACGAGTTACTGCTTGACGAGCAGCTTCAATTTGGCGGCCTGTAATAAAAGATGTCTCTAAAGATTTTATTCCAAAGCTACCAAAAGCTAATTCATGACCACGAAAAGCAATTCCTTTAATTCTACCTTTCTGTTGTTTTCTAAATTTTGTCTTTTTAGGTTGTAACATTATCGTACGATATTTTACTTGTTAACTAATCTATTATTTTTTTCTACGTGGTCGTTGATTTAAATTTGAAGGTCGTTGAGCACCACTACGTCCTCCTTCTTTTAAATTTCCACCAACTGTAGAAGGAACTAGTTCACGTTTACCATAAACAATACCTTTACATATCCAAACCTTAACACCAATACGACCGTATGTTGTATGAGCTTCAGCTTGAGCATAGTCAATATCAGCCCTTAAAGTATGTAATGGGGTTCTTCCTTCTTTATAATGCTCCCTTCTGGCCATTTCAGCTCCTCCAATACGACCTGAAACAGAAACCTTAATTCCTTCTGCTCCCACTCTCATTGTTGAAGTGATTGCGGTTTTGATGGCTTTTCTATAAGAAACTCTACCTTCAATTTGACGAGCAATAGTTGCTGCAACCAAAACTGCATCTAGTTCTGGTCTTTTTACCTCAGAGATATTAATTTGAACATCTTTGCTTGTAAGTTTCTTAAGCTCTTCTTTAAGTTTATCAACTTCTTGACCAGCCTTACCAATAATAAGACCAGGTCTTGCAGTATTGATAGTAACTGTAACAAGTTTTAAAGTCCTTTCAATATAAATTTTCGAAATACCAGCTTTAGCAAGACGAGCATTAAGATATTTTCTTATCTTATCGTCTTCAACCAATTTTTCTTCAAATTTTTTCCCACCAAACCAATTAGAATCCCATCCTCTGATGATTCCTAATCTATTGCCTATTGGATTTGCTTTTTGTCCCATCCTGAATATATCATTTACTAATTATACAAATTATTAATTATCAGCATTTATTTTTGCTGTCCCAGCATTTTTTTCTTCAACCTTACTTCCTAAAACAAGGGTTATATGGTTAGAACGTTTTTTGATTCTGTATCCAAGACCTCTAGGAGCTGTACGAAGACGTTTTAATTGTCTGCCTTCATCAACAGAGATTTGTTTTACGTATAAATCAACATCTTCTATCCTTTTACCCTCATTTTTATTTTGCCAATTAGAAATAGCTGAAAGTAATAACTTACGTAATTTTGGTGCAGACTCTCTTTGGCTATACTGTAAAATACCTAACGCTTTATTTACTTCTAAACCTCTAATTGCATCAGCCATCAATCTTGTTTTTTGAGGCGAAGTAGGGTTATTATTTAACTTAGCAATATAAAGAGATTTCTTAGCTTCTTTACGTGCCTCAGCACTTATATGTTTTCTTGATCCCATTTTTCGGCGAATTATTATTATTTCTTACCTTTATCTTTCTGTCCTGCATGACCACGGAACATTCGAGTTGGAGCAAACTCACCAAGTTTATGGCCTACCATATTTTCAGTAACATAAACAGGAATAAATTTGTTTCCATTGTGTACAGCTATTGTTTGACCTACGAAATCAGGTGAAATCATAGATGCTCTAGACCAAGTTTTAATTGTAGTCTTTTTGTTTTGCTCTTGTGCAGCTAAAACTTTCTTTTCTAACTTATAATGAATATAAGGTCCTTTTTTTAATGAACGACTCATTTCTACCTATGATTTAAATTATTTCTTACGTCTTTCTACAATATACTTACTAGAATGTTTCTTAGGAGCTCTAGTTTTATAACCCTTAGAAGGGATACCTTTTCTAGAACGTGGATGCCCTCCTGTTGCGCGGCCTTCACCTCCACCCATCGGGTGATCAACTGGATTCATAACAACAGCTCTAGTTCTTGGTCTTCTACCCAACCATCTTGATCTTCCTGCTTTCCCAGATACCTCCAGATTGTGTTCAATGTTTGAAACCATTCCAATAGTAGCACGGCAAGCTTGTAAAATCATTCTAGTTTCTCCTGATGGCATTTTTACAATTGCATATTTTCCATCTCGAGACATTAATTGAGCATAAGAACCTGCACTACGAGCCATCTTTGCTCCTTGACCAGGGTTTAATTCAATATTATGAATTACTGTACCAAATGGTACTTCGCTTAATAATAAGGTATTACCTATCTCCGGGGCAACTCCGATACCTGACATAATTGTCTGACCAACTTTTAGTCCATGGGGGGAAACAATATATCTTTTTTCTCCGTCAGCATAACAAACAAGTGCAATACGAGCTGTTCTGTTTGGATCATATTCTATAGTTTTAACAACTGCTGGAATATTATCTTTTTCTCTACGGAAGTCTATAAGACGATATAATTTTTTATGACCACCTCCAATGTAGCGCATAGTCATTTTTCCTTGATTGTTTCGTCCACCACTTTTCTTCACACCAAACACTAAAGATTTCTCAGGCTTTGAAGCAGTAATTTCATCAAAAGTACTTGCTACCTTGAAACGTTGTC
>JAQUTD010000030.1 GCA_028709955.1 Bacteroidales bacterium | reverse complement strand
TTTTTATTGAAGTTAAGACAAGAAGTACTGATGTTTTTTGTGAACCAGAGACTGCTGTTACAAAGGAAAAGCAAAGAGCAATAATTAAAGTTGCAAATAGTTATATACTAAGAAATAATATTAATGAAGAAGCAAGATTTGATATAATTGCAATTGTTACAAACGAAAATGGAACAAAAATCAATCATATCAAAAACGCCTTCACACCAATGCCTTATTAAATGGAGAATGAAGAAAGATTATATTATAGTATAGGGGAAGTTTCGCAAGAGTTGGACGTTAGTCTTCCTACGCTTAGGTTTTGGGAAACAGAATTTAAACAAATTAAACCGCATAAAAATAAAAGAGGTGTTAGATTTTATACTAAGGCAGATATTGAACTCTTGAAACAAATACATTATCTTACAAAAACTTGTGGCTATACTATTGAAGGAACTAAAAAATATTTGAAAAATAATATTACAAGTGAAGAAAACCAAGATTTAAATAATAATAATGTTGAGATTGTTCGTTCTCTTAATGAAATTAAAGACTTCCTCTTGGAATTAAAAAATACATTATGAATATATTAATACTCTGTACTGGAAATTCTTGTCGTTCACAAATGGCTGAAGCTTGGTTAAAACAAATCAATCCTTCATTAAATGTTTTTTCTGCTGGCACAATTCCTGCAAATGAGGTCCATCCTTTAGCCATTAAAGTCATGAAAGAAGCTAATATTGATATTTCCTCCAATAAACCTAAGCTGGTTGATCAATTTCTTGATAAAGATTGGGATTATGTTATTACAGTTTGTGATGATGCAAAAGGATCATGTCCTTTTTTCTCAGGAAAGACAAAGAATCGTCTTCATTATTCATTTGAAGACCCTTCAAAAGCTAAGGGAGATAAAGATTTTATTTGGGAAGAATTTAAACGTATTAGTTTAGAGATAAATCATGTGTTTTTCTTTTTAAATGAAAAAGTATTTGGAAATGATGATATGATATGTACAGAAACTAATTGCCCAGAATATGATAAGGACACAAAAAAATCTTGTCAAGGTTGTAAATAATAAAATAGATATGAAAAAGAATATTGCATTAATGGCAGGAGGGAATAGTAAGGAAGCAGATGTTTCTCTTCGTTCAGCCATTCAAGTAGAAGAAAATATAGATAAATCATTATATAATGTTTATAAGATAGTTCTTAAAGGATTAGATTGGTATTACGAAACTCAAGAAAAGAAATACTTTATTAACAAAGATGATTTTTCCTTAACTATTGATAATACTAAAATTATTTTTGATGGAGTATTCATAATAATTCATGGTACTCCTGGAGAAAATGGTCTACTACAAGGTTATTTTGAGATGATGAATATCCCTTTTGCATCTTGTAGTTCGCTTGTTTCTGCAATAACTTTTGATAAGGTTGTTTGTAATGCTGTTGTAAGAGAATTAGGAGTAGTAAGTGTTTCTAAAAATGTGAGCTTTTATAAGAATAATCAAATGACTGTCGAAGAAATAGTTAAAAAACTAAATTTTCCTCTATTTGTTAAGCCTTCAGAAGGAGGGTCAAGCATAGGAATGACAAAGGTTAAGCAAAAAACAGAATTGGAAGAAGCAATAAAAACAGCTTTTGATGTTCATGATAGAGTTATTATTGAGGAATTTATAAAAGGAAGAGAATTAACATGTGGAGTGATGCAATCAAGAGGAGAAATAATCGCATTCCCAATAACAGAAATTATACCCATCAAGGAGTTTTTCGATTATGAGGCAAAATACGATGGTTCAACCTCTGAAATAACTCCTGCAAATGTGGAAGATAAAATTAGAATTGAAATTCAAGAGACAGCAACAAAAATATATCAAGGACTAAATTGCAAGGGAGTTTGTAGGATTGACTTTATATATAATAATGAAAGAGATGAATTATTCTTCTTAGAAGTAAATACAATCCCTGGTCAATCGGCTCAAAGTATAGTCCCTAATCAGGTTCGCTCAATGGGATGGTCAACAAAAGACCTATATTCAAGAATGTTGGAAGAAATTCTTTAAAACAATAATCCATAATGCAAAGAATAAGAATAAAAGCTTTTCTTCTAATACTCCTATTTCCATTATTTTCCTTCTCACAACCAAAAAATGTAATTCTTTTGATTGGAGATGGAATGGGACTTTCTCAAGCTTACGGAGCATACACTGCAAATAAAGGGCAATTAAATATGTTTACTATGCCCATTACAGGGTTTTCGAAAACTTATTGTGCTGATAGATTTAATACCGATTCAGGAGCAGGCGCAACAGCACTGGCAATAGGACATAAGGCAAATTATGAATCAATAGGATTAGATTCTCTGTGGATGCCTCACCCAAGTTTAATAAAATTAGCTAAGAAAAAAGGACTTTCTACTTCCATAATAACAACTTGTGATTTGACTCATGCAACACCAGCAAGCTTTGTGGCAAATGTAAGAAATAGAAAAATGAATGAAGAGATTGCATTATCTTATTTGAATGGTGATGTAAATATTTTTATTGGCGGAGGGTTGAAAAATTTTATTTCAAAATATAGAAAAGATAAATTCTCATTAACCGATAGCCTCAATGCAAGAGGATATAAAGTTTTATATAAATTAGACGAATTAAATTTTTTGCAAACAAAAAATCAAGGAAATAATCTTATTGCAGGATTACTTTATGATGAGCATCCTCCTTTGGCTAAAGAAAGAAATGATATGCTTTGTAAAAGTCTAACAAAAACACTTAGCCTGTTATCAAATAATGACAAAGGGTTTTTTATAATGTTAGAAGGTTCTCAGATTGATTTTGAAGCACATCTTAATAGATTTGATAATATGGTTGAAGAAATCCTTGATTTTGATAAAGCAGTTGGAATAGCTATTGAATATGCTAAGAAAGATAAAAATACACTTGTAATTGTAATTGCAGATCATGAAACAGGGGGATTAACAATTAATGGAGGAGATTTTAAAAAAGGAGAGGTTAATGATAAATGGACAAGCCTTAATCACACTGGAGTAATGGTTCCTATTTATGCTTTTGGAGTTGGGGCAGAAAATTTTAGTGGAGTTATGGAAAATACGGATGTTTTTAAGAAAATTTCTTTATTATTGGATTTGTAATTGTAACTTTGCAAATTAGAATTAAAAAATAAAAATAATATATAGTAATATGACTGATTACACATTGCAGTATAAAGTAGCTGATATAAATTTAGCTGACTTTGGAAGAAAAGAAATTGATATAGCAGAGAAAGAAATGCCAGGTCTTATGGCATTGAGAGAAAAATTTGGTAAAGAAAAACCTCTTAATGGAGTTCGCATTATGGGTTCTCTTCATATGACAATCCAAACAGCAGTATTAATAGAAACATTAACTACCCTTGGAGCCGATGTTCGTTGGGCTTCTTGTAATATATTTTCAACTCAAGATCATGCAGCCGCAGCAATTGCGAAGGCAGGGATTCCTGTTTTTGCATGGAAGGGTGAAAGCTTAGAAGAATATTGGTGGTGTACTAATCAAGCACTTTCTTTCCCTAATGGAAAAGGTCCACAACTTATTGTTGACGATGGAGGAGATGCAACACTTTTAGTCCATAAAGGATATGCAGCAGAAAATGATCCTTCAATATTAGATGTAACACCTTCTTCAAGTGAAGAGGCCATTATTTTAAAAACTCTAAAAGAAATAATCAAAGAAGATAATTCTAAATGGCATAGAACTTTAGAGGAATTAAAAGGAGTAAGTGAAGAAACAACAACAGGAGTTCATCGTTTATATCAAATGATGGAAAGAGGAGAGCTATTAATTCCTGCAATCAATGTTAATGATTCTGTAACAAAATCAAAATTTGATAATCTTTACGGCTGCCGCGAATCTTTAGCTGATGGAATAAAAAGAGCAACTGATGTTATGATTGCTGGGAAAGTTTGTGTTGTTTGTGGTTATGGAGATGTTGGAAAAGGATGTGCTCATTCAATGAGAAGTTACGGAGCAAGAGTAATTGTAACAGAAATTGACCCTATTTGTGCTCTTCAAGCTGCAATGGAAGGATTTGAAGTTACAACTCTTCAAGAAGCTTTGAAAGAAGGGAATATATATGTCACAACAACTGGAAATAGAGATGTTATTACTGCCGAAGATATGGCACAAATGAAAGATGAAGCAATCGTTTGTAACATAGGCCATTTTGATAATGAAATTCAAGTGGAAAGATTAGAAAAATGGTTAGGGATCAAGAAATTAAACATTAAACCTCAAGTTGATAAATATATATATCCTGATGGACATTGTATTTATTTGTTAGCTGAAGGACGTTTGGTTAATTTAGGTTGTGCAACCGGTCATCCTTCTTTTGTTATGAGTAATTCATTCACAAACCAAACTTTAGCTCAAATAGATCTTTGGAAAAATGATTATGAAGTAGGAGTTTACCGCCTGCCAAAACATCTTGATGAAGAAGTTGCAAGGCTTCATTTAGAAAGAATTGGCGTAAAACTAACTATCCTTACTGATGAGCAAGCTCAATATATTGGTGTTGAAAAAAACGGCCCATACAAAGCAGATCATTATAGATATTAGTGAAACAAATATTTAGAATATTCCAATACATTAAAGGTTACAAAAGAGAAGTAATCCTAAACATATTATTTAATCTACTTTATGTTTTTGCTTCTCTTTTTTCCTTTGTTATTGTTATCCCTTTTGTTTCAGTCCTCTTTGGGATAATTAAAGCTCCAGAAATTTGTCCTGAATTTGCATTCAATAAGGACGTTATTATTGACTATTTTTCTTGGAATCTTAATCAATTGAGCCTAGAATACGGAATTTACTCTTGTTTGTCAGTACTAAGTGCTATTTATATATTTTTTGCTTTCCTTTCAGCATTGTTTAGATATTTAGGAATGTATTTTTTAGCTCCTATACGTAATGGAGTTATAAGCGACTTAAGAAATGATATATATCATAAAATCACAATACTTCCTCTCTCTTTCTTCTCAAACAAAAGAAAAGGAGATTTGCTTTCTAGAATGACTTCTGATCTATCAGATATTGAAATTTCTGTTATCAGTAGCCTCCAAATGTTGGTAAAAGATCCTTTAATGGTTATTGTTTTCCTAATAGCACTAATTATTGCAAGTCCAAAACTGGTTATTTTTATCCTAATAATACTCCCTTTGGTTGCTATTTTAATTAAAAGAATTGGTGCGAGTCTAAATAGAAACTCAGAAAAAGGTCAAAAACAAATTGGAATACTTCTCTCAACTGTTGAAGAAACCCTTGGGGGAATAAGAATAATTAATGCCTACAACGCAGAAAAAATTATTAGTAAGAAATTTGAAGGGCAAAACAATATATACACAAAACTAATGACTAAAATTCTTCGTAGGAAGGAACTTTCTTCACCCTTAACTGAAATCTTTTCAATCTTGGCCTTAGTAGTTATTGTTCTATTTGGAGGTATGATGGTTTTAAAAGGAGAAATACATCCCAGCATTTTGATTGGATTTGTTCTTTTGTTCGCAAGAATAGTTGCTCCAATGCAAAGTTTAACAACAGCATACTACAACCTTAAAAAAGCTGAAGCTGCAGCTCAGAGGATATATGAAATATTGGATGCCAATGAAAAAATTATTGAAAAACCAGATGCAATAAATAAAATTAGTTTTAACTCCAAAATTGAATATAAAAATGTCTATTTCTCTTACGTTGAAGAACAGGGAAAAGAAATTATGGTTTTAGACAATATAAATCTTGAAATAGAAAAAGGACAAACAATTGCAATTGTTGGAAAATCTGGAGCAGGGAAAAGCACATTGATAGATTTACTCCCAAGATTTCAGGACTCTCTAAAGGGAGAAATAATTATTGACCAAATTTCAGTTAAAGATTTTAACATTAACTCTTTAAGAAATGAAATAGGAGTTGTTACTCAAGAAAGCATATTATTTAACGATACAATATTTGGAAATATAGCATTTGGAATTAATGCTTCAATAAAAGAAGTAGAAGATGCAGCTAAAGCTGCAAATGCACATGAATTTATTAAAAATCTTCCAAAAGGATACTATACAAATATTGGAGATAGAGGATTGTCACTTTCAGGAGGAGAACGTCAAAGAATATGTATTGCCCGAGCTATTCTTAAAAACCCAACAATTCTTCTTCTTGACGAAGCAACTTCTGCCCTTGACACAGAAAGCGAAAGATTAGTTCAAGAATCCCTTGAAAAACTAATGAAAGGAAGGACAACCCTTGTTATAGCTCACCGACTTTCAACAATTCTTAAATCAGATAAGATAATTGTTATGGAAAATGGCAAGATAGCTGAACAAGGGACTCATCACTCATTACTTTCCCAAAATGGAATTTATTCAAAGTTAGTAGAGCTTCAAACTTTGTAAATCAGGACAAAAATATCCCTTAACATCTACAAACTATATTTTTGTTTTAAGCTTATCCAACTTCCTCCATTATGTACATTGGTAAAACCATTAGCATTGAGGATTTGTTTAGCAGCTGCACTTCTCGCTCCAGATGCACAACAGGTTATAATAGGACTATCTTTAGTTTTTAATTTATTTATATTCCCTGCAAGTTTATCAACAGAAATATTAACCGACCCTCTTATGTGGCCTTCTGTAAACTCGCCTTTTGTGCGAACATCTAAAATTGTTGCACCTTCTTTTATTACTTCTCCCAAATCAACTTTGGGTGAAATTCCTAGCATATTACTTATTGATTCGAACATATTATTTTGAATTAAATTTTTTTACGCTGCAAAGATAAATCAAATATTTTGAATTAACATAGTATCACTAATAAATTATTATATTATCACTAATAAATTATTTTAATGCCACTCTTAATTAACTTCTATATTATTTATAAATCACATATTTAACGCAAAATATGATTATAAAAATAGAATTCAAAAAACTCGTTTAATTCTTTTTATATAGGTGCATTTCCCAAAAAACATGTAAATTTGTATCGGAATTTTCTCATAAAAGTACTAAAAACCGCATAATAATATGATATTTAAAGAAGATATTTCTCCAAAATTTGCCAATGAATTATTCAACGATAAAGAAAAAACGTTAGAATTCATTGCTGGTGTTAAATGGAAAGATGGATTTGTATGTCGAAAATGTGGTCATACTAACTATTGTGAGGGTAAATCAACAGCTTCTCGTCGCTGTACACGTTGCAAAACTGAAGAATCGGCAACAGCTCATACTTTGTTTCATAATATCAAATTTCCAATCAATAAAGCTTTTTATATTGCCTACAATGTCTGTGTTGAAGGAAAAGAAATTTCATCATATAATTACTCAAATCAACTCGGACTAAATCAAATGACGTGCTGGAAATTCCGAAAGAGGATTAAAGATTGTATTATCAAAAATAGTACAAATAAGGGCAAAATATCGATTAAAACCATCCTATTGTCTGAAGATTAATAATTACAATTCTAATTATATTTCAATCCAGTAAGCTGTAATATGATGTTCTATATTAGATATATTATTTTAAATTGATAATATTTCTTTTAGGAGTTTGTAGCCTGTTTGGCTTGCTTTTAATTCGTAGTTATTGTTGAGCTTAACTATGAATTGATTTTTCTTGTAGCTTTGTATACTACTAATAAAATCTATGTTTACAATGTAACTGCGATGTATTCTTATGAATTGTTTTGGTGGAAGATTTTTTTCAAAATATTTCATTGTTTGCTCTTTAAGATAAACATTGTCTTTTGAGTATATTGAGACGTAATCTCCATTTGACTGTAAGAACATTATGTCTTTAAGAATTAAAACGTCAAGTTTTTGTCCTGTTTTAACACTTATTCTTTCTACGTATTCTTTCTCTTGAGAAGTGTCTGTTTCTTCAATAATATCTTTTTCGTCATTTATTTTTACTCCCTGATTTTCGTCTTGTTCATCTTGACTGAGGAAGATTTTGTTTGTTAGAAATTGCAGGATGAAGGCAAAGAGTCCGAAGCTTAGAATTGTAATGCTAAAAAGTAATAATAGGTTTTCTTTTGTAATAAATCTTAATAGCCAAGAAATTATCACTGACCATACAATAAGAAAACCTATTGTTATGAATATGGTGCGTTTATTTTCAAACATCTATTTCTTGTCTTAGTTCTTAATTTCTATTCCTCCGAAGATGCAAGCCCCATTTATTATTAGCTTTTTATTTGAGGATGTTTCTCCTTCTGTATAGAATCTTGAATCTTTTGTTCCTCCTAATATATTGGTTGTATTTATAGAAATTTCCCAATTGGAAGGGACATAAATTTCAACTCCTCCAAATACAACATTTGCTTCAATTATTGTTTCTCCTTCTTCAATATCTGTTTTACGAAGATCTAATACTGCTCCTCCAAATATTGTATTTATTTCTGTACCTTTAAACAAAGGAGTAATAATAATATTTTTTGATGAACTGAAGATAACGTCCATTCCTGAAAAAAGTTTACCATTTCTAAAGTATTCAGAGAATTCATACCCTTTATCTGTATATTTTTTCTTTGGTTTTGAAACTACTTTTGAAATTATTGCTATTCCAAATAAAATGAATAGGATAGGTAGGATTGTGTTTTCGAGTGTTAGGTTTTCGAAAGGAAATGTGATTAAATTAGGATAGAAAGTGGAAACTTTAGGAACTAAGAAAATCAATGATATCAATACTCCTAAAAATCCCCAAAAGAAATGCTTCCTAAAAATCCAATAAAGAGATAGTAAAAGAAGTAGCATAGGGAATGTTATTACTATTTCTATCATTGATTTATCAACATAACCTAAATTATTAAGAAGGTAAATTAATCCTCCTCCTATTAGTATTATACCTACAAATATTCCGAAACTGGAATTTGATTTACAATTTTTTTGTTCTTTCATGGCTGATTATTTTTTTGGCAAAGATATTGATTTATTATAGAAAGGAACAAGCTAAAAACGATGAAATAGACCTTTTCTGATGATGAAATTGTCTTTTTTATCGTTATAAAAATAAAAAGAGGCTGTTTTATAATTGGCGAGGCAGCATTCGGAAGTAGGAAAGATTGGATGTTGAGGTAATAAAATAATATTTATAGACCAAAGAAGAAGTTTTAATGCTCAAACAACTTAGTTTTCATACCCCAAAAGTGGCACTTATATACTCCAAAAGTGGCACTTCCCGACTTAATAAGTGGCACTTTTAGACCATAAACAAGAAGTCTTAAGAGCAAGAACAAGAAGTTTTAGAGTAAAAAAAAGGCTGACTCTGGGAATGAAGTGACCCCAAAAAGTTGGACAAAAAACTTTTGGGGTCACTTAAGAATTATAAAACAGCCTCTTTTGGAGTATTTTTTGTTTATTGTAAACGATTATTATTAAAAAATGCTATTAGTTCAAACTTTCTTTCTTTAGAAATTTCATTCCATTTAATCCCTTCAATTGCTCCTTCAATAGAATATAGGAGATTGATACAAGAATTGGGATTTTTTGATTGTAATTTCTTAAAAACATTTTCTGTACCTATATGAACCAAAGTTTCAAAAGAATCTATTCCAACCTCATTCAGTTTACGAGCAGTTTCTTTTCCAATGTTTTGGACTTTCTTTAAATCGTTTTCCATATAAACAAATTAAAACTATTCTTCGTCTTTTGTTGCTTCTTCATATGTTTTTAGTAATACGTTTTGAACATCTGTTGGAACTTGTTGATATTCTTTATACTTCATTGAATACCACCCACGCCCAGATGTTAAAGAAGAAAGGGATGTTGAATATCGATACATTTCTGCAAGAGGAACTTGAGCTTTAATGATTTGATTTCTTCCCTCTGAATCCATACCCATTAAAATTGCTCTTCTCCCTTGGAGGTCTGTCATAACTCCTCCCATCATTTCAGAAGGAACTTCAACTTCTAAATCATAAATAGGTTCAAGAATTTTTGGACCTGCATTTTTAAATGCTTCTTTGAATGCTGCACGTCCTGCAAGCTTAAACGCCAATTCGTTTGAATCAACAGGGTGCATTTTGCCGTCAAAAACATTAACAACAATATCTCTTGCATAAGAACCTGTAAGAGGACCTTCTTCCATTTTTTCCATTAGGCCTTTTAAAATAGCAGGAAGGAATCTTGCATCAATTGCTCCTCCAACAATACAGTTGTTGAAAACTAATTTTCCTCCCCATGGAAGTTCATGAGTTTCTGTCCCACGAATCGGGTATTTAGTTTGATTTGACATCCCTTCAAGGTAAGGTTGAATCAACATATAAACTTCTCCAAATTGACCCGCACCACCTGATTGTTTTTTATGACGGTATGATGCCTCAGCATTTTTTGTAATTGTTTCTCGATATGGAATTTTTGGGGCATATAGTTCAATCCCAATTTTATGTTGGTTGTCGAAATACCATTTGAGAGTGTTGATATGAAGTTCTCCCATTCCCTTTATTATGGTTTGTTTCAATTCTCTTGAAATTTCAACTCTCATTGAACGGTCATGTTGGCAGAATTCATTAATTAAAGCTCCAACCTTTTCATCGTCTGTGTTAGTAATAGCCCTAATTGCTGTTGTATAGATTGGTTCTGGAAATAAAATTGGAGTTACAGTGTCTGATGTGTTTTTTGATGAAGTAAGGGTTGTGTTAGTTTTAGCGTCTTTTAGTTTAATTGTGCTGATAATGTCTCCTGCAACCGCTTTATCTAATTTTGTTCTGTTTTTCCCATAATTTGCAAAGATTTGAGAAATCCTTTCCTTAGACTGGCTCTTTGTGTTTACAACATCCATTCCTTCGGTCACTTCTCCTGCCAATATTTTAATGTATGCAATTTCTCCTAAATGTTGTTCATTTGAAGTTTTAAAAACAAATAGAGTTGTTGGAGAAGTAGGATTATAAGATACCTTATTGCCATTAATTAATGTTTTGGTGGCTAATGCTTCATTTGGACTTGGAACATTATTTGCAATAAATTCAAGCATTCTTCCAACTCCCATATTTTCTTTTGCACTTGAGCAAAGAACGGGGAAAACACTTCTTGAAGCTAAGCCGAGTTTAATTCCTCTTCTAACTTCATCAATTGTTAGTTTGCCTTCTTCAAAATATTTTTCCATTAAATCATCTGCTCCGGATGCAGCATTTTCAACTAATTTAAGATGAAGTTCATCTGCTTTTGATTGTTCAGAAACTGGAATTTCTGATATTTCAGGAACTCCTCCTCCTTTTGGATATTTATATAGTTTCTGAGTAACAAGATCTATAAAAGAATCAAATCCAACCCCTGCATTAATTGGATATTGAATGATTGTAATCTTTTCTCCGAAAAAGTCTTTCATTTCAGCTATTTGCTCCTCAAAATTTGCTTTTTCAGTATCGAGTTGATTCATCGCAAACAATATTGGCATTTGTAGCTTATCTGTGTGTTTGAAAGCTATTTCTGTTCCAACCTCAATTCCGATTTGTGAATTTATAACCACAACAGCAGTTTCAACAGCATTCAAGGCAGCTACAAGTTCACCTTGAAAATCAGAAAAACCTGGGACATCAATAATATTTATTTTTTTCCCGCTATGTTCTGCATATAAGATACTTGAAACAACAGAATTTTTCCTGTCAATTTCAATGTCTCTATAATCAGATATTGAGTTTTTTTCATCAACACTACCTCTACGTGTTATTAATCCTCCTTCGAAAGACATTGCTTCGGCTAAAGTAGTCTTTCCTGATTTCGCCCCGCCAACTAAGGCGATGTTTTTAATTTCTGATGTCTGGTATACTTTCATCTTTTTTAAATATAAGGTTATAATTATTATTTAATAAATGTATTTATGAATTAAAGGGGCAAAGATATGAAATTGGAATTAAGTTTCAAAGAAAAACTAGGATAAAGAAATAAAAAGATGTGAATTCCCTTTAATTACTTGTTATTAAATATGCCCATTGCAAGAATTGAATTTGAACTCTTCCCTCTAATTATATAAATAAATGGGTTATTATAAATGAATTTTTCGGTTTTAGATGAGGTTTGAATTTGATTGTCAATATTTGATTTTCTCATTTTTAACTCTGCTGGAGTGGGCTTTATGATTTTAATTTCTGAATTAATTGATAAATACTTAGGTTTATAAGTTGAATCCGAAGATATATTAGGTAAAGTTAAAGGATAAACTGAATTATTAGAAATGTCAGGAAAAGAAACTGTTATCATTTGCTCTACCAAGCTTTCAATAATTGTTTTGTAATCATTTTCTGATAAATTACTACTAAAATGCTTAATGTCAATATCCTTTGGTTGAATTAATAGAAGAGAATAGTTCCCATTCCCTATTGCAATGTCAAAAGCTAAGTATGATTTATCATTACAAACACCAAAATTTCCTTTTATTGTGAAATATTCAATCAGGTTCTTTTCTTTTTCATTAACATTAAATGTTAATCTTCTTGTTTTTAATATTCCTTCATAGACCAGAGGAAACTCAAGTTTTTGTGATATTGAAATTTCTTTTGAAACGTTTGTTGTTATTGAATTCCCAATTTTTATTGTTGAATCAATTTCTGAGATTAATGTTTTAATTGTTAATATATTCTTAAATAAAAAGGTTGTGTCAGAAATATCAAACTTCTCGTTAAAAAGCTCAATATAATTTTCATCTTTGATATTATATATTGAATGCAGCACTCCAAGAGGGGAAAAAGAAAAATTATAACTTGAGTCAGAATTTGAAGAAAAGTTATTTAGTAGCAGGAAATTTAAAGAGTTTGATTTTTTGAGTGTACTAATATGTTCTTCAGAAAACACTTCTGCAGATGTTCCAATCATTTTAGGGGCAGAAATTGAAACTCCGTAATCTGTTTCTTTATTATTCCTATTGCACGATATGTTAAGAAAACAGATGATAAACAAAGCAGAAAAGAAATTTTTTGATGCTTTCATTGAAAAATTATTAATAATTTTATTGCAAAAATACTTCATTTTCTTACATTTGCAAAACTTTATTATAGACTATTTAATGACAAAAAAACAAATATATACCATAAAACAAGGTGAGGACTTGGCAAAAGATTATTGCTCTATTCAGGAACGTTCTCACCAAGAGGTTTTTGCAAAGCTAAAAGATTGGGGGTTAGATTCTGAACAAGCAGACCAAGTAATAACAATTCTAATCTCAAAAAACTATCTGAATGAACAAAGGTATGCAAAAATGTTTGCAATTAGTAAGTTCCATCAAAATAAATGGGGGAAAATAAAAATAAAATACTCCCTCAAGCAAAAAGATATTTCAGAAAAATGTATTTCCATTGGTTTAGGAGAAATAGATACAAAGGAATACTTTGAAGTATGTTTTGGTCTTGCAGATAAAAAGTATAAAACACTAAAAGGAGAAAACTACCTGACAAAAAGAAGAAAAACTATATCATATTTAAGCTCAAAAGGGTTTGAATATGAATTAATAAATGAAGTTTTAGATAAATTAAACAACAACAAATGCTAACAAAAGTTCATCCTATCCTTCAATTTTCATTTTTTAAGCAATGTGAATTTAAAATAAATTCACTAGGGAAAAACATATATTTAACTTTTGATGATGGACCCGTTCCAGAGGTTACTCCCGAAGTATTAGATTTATTAGATGAATATAATGCAAAGGCAACTTTCTTTTGTGTTGGAGAAAACCTTCAGAAATATCCAGAAATTTTAAATGAAATAATTAAAAGAGGTCATAAAGTAGGCAACCACACCTTTCATCATATAAAAGGATGGAATACAAAAAAAGATGAAGATTATTATGCTGATATTGAAAAAACTAATCAATTAATAAATTCGAATCTTTTTAGGCCTCCCTATGGAAGAATAACACCAAAACAACATTTTCATCTTAAAAAGAAATATAGAATAATATTTTGGAGTGTGATAAGCTACGACTACAATAGATTATTAACAAAAAGAAGAGTTTGGAGGAATGTGAGAAATTCTATAACCAATAATGATATTGTACTTTTCCACGATAGTATAAAAGCGAAAGAAAATATGCTATATGCATTAAAGAATACACTTTTTTTCTTTACAGCAAAAGGGTATAAATTCAAATCTATATAAAAAGAAATATCAAAATAGAGAGCTATTGTTGAAGTAATACTTGCTTTTCAACGGTTTCTCCAGGAATAAGTCTTACTGTTGATTTGCCATATCTAGTATAGCCTAATTCATCAATTATTGAAGCATTAATATCTAATATTGCTTCATTGTCAAAAGTAAAAAAAGCTTCTCCCTTACTATCAGTTATCCCTTCTGCCTTAACACTGCCGGCTTCCTTAGATATTTCAATCTTCGCTCCGGAAATAACCATAGAAGTATTAGTAACATCAACAACCTTAACAACTAATTTGCATTTGTTATCTTCTTTACACCCTGAAAAGAAAGGAATTGTAAGAGCTAAAATAAGCATCAAAGAAAAAAATCTAACTATATTCTTTTTCATAACACTGAAATTTTGTAATATTGCGGTTTATTTTAAAGTGCAAATCTAATAAAATTATTAATATGAATGCAAAAGTTCTTTCAATTTTAGTCCTTTTTTCTGGACTTTTTACTCAAAGCTGTGCAAACAAGACAGCTCAATCAGACACAATTCAGATAGAAAACAACATTAATGAAACAAAGAAACAAGAAAAACAAACTATGATATTAATTAGCACAAATCACGGAGACATGAAGGCGGTTCTTTATAATGAAACCCCTCAACATAGAGATAACTTTATTAAACTTGCAAAAGAAGGTTATTTTAACGGAACTTTATTCCATAGAGTTATTAATGAATTTATGATTCAAGGAGGAGATCCCGACTCAAAAACCGCAAAGAAAGGTCAGCAATTAGGTCAAGGAGGTCCAACCTACACAATTCCTGCTGAATTTAATCAGGCTTTAATTCATAAAAAAGGAGCATTGGCTGCTGCAAGAATGGGAGATCAAATGAATCCTCAAAAAGCTTCTTCTGGTTCTCAGTTCTACATTACTCAAGGAAAAGTTTATTCTGAAGCAGAATTAAACAACTTTGAAATGAGAATGGGAAAGAAATTCAATGACCTACAAAAAAAGACGTATACTTCATTAGGAGGAGTTCCTTTTCTTGATTACGATTACACTGTTTTTGGCGAAGTAGTTGAAGGTCTTGAGGTGATTGATAAAATAGCAAAAGTACAAAAAGACCGTTCCGATCGTCCGTTTGAAGACATCAAGATGACAATTTCTATAATAGAAGAAAAATAAACAATTAATGAAAGAAAGAATATCAGGGGAGATAACAAAGGTTAATGAATTGGTAGCATCAGAAATAAATGATGTTGAAAATATTCGTATTCAATATTTGGGGAAGAAAGGGCTCTTAAACGATTTATTTGCAGAATTTAAAGTAGTTCCTTCTGACCAAAAGAAAGAAATAGGGGTCTTGCTTAATAACCTGAAAATTGCAATTCAAAATAAGATTGAAGCACTACGAGAATCTATTGTTCAAGTAGAAGAAAGCAAATCAGAAAATGAAGATTTAACAAAACCAGCAACTGAATTGCAATTAGGCTCTCGCCATCCTCTGTCACTTGTTAGAAATGAAATTATAGATATTTTCACAAGAATTGGATACGTTGTTGAAGAAGGACCCGAAATTGAAGATGATTGGCATGTTTTCTCTGCCCTAAATTTCCCTCCAGAACATCCTGCAAGAGACATGCAAGATACTTTCTTTATTGAAAATAGAGAAGATGGCAATCATGCAGTTTTGAGAACTCACACCTCTTCGGTTCAGGTCAGAACAATGGAAACTCAGAAACCACCAATTAGAATAATTGCACCAGGAAGAGTATTTCGTAATGAAGCAATATCTGCAAGAGCTCATTGTATATTCCACCAAATAGAAGGATTATATATTGACAAGGGAGTATCATTTGCCGACCTTAAGCAAAACCTACTATATTTTGCAAAAGAAATGTTTGGAGAAAACACAAAAATCAGACTTCGTCCGTCCTATTTTCCGTTCACAGAACCTTCTGCAGAAATGGACATCTCCTGCAACCTTTGTGCAGGCGAAGGCTGTAATGTATGTAAGGGAACAGGCTGGTTGGAAATAATGGGATGTGGAATGGTTGATCCAAACGTACTTGAAGCCTCAGGAATAGATTCAAAAGTATATTCAGGCTTTGCATTTGGAATGGGAATCGAAAGAATAACAATGCTTAAATACAATGTAAAAGATCTTAGACTATATTTTGAAAACGATATGCGTTTTTTAAAACAATTCACATCAGTTTATTAGTAGAAAATAATATTATATAATATTAATGTAAGGGTAGGCTCTAAACTTACCCTTATTTTTTAAAAAGAAATATTAAAAAACACCTTGACATTGAATATAATGTTTTGTATCTTTGCAT
>JAQUTD010000144.1 GCA_028709955.1 Bacteroidales bacterium | reverse complement strand
GCAATTTGTTTTTCTCTAAGGGTTAAATCTACTTTACTCATATTGATTAATAATTTCAGTTCGCAAAATTACGAATTAAAATTAAACCACCAAATTTCTTAGAAAAAATAATTTATTAATTGTCGGAATCAGTAATATTAATCTGTTCTGTTAAGGATAAACTAAAGTTTATTATCTTTGCGTTATATTGTTTTACTAATATTTTTGATATGCTTACAAAAGAAGAATTAGATAGATATAATAGGCAAATTATTTTGCCTTCATTTGGGGAAGAGGCTCAAGAGAAATTAAAGCTTTCATCGGCATTAGTTGTTGGTGTTGGAGGTTTAGGCTCGGTAAGTTCTTTATATATGGTTGCATCTGGTATTGGAAGGATTGGGTTAATTGATAACGATATTGTATCTATCTCAAATCTTCAACGTCAAATACTTTATCGTGAAGATGAAGTAGGAATGAAGAAGGCTGAAAGAGCTAAAGAAACTCTTAATAGATTAAACTCTAATGTTAAAATTCAAACTTATACTTGCTTCCTAACTAAAGAAAATGCAATTGATATTATAAAAGACTATGATATAATAATTGATGCAACTGATAATTTCAAAACAAGGTATTTAATTAATGATGTTTGTGTTGGTTTAGGGAAACCATTTGTTTATGGTTCTATTCAATCCTATACAGGACAAGTTTCTGTCTTTAACTTAACAAAAGATTCTTGCACCTATCGTGATTTATTCCCAAATTCAGAAGAGTTATCATTAAAAGGAAACACAAACAAAGGAGTAATGGGAGTTCTTCCATCAATTACCGCCTCTTTGCAAACAAATGAAGCAATAAAGATAATTACAAATACAGGAGAAATACTTGACAACAAACTTCTAACCTTTTCTATTCTAACAAATGAATTTAACCACCTTAACCTCTCTCCTACTTCAAAAGCTAGAGAAGAAAGCTTAGAGTCTTTTGAAAAGTTGAGATAATTGCAGATTAAAATAAGGAGTTTTCAGATTAAGATAAGCTTTTTTGGAATTTAGATAAAGAGTTTTGGAATTTAGATAAGGATTTTTGGGTTGTAAAGCGGCTTTAGAAGTCTGTAAAGCGGCTTTAGAGGGTGTGTAAAGCGGCTTTACAAATTCATAAAGCGGCTTTGCAAGGTGAAAAGAGTTTATCTTTTTTCTAAAAGATCAAGATATTGGACGAAAAATTCAAGATAAATAATATAAAGTTAAGGATGTATAATTATAAACCTATTGTATGAAAACATATATATCAATTTTAAGGGGAATTAATGTTAGTGGACATAAAATTATTAAGATGGAAGCTTTAAGAACATCTTATGAAAATATGGGATTTTCTAATGTTAAGACTTATGTTCAAAGTGGAAATGTAATCTTTTCTTATGATGATATTGAAATTAATAAGCTGGAAGAACAAATATTTCAACAAATTAAGAAAGACTTTGGGTTTGATGTCCCTGTTATTGTTATGTCGATTGAAAAGATAGAAGAAATAATAAAAAACAACCCTTTCCTCAAAGACAAATCCAAAGAAGAATCATTTATGCATGTTACCTTTCTTGCTTCAAAGTCTGAAACATACAAGTTTAATGCAATTGAAGAGAAAAAACAAGATAATGAAGATATTGTTTTTTCAGATTATGCTGTTTATTTGTATTGTCCAAATGGATACGGTAACACAAAACTCAATAATAATTTTATAGAAACAAAACTTAAAGTTAGGGCAACTACAAGAAATTGGAAAACAACTAATGAACTATTTCAAATTGCAAAACAACTTAATTAACACTTATTTCGTTATTTTTGCAAAACGAAAACTCTAATAAAATAAATAATGGATTTTGAATTAGTATCTAACTTTAAGCCCACAGGTGACCAGCCTGAGGCTATTAAGCAACTTGTTGAAGGATTAAGACAAGGAACACAAAGTCAGGTTTTGCAAGGAGTTACTGGCTCTGGGAAAACCTTTACTGTGGCTAATGTTATTCAAGAAGTTCAAAAGCCTACTCTTGTAATGAGTCATAACAAAACTCTTGCAGCTCAACTATACTCCGAATTCAAACAATTTTTCCCTAATAATGCTGTTGAATACTTTGTCTCATACTACGATTACTATCAGCCTGAAGCTTATATTGCTCACACAAATACCTATATTGAAAAAGACTTACAAATTAATGATGAATTAGAAAAGCTGCGTTTAAGTGCTGCCTCTTCACTGCTTTCTGGAAGAAAAGATGTAATTGTGGTTTCGTCCGTTTCTTGTATTTATGGAATTGGAAACCCTGAAGAGTTTGAAAACGGTACAATCTTCCTCAAAAAAGGCGACAAAATAAATAGAAATGACTTGCTTATCAAATTCTCTGAAAGTCTTTATGCAAGAAATGAACTTGAGTTTGGAAGGGGAAAATTTAGAGTAAAGGGAGATATTATCGATATTCATCCAGCCTACGCCGATTATGCTTATAGGATATGCTTTTGGGATGATGAGATAGAGAGTTTGGAAAGCATTGACCCAGTAAATGGGAAAAAAATTGAGTCCAAAGATGAAATAATTCTTTATCCAGCTGGAAACTTCCTAACAAATAAATCAACTCTAAACACTGCTTGTTTGGAAATTCAAAGAGACATGTTTGAAAGAAGGGATTTCTTTAATGAAATTGGAAGAGGATTGGAAGCCAAACGAATTGAGGACAGAGTGAATTATGATTTGGAGATGTTAAGAGAATTAGGATATTGTTCTGGAATAGAAAACTACTCACGTTATTTTGACAGAAGAAAACCTGGAACAAGACCATTCTGCTTGATTGATTATTTCCCTGATGATTTCCTGACAGTTGTTGATGAGAGTCATGTTACTATTCCTCAGATTCGTGCCATGTATGGAGGCGATCGTTCAAGAAAAGATTCTCTTGTTGAATATGGATTTCGTTTACCTTCTGCATTAGATAATAGACCTTTGAAATTTGAAGAATTTCAAGCAGTACAAAACCAAATATTATTTATAAGTGCAACACCTTCACCCTTCGAAATAGAACAAGCCGAAGGAGTAATAGTTGAACAAATAATTCGACCAACAGGACTTTTAGACCCACCAATAGAAATTCATCCTGCTAAGACACAAGTGGATGATTTGTTGGAAGAAATCAATATTGTTATCGAAAGAAATGAAAGAGCATTAGTAACAACACTTACAAAAAAGATGGCGGAAGAACTTAGCAGATATATGACCAACCTTGGAATAAGGAATAAGTATATACATTCTGATGTAGAAACACTTGATAGAGTAGAAATAATTAAAGATTTTCGACTTGGAGTATTTGATGTTCTTATTGGAGTGAACCTACTTCGTGAAGGATTAGATATGCCTGAGGTATCACTTGTAGCCATTTTAGATGCCGATAAAGAAGGATTCTTGCGTTCAGACAAAGCATTAATACAAACAATAGGGCGTGCAGCCAGAAACTCCAATTCAAAAGCCATATTATATGCTGATAAAATAACAGGCTCCATGCAAAGAGC
>JAQUTD010000143.1 GCA_028709955.1 Bacteroidales bacterium | reverse complement strand
CCTATCAACCATTGAAGTATAAGTTATAAATAAGTATTACAAAACAATTAAAGAAAGTGATTATGGAAAATTTACAAGGAATACCTCATTACGATCCTAACAAAAAACCAGTTTATACAATTAACGATATTAAAACAATTTTACCCCATCGTTTCCCAATGCTTCTAGTTGATAAAATTGTTGAAGTAGATGAAGATTATGTAATAGGGGTAAAGAATATTACTGGGAATGAAGATTTTTTCAATGGACATTTTCCTTCAGAACCAGTTATGCCAGGAGTATTAATAGTTGAGGCTTTAGGGCAAACAGGAGGGATTTTATTATTAAAGAATTATCCTAATCCTGAAAAATATAAAGCATATTTATTAAGAATAGATGGAGTTAGATTCCGAAGAAAAGTTTTTCCTGGTGATATCTTAATTACTAAGTTGTATTTAAAAGAACCAATGCGTAGAGGTATTTTTAAGATGAAAGGAAAAGCTTATGTTGGAGATAGGCTTGTTGCGGAAGCAGAGCTTATGACTCAAGTTGTAAAAAGATAATGATTCATTATGACACTGTTTTATTGTTTTTTTATATCTCTACTGTTGGTGCTTATTTTTATGCCCGTTTTTATTAAATTAATGTCGAAATACGAAATTTTTGACGTGTCAGGAGGGAGGAAGATTCATAAGAATAAAAAAAATAATTTGGGAGGAGTTGTGATTTTCTTTGGATTTTTAATTTCATATATATTTGCTCTCCCTTCTATTACAAGAGGTGTATCTATTGAGCTCGCATTATATTACATAAATGTAATTTTATGTATTGTAATTGTCGGGATTATGGATGATTTAAATCCATTAAGAGCTAGAAACAAATTACTAATCGAAGTAGCTTTTATTTTATTCTTTTGTAAAATGGGATTAAGATTAGACAATTTCTATGGTTTCTTAGGATTTTATGAAACATCAATTTGGTTTAGTTATATCGGAACAATATTTTTCTATATTGTTGTTATTAATACATTTAATTTGATTGATGGAATTGATGGACAAGCATCAGTAATAGCTTTAGCAGTATTTATTCCTATACTTATTTTCTTTTCATTTTTGGTGCCAGATGGTTATTGTAAAAATTGTTTTGGAAATTTATTCTTTTGGTCGTCTGTTTGTGTTTCTATAATAGGAGCTATTTTAGGATTCCTTCATTTCAATTGGGAGCCTTCAAGGATATTTATGGGCGATACAGGATCGCTTTCAATAGGAATGATATTAGCTTCAGTAATGATTGCAGCAATACAATATAATGGAAGTTATGGTAGTGATATTAATATACTTGGCTTTGAGATTAAATCAAAGATAGGTGTTATTGTTCTTCTTTTCTTTATCCCACTTGCAGACACATTAAGAGTATTTTGTGCTCGAATAAAAAAAGGAAAATCTCCATTTAATCCGGATAAATCGCACATACATCATTTACTTATTAGAACAGGAGCATGTCATCAAACAAGCACATTAATAACACTAACATCTTCTATTTTTATTTCTATAATAGGAATAATATTATCAACTATATTTACTGATAATATATTTATTCCATTAATGATTATTTTATTTATATTGTACTTTAGAGCAATAATCTATTTTACTAAGTTTAGAATAAAAAGAATATGTCATACGCTGCATAATGAAAATTAATTTTTAGATAAGCATAATAATATTATAAATTTATATGAAGAAAAATAAAGAATTATTAGACAATGTACTTAAAGTAATTGCTAAAGATAGAGAAAGAACCAATATTACAAGAAAATATGAACAAAAGGCAATTGCGTTTTTAGTCCAATGTATTCCTCCATGCATAAGTTCAAATATCTTATCAGTCATAGGTTTAGTTGGTAATTTGATGGTTGGACTCAGTTTTGTTTTAGGGGCTTTCATTAACTCAAACTTTCTATTACTTGGGATAGTTGGATGTTGTATTAATTGGTTTGGAGATTCTCTTGATGGTCGTTTAGCTTACTATAGATCAAAACCAAGAAAATGGTATGGATTTTGTCTTGATATAATGATTGATTGGATTGGTATTACCGCAATAGGGATTGGTTTTATTCTTTATCTTGGCTCTCAATGGGAATTAATTGGATATGGTTTTATTGTAATGTATGCTTTAGAAATGATAATTACACTTTTAAGATACAAAATAACAAACAAATATTCTATTGATTCAGGTTTGCTTGGACCAACGGAAGTTAGATTAATAATATGTTTGGTACTAATTATTGAAGTAATATTTAATGGAACATTTGTTTACTTTGCCTCTTTTTCAACACTAATTCTTTTAATATCCAATATTAAGGATGGTTTACAATTACTTAAGTTTGCAGACGAACGTGATAAAAATAATTAAGGTGAAAAAAACAACAAAGACAATATCGGGATTTGTTCTTGAATATATTTTAGGTTGGGAGATTAAGGATAACTTTCCAAATTATATAAATAGTTCTATTGTGATTTTTGCACCTCATACAAGTTATTTTGATGCATTATACGGAAAGTTAGCAATAAATGAATATGGCATAAATCATATCTTTTTATCCAAGAAAGAGTTATTTTATTTTCCAATGAATTTATTAATGAAATGGTATGGATCTATTCCTATTAGAGGAGTTAAAGGAGAAAATGCAATCATAAAAGTAACCAAAATACTCAAAGAAAATAAATTTATGCATATAATTCTTTCTCCTGAGGGAAAATTGGCAAAAACAAATAAATGGGATAAAGGTTTCTATTATATGGCATCACGAGCAAATGTACCTATAATAGTAGCATGCATAGATTATAAAACAAAAGTAATAGAGATAAAAGGAATTATTAATCCTCAAGAAAATATAGACTTAGTAATGCAACAAATAAATAATATGTATAAAAATGTTACAGCAAAACATCCAGAAAACTTTCAATTACATGAAAACAAGTAAAAATATAGCTTTAGTCTTATCAAGTGGAGGAGCTAGAGGTTTAGCTGAGATAGGAGTAATTAAAGCCCTTGAAAACAATGGATTTAAGATAACATCCATTAGTGGTTCTTCTATAGGAGCCATGATAGGTGGCCTTTATGCAATGGGTAAATTAGATAATTATAGCCAATGGGTTAAAACATTAGATAGAAAAGCGATTTGGGGACTTATGGATATTTCTATCAAAAACCAAGGTCTTTTAAAGGGAGAAAGGGTTTTAGAAAAAATGAAAGACTTTATCCCAGATATGAATATTGAAGATATGAATATACCTTTTACTGCTATTGCAACTGACATTCTAAATGAAAAGTCTATAGTTTTTGAAAAAGGAAGTTATTACGAAGCTATACGTGCATCGATAGCAATACCTGCGGTTTTTACACCTGTAATGTATAAAAATACAATACTTGTTGATGGAGGTGTTTTAAATCCTATTCCTATAGAGCATGTTATTCGTCAATCGAATGACATTCTTGTTGTTGTGAATTTGTATGGGGAGAAAGAAAGTTTTATTGAAGAGAATAATTTATTAAATT
>JAQUTD010000029.1 GCA_028709955.1 Bacteroidales bacterium | reverse complement strand
AAAATTCCAACGTATTCTATTCCTTCAATATCAGTTGAAATAGTTGTTTTAACATATCTGCAGTTGAAATTATCTGCTAAATGTTTTGCTAAAAGAGGATTTTTTGAACCAACTGTAAGATAAGTCAAACTTTCTTTTGCAATTTCTTCAGCGTGAGAAGGTCCACTTATAACAGCTTGATTTGCATACGATATATTGTATGTATCTCTCATATATTCTGCAACAATCTGGTTTGTTTCTGGAACAATTCCTTTGGTTGCAGATATTATGTTCTTATCTTTAAAATCTTCAGAAGTTAGCCCCTTTAGTGAACGTGCAAAAAAAGCAGATGGAATAACAAAAAGAAGATTATCAGCTGCAAGAATAATTTTCTTAATGTCAGAATCAATTGTTATTTTGTTTTTATCAAGTTCACATTGACTTAAATAGAGAGGGTTGTGACCAAAAGCCTTTACCCCCTCAACTATTTCTTCTTCTCTAACCCACCAAAATACCTCCTGATGAGTTTCGCAAGCTATTTTAACAATTGCTGTTGCCCAACTTCCACTTCCAAAAATTGCAATTTTCATTATATATTTTTTATAATCCTAATACTGATTTTCCTTGTTCAAAACGAATATCCTTTGGAATTTTTGCAGAATTGATTTTATCCAAATCCTTTTGAAGTTCTGACTTAATTATTCCATTTTTGTTATTGTAGTCGGTTGCAAAATCAATATCTCCTTCTCCTTCAACCTTAATGATAAGTGCTGCCCAGCTTTCCATTGCTTTCTTTGCCTTTGCAAAATCAATAACATATTTTCCGTCTTTGTTTCTTGCAAAAGCTCCATTGTTTTCAAAATAATTAAAGCACATCATATTTGCTTTTCCATGAGCTGAAGCTGCGCCAAAACGAACAGAACGTAATATTCCTGCAATAAATGTTGCAAATGCATCTTCTTGAGTTATGTTTGTGATTTCTCCCTTTTCAATTAGAGAGGTTACCATAAATAATCCTAATATGTCAGCCTTTGCTTCTTCCCAACCAGAGTATTGATTGCCTAAGGCTTTTCTAACAGAACCTTTTCCATTTACAGTATTCTTTATTCCCAAACCATGAGCTACTTCGTGGAAAGTAACATTGGAGAAAAAGGCGTCAAATTTAATATTCTTTATTTGGTCTTCAACCATAATTTGGTCTGCAATTGGCATAAGGATTTTATCAAATTTTGCTTTCATAGCATTCTTTAGTTGAAGACGTCTTGCTCCTTTTTTTAGTTGAACTCTTTCGTCGTTAGGAAGGTTAATTGCAATTGTTTTGCTTCCTGCATTACAATCTCCCCCATAGAAGATTACATCATAAACATTCAAATCAGAATCAGTTCCAGGTATTTCTTTCTTAAATTTTGCTTCAACAGGAAGTTCTTTTTGAAGTTGAGGTAACATTGCAGTAAATTTTGCTAAGTCATTGCTCCATTTTTCATCTTTTACCAAAACAAAAGCTTCATAAGCTGCTTTAGAACCAAAACGACGATCTTCATAATTTTCAATTGGACCACAAACAAAATCAAGTTTTGATTTCTTCATATCCATCCAAGCCATATCTGAAGCAAAGTAATCATCAGTTTGGAATGCTTTTCTTCTTTCTGTTAGGTATTTTTTTAGTCCAGAGTCTTCTGCAAGTGATATTGCTTTTTCTAATAAAGCATCAACCTTTGCTAATTCTTCCTTATATTCTTCTCTATACCACTTCACAACCAATTTTCCTTCATTATCACGACGAATAACAGTGTAAAGATTATCCTTATTTTTATCTTTTAAAGCATTATATTCTTCATCTTTCATATCAAATGGATAGAAATTCGCTCCAAGTGGTTTTTCTCCAAACCCTTCAACAAATGGTTTCATCCCATTTAACCTTTCCCATGGTCCGTAATTAATCATTGCAAATTCTCTTGCAGCTTTATCGCTTATGGTGTCAATGTCTGTTTTATTTCCATAGGCTTGTTTCCAGAATAAATCGTCCATAATTTGTCCAATCTCTAAAAACACTTTAATAAGTTCTCTTTCATTTGAACTAAGATTTGAAAGATTTGTTGTTAATTTCACTGATGCAAACTCATCAACTTTTTCTTGCATAGGGCTTTTTGTTTCTTCTTTTAGGGTTTCTTTCTTTTGGCAGCTTGCAAAGCCAATTAATGCTACTGCAAGGCAAACATAGATTAATCTTTTCATTTTATTTGTTTGTTTTAATATATTTTCAAGTTGCGAAGATATAAACTTTTTCTCAGATGTAAAAAGTTTTGAGTTTTACTTGGGGCATTTCCCTTAGTTATAAAATGTTATTTGATTAAAGAGAAATAAAAAAAGGCTTGTGATATACACAAGCCTTTTAAAATTTTATTTTTTGAAAGTATTATCTGTTAATAGTGATCTTTTTAGTTACAACTCCATTTTCTGAAGCAACCTTAACAAAATACATTCCATTATTTAGATTGGAAGTATTAAGTTCTATTGTGTTTTGTCCAGCTTTCATAGATTTTGTTCCAAGGTCAATAACATTTCTTCCCATTAAATCAACAACGTTAATAGTTGCAACTGAATTTTGAGCTAAATTAATATCTAATGTTGCGTTATCTTTTGCTGGGTTAGGGTAAATTGTCATTGAAACATGGTTTTGAGAAACTTCTTCTAATCCAATATAGTCTCCGTAACCTATTTTCTTTACTTCACCTGCTCCAAATTTACCATCAGAAACAACTAATGTATCTCCTTGACCATCTACAATGAAGTATCCTCCAACTCCATATCCAGAATTAATTCCGTCTCCGAATTGATCATTAATTGTAAATGTATAGCAATCGCTTTCTGAAACTGTTAAATCAATAACTTTCAATCTGTCAGTTTGAGCATCTGTATATGGCCCTCCTGATTTTACAATTGTTCCTGATGAATTTTTAATATTCCAAGTTGTTTCTGTTCCATAATTATCCAATGTAAGATGAAGAGTTAATCCATCACGACCTGGAGAAGCTTTTGTGAAAGTTCTAATTTCTCTAAGGTCTGTTGGAACTCCATTTATTGAACGAATTAAAACGTCAACATCATTTACAATTCCATTTTGAAGCTCTAAAACAGGTAGATTTGGAATTTCTACATTTTGGAATGTTGCAATTTCTCCTTGCCAGTTTGTAATATTGCTTATTCCAAATACTCTTGTGTCAATAACCATTGATTTAATTGTATCTTGACCAATATTTCTAACTTTTAAAGTTTGTCCTACATATTTCGAACAACCAGAAAGATCTTCTAAATCATAAGATTTAATTTCTGCTCCAAATTGAGTTGAGATAATAAATGTTGGTTGACATAACGTTCCAGTGTAAACAAGTTGATTGTCTTTTGTAACAAATGCAGCTATTTCAATGTTTTCAAATTCAAGAGGCACACTTCTAATGTCTTCAGGTAATGTGTAGGTGTAAGTTTTAGTAAAGAAAGTTCCAGCAGGAATAACTCCAGTGCCTTCATGTGATAAAAGATCTCCCCATTGACCTGTAATAAGATGACGAAGCATATGCATATGTCTGTATTGTGTCCCTACAACATAGTCTGGATTAGCAGACATTCCAGTTTGTGGACCAACTACTTCATTTTGCAAAATTGCTACATTCAATTTATTAGATGAAGTTTCTGCATCTGCTGTATAATATACTTCAACTGTAACTGTAAGTAATCTTGTTTCTGCATCAATCTGAGCTCTTGCAGCAACATTCACAAAAGAAGGTTCTGCAAGTACTATAGCCCCTTTAGAAGCCCAATCTCCTCTATTAAGAGCAGTTGTTGTTCCTGAAAAAACTCTACGATTAATTGTTCCTGAAGGGTATCCTGTCAATCCTGTTTGACCAGCAAGAGCATTTCCCCAATCAGTTTTATAATCAGGATTATTTCCAGCAAAACTACCTTGATGAATATTTATTAATACAACTCTGCCTGGATTTGCAGCAGCAAGTGCATTTGCTCTTTTATGTCCATCTGGACAATAAGTACAACTTGTCCCAGTATATTCTTCCAATACAACATTTTTATTTGATGGAGATGTTGAAACAAAGGTAGGCTGAGCAATCGCTCCTAAAGCCATAAAAACTCCAAAAAGTGAGATAATAATTTTTTTCATAAATTAAAGGTGTTATTTAAACATAAATTTTCAAGTTGCAATAATACAATAATAATTATTAACTTCAAAATTTTATTATTTTTTATGTAAGAAGGTTGGATTGAAATTTGATATTAAAATATGAAATAGGCTATCTTGAATCTATTCCAAAATAAGTTAAGGAAAAAAATATTTATATTAAGGAAAAATCTTTTTATATTAAGGAAAAAATCTTTTTTATTAAGGAAAAATTTTGAGTAAGCTTTTTTTGTCAGAATCAGGGTTAAAGGATTTATAGGATTACACCGAAGTGGTGAAAGGTTTATAGAAAAAAGAGACAGTCTCGTGAATTATGAGATAGTCTCTTTTTCAAATTATTATTTTTAATTTTGTGTCCTCGCGGGGACTCGAACCCCGGACCCATTGATTAAGAGTCAATTGCTCTACCAGCTGAGCTACGAAGACATAATATTACTTTCTAATATTGAGGTGCAAAGGTATTTCTTTTTTTTTCATTAGCCAATTTTTATTATAAAAAATCTTTTTCTTATCCTAAAATCTCAGATTATCAATCTAATTATTTGTTATTTATATTAATTGAATGATTATTTTCTTTAAAAAATTAGTCGAGTAGTGAAATTTTGTATAATTTTGTCAATTCTATTTTCGAAGGACCGAAATGGATAGAATTTATTATATTAACTTTAGAAAAATATTTTAATTATGACTGCATTAAATGTATTATTAGAAGCTGTTACAAATTTAGCTCCTTGGGCATATGGTTTAGCTGGAATTGGAGCTGGGATGTCTGCAATTGGAGCAGGTCTTGGTATTGGTAATATTGGTCGTTCTGCAATGGACGCACTCGCTCGTCAACCTGAAGCCTCTGGAGATATCCGTTCAAATATGATTGTAGCTGCTGCACTTGTTGAAGGAGCTTCTTTATTTGCAATTGTGACTTGCTTGTTAGTGATTTTTATGAAATAATTTACTTTAGTAACGAACAAAGGGTTTATTCTCTAAGTTTTAATTTGAATTTTTATGGAACTGATTAATCCTCAACTCGGTTTAGTGGTTTGGATGACTGTTGTTTTCCTTGTCTTACTATTTATATTAGGAAAATTTGGTTGGCCTGTTGTAACAAAAATGATTTCTGAGAGGGAAACCCTTATTCAAAATTCATTAGATGAGGCAAAAAAGGCAAGATTGGAAATGGAACAACTAAAATATAATAATGATATTTTGTTGAAACAAGCTATGGAAGAAAGAGATGAGATTCTTAAAGAGTCTCGTTTATTGGGAGAAACTTTTATACAAGAGGCTCGCTCTAAGGCTCAAGATGAAGCCCAAAGAATTATTTCTTCAGCACGTGATAGCATTAACTATGAAAAGCTTCAAGCTCTAACAGAACTTAAAAATCAAATTGCAACATTCTCAATCGATATTGCTACAAAAATTTTGGAGCAAGAACTCAATGATAATGATACTAAGAAAAAAATTATTGAAAAAAGAGTATCTGACTTCAATTTTAATTAAGATATAATTATGAGTTCAAACATTATTTCTTCCCGTTATGCTCATTCTCTTTTTGATCTATCATTAGAGATTGATATATTAGACAAGGTTAACAATAATATGTTATTAGTAAAAAAGGTATGCAAGGAAAATCCAATATTAAATTCCATCATGCGTAACCCTAATTTTAATATTGGCCTTAAAAAGGGGATAATTAAAGATTTGTTTGAAAAAAAGGTTGAGAAACTAACATTAGATTTCATCATTCTATTGGTTCAAAAGAGGAGAGTTATCCTCTTAAATGAAATCGCAGAGTCTTTTCTTGATTTCTATAACAATTTCAAAGGTATTAAGGTTGCAACTCTTATTGTTGCAAGTCCTATTGAAATAGAAATTAAAAATAAAATAATTAATATCTTTGAAGATCAATTAAATTGTAAAATTGAATTGGATGAAAAAATTGACATTTCTGTCTTAGGTGGTTTTCGAATTATTATAGACGGCAAAGTATATGATGCAACTGTTTCAAACCAGTTACAAGAATTGAAAAAAACATTTGCAAAGAATCTATATGAAAAAGGATTTTAATAACAAAGAAATATGGTAGACATTAAACCTTCAGAAGTTACGGCAATTTTACGTAATCAATTATCTGGAACAAATCTTGAAGCTTCATTAGAAGAAGTTGGCACTGTTTTAACTGTTGGGGATGGTATTGCTCGTGTTTATGGACTCAATAATGCTCAAAGTGGTGAGTTGGTATTATTTGCCAATGATTCGCAAGGCATTGTTCAAAACTTAGAGCAAGATAATGTTGGAATAGTAATTTTAGGAGAAACTAATAATATCAATGAAGGAGACATTGTTAAACGTACAAATAAAATTGCATCCATAAATGTTGGTGAAGGTTTGGTTGGTAGAGTAATAAACACTATTGGAGAACCAATTGATGGAAAGGGACAAATTGAAGGAGAGCTTTTTGAAATGCCATTGGAAAGAAAGGCACCAGGAGTTATCTTCCGTCAACCAGTTGTTGAGCCGCTTCAAACAGGAATTAAAGCAATTGACTCAATGATTCCAATTGGAAGGGGACAAAGAGAATTAATAATTGGAGATCGTCAAACAGGAAAAACAGCAATTGCAATTGATACAATTATAAACCAACGTGAATTCTACGACCAAGGAAAACCAGTATATTGTATTTATGTTGCATGTGGACAAAAAGGCTCTACAATCGCAAATATTGTAAAAACCCTTGAGGAAAAAGGAGCGATGGAATACACAATTATTGTTGCCGCAACTGCTTCCGACTCAGCAGCCCTTCAATTCTATGCACCATTTGCAGGAGCCTCAATTGGCGAATATTTTCGCGATACAGGTAGGAGTGCATTGGTGGTTTATGATGACCTATCAAAACAAGCCGTTGCCTATCGTGAAGTATCTCTTCTTCTGCGTCGTCCACCAGGACGTGAGGCTTATCCAGGAGATGTCTTTTATCTTCATTCAAGACTATTAGAAAGAGCTGCAAAGATTATAAAAGAAGATTCTGTTGCCAAAAATATGAACGATTTACCAGAGTGTTTGAAGGATAAGGTTAGAGGAGGAGGGTCATTAACTGCTCTTCCAATAATTGAAACTCAGGCAGGAGATGTTTCTGCATATATCCCAACAAATGTTATATCTATCACAGATGGACAGATTTTTTTGGAGGGAAACCTATTTAATGCGGGGATAAGGCCGGCTATAAATGTTGGTATATCGGTATCTCGTGTTGGAGGTAATGCACAAATCAAATCAATGAAAAAAGTGGCAGGAACTCTAAAGCTCGACCAAGCACAATATCGTGAACTGGAAGCTTTTTCAAAGTTTTCTTCAGACCTTGATTCTTCAACTAAATTAGTTATTGAAAAAGGTAAACGTAATGTTGAAATATTGAAACAAAAGCAATATTCACCAATGAAGGTTGAACATCAAATAGCAATTATTTGTTGTGGAGTTAGGGGATGGCTTCAAAACATTCCAACCAATAAAATTCATGACTTTGAAACCGACTATCTATTTACTTTAGAAAACAGTCATAAGGAAACACTTGAAAAACTTCGCCAAGGAATACTTGATGATCAAATAATTGAATGTTTAAAGAAAGTTGTTCAAGACAAACTGTCTAAATACTCTGTATAATGGCAAATTTAAAAGAGGTAAGAAATAGAATTGCATCAGTTGGCTCAACAATGCAGATAACTTCAGCAATGAAGATGGTATCAGCATCAAAACTCCGAAGAGCTCAAAATTCTGTTGTTTCTCTACGACCATACTCCAAACTTCTCTCAAACATTATTTCAAACATAATGGATGACACCATAGAACTTATGGATAGCCCTTATGGAAGAAATACTAAAATCGACAACATTTTAATTATAGTTCTAACATCCAACAAAGGACTTTGTGGTGGATTTAATTCCAACATAATAAAAGAAGTGAAAAAAAGGATTGACAGTATTTGCATTGAAGACAAATATGTTAAAGTAGACTTAATAAGTTGTGGTAAGAAATCCTCAGAATTTTTCACTAAATTAAAAGGATGTGATGTAATAAAAACAATAGATTCAATTTGGGATGACTTAAGTTTTGAAAACTCAAATAAAATTGCCAATCAAGTTATGGATCTTTTCGTTAGTGGACAATATGATAGGGTTGAAATAATTTATAATAAATTTAAAAATGCAACAACTCAAATAATATCCCATGAAGATTTTTTACCAATTAACTCTCTAACTAATATACAAGATAAAACAATAAACAATTATTATATCTTTGAACCTTCAAAAGAAGAGATTATTCAAAACATTATACCTCAAGCTCTAAAAATACAGATGTTTCGTTGCTTGTTGGATAGTTTTGCGGCAGAACATGGTGCAAGAATGACTGCAATGCATAAAGCAACCGACAATGCACAAGGACTATTAAAAGAATTAAAATTATCCTACAATAAAGCTCGCCAAGCTGCAATTACTAATGAAATTATAGAAATTAGTTCAGGTGCGGAAGCATTAAACGGATAAATTATGAGATATGAAGTTGATTTTCTTGTATTAGGTTCAGGAATAGCTGGACTTAGTTTTGCCTTAAAAGTAGCTCAACACGGGAAAGTATGTATTCTCACAAAAGATGATGCCTCAGAATCCTCAACCAAATATGCTCAAGGAGGAATCGCAGCAGTGATGTATTCGCCCGACAGTTATGAAAAACATATACAAGACACCCTTATTGCAGGAGCTGGTCTTTGTGATGAGAAAGCAGTTAGAATAACCATAACTGAAAGCACAGAGAGAGTTAAAGAACTTATTGAATGGGGAACAAACTTCGATAAAAAATCTTCAGGAGCCTTCGACCTTGCAAGAGAGGGAGGTCATTCAGAATTTAGAATACTCCATCATCAAGACAAAACAGGATATGAAATAGAAAGAGCCCTGCTTGAAAGTGCAAAACAACACCCCAACATAATAATAAAAGAAAATCAATACGCAGTAGACCTAATAACACAACACCACCTCGGAGAAAAAGTAACTCGTCATCTAAATGGAATAGAATGCTACGGAGCTTATGTGCTTAATCAAAACGATAATTCAATAGATACATATTTAGCAAAAATAACCCTATTGGCAACCGGAGGAAATGGAAACGTATACAGTACAACAACTAATCCAATTGTTGCAACAGGAGACGGACAAGCCATGGTTCATAGAGCAAAAGGAAAACTGGCAAATATGGAATTCGTCCAATTTCATCCAACCTCACTCTACAACCCAGCAGAAAAACCTTCATTTCTCATCACAGAAGCAATGCGAGGAGCAGGAGGAATCCTCAAAACTATTGACGGAAAAACATTTATGGAAAAATATGATGAAAGAAAATCATTAGCTCCAAGAGATATTGTAGCCCGAGCAATAGATCATGAGATGAAAGTAAGAGGAGAAGATCATGTTTTCTTAGACTGTAGAGATATTGAGAAAACAGAAATAATAAATCATTTTCCTAACATTTATGCCAAATGCTTAGAAATAGGTGTGAATATTACAAAAGATATGATTCCAGTTGTTCCAGCAGCCCACTATGCATGTGGAGGAATAGTAGTTGATGAAAATTCACACACAACAATAACTAACCTATACTCCTCAGGAGAATGCTCCTGCACAGGACTCCATGGAGCAAATCGTTTAGCATCAAATTCTCTACTTGAGGCCTTAGTATTTTCCCACAGAGGAGCAATAGATAGCACAAAAAAAATAAGTCAAATAAAATTCAAAACAGAAGTTCCAGATTGGAATGCAGAAGGGATGGTTTTAAATGAAGAAATGGTTCTTATATCCCAGTCAGTAAAAGAAATCCAACAAATTATGTCAAATTATGTTGGAATAGTACGCTCCGAACTCCGTCTAAAAAGAGCCTTTGAAAGATTAGGCTTAATATACCGAGAAACCGAAGAACTCTATAATCGTTCAGTATTAATTCCAAAACTATGTGAATTAAGGAATCTAATAGCCAATTGCTATCTAATAATAAGAATGGCAAAGGCGAGGAAAGAAAGCGTAGGACTTCACTACTTAGTAAAATACTAATATCCAATAAGCTCAAACTCCTAAGAAAATAATTAAAATCAAGGGCAAAAAGGCCTTATTTAATTACTTTTAAACTTCCTTTATTTTGAAAAAGTCTTCCTTTATTCTGAAAAACTCCTTGATTAAATTTCAATAAATAAGCTTTTTCCTCTCCTTTGAGAAAGAAATAGAAAACAATTCAATATAAACTTCTTTGAAACTTGGTAAGTTGGTAAAAACCCCTATAAATTGAACTCTTACCAAAACTTAATAGTTAATAGGTAACCCCAATTCGGAGAATAATTGGGAGTTACAATCAATAACTTAGCTATTAAAATTATTTGTATAATTCTCCATAATGAAAGAATTATAATGTAAATTTGCTGTTGGAATCTTCCAATCTTGAAAACTAAAAGAATTAAATATTGTCAAACATGAAAAATATAAGGAAATATGATGGTATAACAGGAGGGATATTTGCCTTGCTAACCATAGTTTTTTTAATAATATCAAGTGCAAACGAAGTATTCTTTAATTGGATATTCGAAAGGCATCAAAACATATTGAGCTGGTATATAAGACCATTATTCTTAATTCCTTTTGTTTTTTTTGCATATAAAAGAAGTTGGGCGGGAATATTTATAACCATATTTTGCATCTTTACAAGCATGTTTTGGTTCAATAAACCAGAGATAATAAATCCTCAAGTAAAGGAATTCTTAGAATTTGAGGAAGAATGGCTTTTTGGAATATGGGATTATAAAAAGATTTTATTAGCTCTAACAGTCCCAATTTCATTTTTCCTCTTAGGACTTGCATTTTGGAAAAGAAGTTTATGGATGGGCTTAGGAGTGGTGGTGTTAATGGCAAGCGGAAAGATAGCATGGAGCATATACAATGCCTCAGAATCCGGAAAACAAATCCTTATTCCAGCAATACTAGGACTAATAATCTGCATACTATTAATCTATTATGGTTTTAGGAGATTAGAAAAAAAGAAGTAATAAAAAATTATTAGGGAGTATTCCTCAATAACTTTGCTATTACAATTCATATAATCTTAGTAATTTGGATAATAGTTAACCTGATATATCTTACTAACTGAATTGAATGCCACATATCGATTTCACTCGATTCAATAATATCCATCAAGTTAATTTGGAAAAAGGAATATGCATTTTTGCATGGTACTTCTCTCTCTTGAATAACCGAGAAAAACTTGGAAGTTGAGGTTCCATATACATTAAATGTAATACTATAGTATCAATATCTTAATCGAATAAATTTTAGATATTCTTTACCCTAAATACTTAAATATTCTTTCAACTGCGAGTTCTGCGCTTATTACTGCCATTGGGAGTCCTGCTCCTGGAAGGGTAGAAGCTCCAACGTAAAACATATTTGAGAATTCTTCATCAAAGTTTCTTGGACGTAATCCTCCTATTTGCATTAGTTTATGCGATAGTCCTAAGCCGCTTCCCTGATATAGATTAAACTTATCTTGCCAATCCTTTGGGGTATAAATTGTTTTGGTAATTATATTAGGAATGATGTCTATGTCTATTCTCTTAGAAAAATCTTCTAATATGCTGTTAACTATATCCTCTGCATCATCCCAATTGTTTTTGTATTGCAAATTAGGCACAGGGCAAACGAAGAAAAGACTTTCGCAGCCTTCTGGTGCACACTCAGGATTATATTTTGATACATTATTTACATAGAAATAAGGCTTTTGAAGAGTGTCAGGCTTATGCATTACGTCTTTTGCATACTCCTCGAAATTATCTCCAAGATAGTAGTTATGAAGGTTGAGTTGAGGTAGCTTTCCCTTTATTCCAACATAGAAAGTTAGATATCCCATTGTCCATTCCATCTTGGCGAGTTTGTTTTCACAGTATTTCTCTCTGTTTAATACCCTTCCTCTAAATAAAGCAGCATCAGCATTAATCAAAAATACATCACCTAAATATTCTTTTCCTTCCTTATCAATTACTTTCTTTACCTTATCGTTTTCCTTCTCAACCTTAATAATCTCACTGTTAAAATGAAAAACAGCACCATTCTTTTCCAATTCTGCAACCAATCCATTTACAATATTATACATTCCACCTTCAACATTATAATATCCATCGTGGCGGAATTCTGTATAAGAAAGAAGGCTGTAAATTGCCATAGTATCGAAAGGAGTACGACCTAAGAAAAAGGCAACTAAGGAAATAACCTGTTTAGCCTCTTTTGAAGAAAAATGTTTTTGAACATGAGTATAGAAGCTATTGAAAAGCTGAGGAATATGAATAGGGTTTACCTGCATTAGTTTAAATACATAGTCAAAAACGCTATCAAAATTATTTCTAATTACTATATCGAAAGTGTCTTCGAAAAGTTGTTTGCTCTTCTTAAGGTATTTCTCCATTTTTTCTTCGAAATCAGGTTCAATATCCACAAACTGCTTAGCAAGTTGTTTTATATCCTTATTAAGATGAAAGGTTTTGTCGCTGCCCTTAAAGTTCACGCTATAAAGGGGGTCTAATTCAACAAATTTAAAAGGAATATCTAATTCGCATTTTTCAATAAAGTCTTTAAAAACAAAAGACATACTAAAGAAGCTAGGACCAGTATCGAAGGTAAATCCATCCTTTTTAATTTGATTAAGTCTTCCTCCAGCTTGGCTGTTCTTTTCAATAAATTCAACCTTATAACCTTTTCTTGATAAAAGCAATCCGCTTGCCAAAGCACCTAAACCAGCGCCTACAATAATAACTTTTTTATTCATATTAGTTTTGTTTTTTTTAGAAATTGAGGATATAATTCATTCTTAACCCACTTAAATTCAGGAGAAATCTTAAGGGCTAATTTATAAAATTCATCTGCTTTTTTAAAGTTGTTCAATTCTTGATAATTCATCCCGATAATTGCAATTAAATTAATATAAGTCCAATCGTTCTCAGGCTTATTCTTATCCATAATTTGCTTTGCTTTAATATAATATTCTAAAGCTTTTTGTTTGGAGCCACCAAAAGCAGAAGGCATATAGTATTCAATATTGCCCAATTGAATATATCCAAAGTAATTATTTCTATCTAAATTAATTGACTTCTCTGCCTCTTCAATACTCTTAGGGCCAACAAAAGGAGCTTTAATTTTGTTTAATCCAATCTCAAAGCCGTAGTATGCAGATTGATATGCGTGAATTATTGGTATATTAGCCTTAATCTTCTTTAATCTATTCATCCTTTCTTGGCTTCTTCTAATATATTGTTTAGCCTCTTCTAATTTTTTCTTTCCTATACACCAACCTATATATCCGTATTCGTAATTCAATAGCTCTAATTCTCTTTTATTATCCTTTTTTGCTTCAAAATGCATAGCATCAATAGTCTTTTTCCATACTCCCATATTATCGTTGATATAGGAATTGTATATAGTTTTCTTCTCTTCACTTGAATATGAATTAAGAGAAAATATGCTGAAAACAAAAAGTATAATTAATCGCAGGTAAATCTGTTTATTCATCTTCTAAGTCTTTTTTAAATCTTGATAATGTTCTATTTCTTGCAAAACTATGGTCAATAATCGGTTTTGGGTAATCCTTTGTTCCAAATTCTTCTACCCATTTTTTAATGTATTGGAATTTAGGGTCAAACTTCTCTTGCTGAGTAATTGGGTTGAATATCCTAAAATAAGGAGAAGCATCACAACCAGAGCCTGCAACCCATTGCCAATTGCCATTATTGGAAGAAAGTTCATAATCCAATAGTTTATTTGCAAAATAAAGCTCACCCCATCTCCAATCAATTAAAAGATGTTTTGTAAGGAAGCTGGCAGTAATCATTCTTACTCTATTATGCATAAAACCTGTGGAATTTAATTCCCTCATTCCCGCATCTACAATAGGATAACCAGTTTCTCCTTTGCACCATTTATCAAATAATACCTCATCATTCTCCCACTTTATCCTATTGTATTTAGGCTTAAAGCTCGAGTTTTCAACGTAAGGGAAATTATACAGAATCTGCATAAAGAATTCTCTCCAAATAAGTTCTTTCAAATATGTTAGGCTTAGTTTATTTGCAATTTCAGCAAGCTTTCTAATACTTATTCTTCCAAAGCGAAGTTCTACTCCAGCCCTACTTACTCCATTTTCAAGATAAGGCTTATCACGAGTATTTTCATAGTTAATTATAATATCTTCATCAATTATATATTGAGTAAAAATATCTCCACAAGGTTTATAGCCAATATGTTCTAAGTCAAAATTATTATTTTCAATAAGGAATAAGTTATTAAGATGTTCTTCACTTGGATAGTATTCAAGAGTAGTGTTTGCAAACTTCTCTAACCAAACTTTAGAATAAGGAGTATATACGGTATAAGGTTTATCATTAGTTTTTAAAATCTCATCTTTGTGAAATATAAGAGAATCTTTAAATGATAATACTTTTATATTTTTGCTTTCAAAATAATCTTTTATTTCTTTATCTCTCTTATTTGCATAGGGTTCGTAGTCTTCGTTGAAATAAAGGGTGTCAATAGTATAGGTTTCTTCTAAGGACTTAAAAACCTCTATTGGCTTACCATGAAAATACTGAATATTAGATTTATATTCCTTTTTAAGCTTAAAGTTCATCTCTTCTAAAGTTTGGAAGATAAAGCTAACTCTCTTGTCTTTAGTATCTATAAATTGTTTTAATATTTCTGTATCGAAAATGAAAATTGGCAATACTTTGTTCGATGAGTTTAAAGCTTTGAATAGTCCATGATTATCATCTAATCTTAGGTCTCTTCTGAACCAAAATATATTTATTCTTTGTTTCATATTGCTCTGCCCTTCCATTTATGTTCCTTATTTCTCTTATTTTGAATAGATTTCAATATTATTTTTCCAAGAATAAACTGCTGATAAAAAATGTATTTTAAATTATCCTTAACGCTTTGGTTAGATGTAAGGCTAATTAATACTCTTGTTATCAAGATAATAAAAATATAAGCTAATAATATAACTAAATCTCCGTTAATAATTAAAGGGATAAAGCCAAAAGAGGTTAGTAACCAGAATAATACTGCAATGATATAGGAATTACCAAAGAAGTAATTTATGTTTTTAGAAAATCCTTGAATGCTGTCTTCAAGAGAATTATACATTCTACAGGAAATATCCTTAGAAGATGCAAGGCAAGTTATTCTTAGATTTTTCTTTTTATAGTAACGAGATATTTCTATATCCTCTGCCTTGCTTGTTTTGAATAGTTTATGAGGAAGAATGTTCTTATATGTATCTGTTTTGAAAAGCATAAACTGACCATTGGCAGCAGAAATTGAAGAGAACTTTGAGTAAAGCACCAAAGGAAGTGCAAGTAAGGAAAGAAGAATAAAATTCATATTAGGAATAGATATTTTCTCCCCCTTGCTTATCATAATCTGATATGGAAAAACGCTTAATAGATCTAATTCCTTAGAAATAGCATAGTTAAGGGCTTTTTCAATAACATCATTTTTTATCCTTACATCGGAATCTATAAATAGTAGATAATCGCCTTTAGCTATGAGAGATAGATTATGGCAGGAAAAATTCTTCCCCATCCAATCATTTCCCAAACCTTTTGATTCTATTAGTCTTATCCTTGAATCCTTTAAAGAATATTCCTTTATAATATTTCCTGTATTATCGCTTGACTCATCATCGAAAACAAGAATCTCTATTATAGTTGGGCCAAAGGAAATTAAGTCTTCAAGTAAATTCCCAATGTTCTTTTCTTCGTTTCTTGCAGGAATAAGTATGGATATCTTCTTGTCAGTTTTGCTATAATTCTCTTTATTTAATCTTACTCTAAACAACCAATTTATAAGACTAATAAAAAGTTGGAATAAAGAGAAAATAAGAATAAAGATTGAAATGTATTTAATCATCTTTCTCTATGTATTTGTTTTTCAGTAGAACTCTTATAAAAATTATTATAAGCCTTTTCAATATCTTTTAGATTATAATCTCCTTGGTATTGTTCTAAATAAATAAATACCGAAGGCTTTGGATTTGAAAAATAGTCAATTAAATTGGCAGAGAATATTAGGCTTATCTTTTTTTCTTTAATTATCTTTTCAATTCCTCTTTTAAAAATGAATTCAGATTGGTAAATGGAGTTTATCTCTCCTTGTGGATAGATTACTAAAAGATTGTTTTTATCTTCTAATATACTTGAAGAATAGTTTATTGAGTCTATAATATGTCTGTATTGATTATTGATGGAAAATCCTCCTGTTTGATTAAAGAATTCATATTCTAAAAGCTGTTTCTCATGCATCATAAAATAGAATTTCTTTTTAAAGAGAGTTAGATTTATATACATTGCCCAAAATCCATCCCACCAAGAGATGTGATTAGAGATAAGAAGTATTGGTTTTCTTGTGTCAATATCCTTTTTCTCAATAATGACAGAGTGAAACTTCCTTCTTATCTTTATCTTAGTATAGAATTGAAAGAATGGATATATAAAAAAATTATGTTTAGCCTTAAGAAAATTACCCTTACTCATATTAGTTTCTAATTAGGATGATAAAGATAAAAAGGATGATTTGAGCAATATAAATAGGTAGAGCCATCTTGTTTTTAATCTCTATCTTTAGTAAATATTTGATTGAATGAAAAACAAAGGCAAGCACCCCCCACATAATAAAGTTTTTAAGGGGAATAATATTAT
>JAQUTD010000142.1 GCA_028709955.1 Bacteroidales bacterium | reverse complement strand
TAAAGCTTCAATAAAATACTTTTTCCCTCTAAACATCTTTTTTCTCATATAATATTCAATTTTATATTGTGAGGTTGAAAATCAATTATAATTAACATTTTTACTTTACTGGAATATATCCAACTTGGCGTACAATATCTTGCCCTTGCTTTGAAAGAACAAAATTTATAAAAGGACTTACAACCTTTGTTTTCTTAATATCATAATAATATAATAGAGGACGTACTATTGGATAGGTTCCATTTTTTGATGTTTCAATTGTAGGTGCAAAATATTTTTTTCCATCAAAACTAACCTTCAAAGCTTTAACTTCTTTGTTTAAATATGCTAAACCAACATATCCAATAGCTCCTTTGGTTTGTTTTATTGATTGTATTATTGCTCCTGTTGCAGGCATTGACAATACAGAAGATTTATAATTCTTATTTTTCAGCACAACTTCCTTAAAAAACTCATATGTTCCAGAAGAAGTTTCTCTTGAATAAACAATTATTTTTAAATCACTTCCTCCAACTTGTTTCCAATTAGTTATCTTTCCTGTAAAAATATCTTCTAATTGCTGTCTTGTAAGTTGAGAAACCTTATTTGAAGGATTAACAACCACAGCAAGAGCATCCTTTGCCACAACAACTTCTTTAATTTGCTTCTTCTTAGCAACAAGCTTAGCTTTTTCGCCAAACTTCATTTTTCTTGAAGATTGAGCAATATCAGTTGAACCATCCATTAAAGATGCAATTCCAACACCAGAGCCTCCTCCAGTAACTGTTGCTCTCCCTCCTTTCTTAGCATAAGCTTCTGCTTGCTTTTGAGAAAGAGGCAAAACCGAATCCGATCCTTTAATCTTTTGTGCATTAACTCCTAAATTAAGGAGGAGTAAAGCAAGATAAAATCCCAAAATTTTTATTTTCATAATCAGAAATTATATTTTATAATTCACGCAGCAAAAATATAAAACTTAATAACATATTGTCTTTTTCGACCTATTACCTTTTCATTAATTTAATGTTAAGCTAATATTAAGTCAATGTGGATGTAAGACCTCTATTATATTATTTCAAAGAACCTGATTGAATAAAATAAGTTTAAATTGCTATTTATTAATTAAATGAATTCTTACTTTTTCAAATGAAAACAAGAGTAAAACTAATCACTCCTGCTTTTTCAAATTTAATTATTATTCTATTTTAAAGAAATGTATCCTACTTTATCAACTATTGCTTGACCTTCTGAAGAAAGAACAAAATCAATATATGGTTTTACTTTCTTTGCATTTTTCACTTCGTAGTAGTAGAACAAAGGACGAACAACTGGATAGGTTTTGTTTTTAGCTGTAGCTACTGATGGTGCAACAAAGTTCTTTCCATCAAAACTAACTTTAATTGCTTTTACTTCTTTATTCAAATATGCCAAACCTACATAACCAATTGCTCCTTTGGTTTGTTTTATTGATTGAATTATTGCTCCAGTTGCAGGCATAGACAATACTGAAGACATATAGTTTTTATTCTTTAGAACATGCTCTTTAAAGAATTCGTATGTTCCTGAAGAAGTTTCACGAGAATAAACGACAATCTTCATATCATCTCCTCCTACTTGTTTCCAATTGGTTATCTTACCAGTAAAGATATCTTCCAATTGTTGACGAGTAAGTTGAGATACTTTGTTATTTGGATTAACAACTACTGCAAGTGCATCATAAGCAATTACAACTTCTTTTGCTTGTTTCCCTGCTGATTGTAGTTTCTGCCTTTCGCCAAACTTCATCTTTCTTGAAGCTTGTGCTATTGCGGTAGTACCATCAATTAGAGCTGCTATCCCTACTCCTGAACCTCCTCCAGTAACAGTTACCTTACCACCTTTCTTCCCATATGCTTCTGCTTCTTTTTGAGATAGAGGTAGTACTGTGTCTGATCCTTTAATCTTTTGTGCGTTAATCATTGGTGTGAATGCCATTGATACTGCTATTGCTAATGCTATTTTTCTTAAACTTTTCATCGTATTTTGTTTTTATATGTTTATTATTTATTTGATTCTTATTAGAATTTATATTGTAATCTTAGGGTAAATAAGTCGTCTTTTATATCTTTATCGTATCCTGCAATTGCTGTACTCTTTTCGTTTGTGGTCAATTCATAGAAAGCCATAAGTCTTAATGCTGGATTAATGTTCCACATTGCTCCAAATCCAAATGTATTCATTGAAAGGTCTGTTTTGTTCTTAATGTCATTTCCTGAAACTTCAGTATTAGGGTCAAGGAATGAATATTTAAGTACTAATGTAATTGGCGTTGCGTAAATATCTTGAATTAGATAAACATGCCCACCAGAGAATTTTCTTATATAATTAAATGGTGTAGCCATAGTGTAAGAATTTGATTTAGGTGAGCCAAAGTCAGACTTTAGAGATGGTTGTTCTCCAAACAAATACTCTCCTCTAATATTGGTAATACCCATAAAGGTTACTATTGAAAACTGTGCATCAAATCCTATATATTGTCTTTTGTTTAGAACATTGGTATCTGCTGTTTCGATAGTCCAAGCATTGTTTTTCATTATATATAATGTATCATCTGCATTATTTACTTTGCCACTATAAATTGAAGCTCCAAGTCCAAAAGATAGATTTGATAAGGTCTTTTCATATTTCAAATGTCCAATAATGTCCAGTTTTGAGTTATCATCTACTCTTATTCCATTACCAGAGAATAAACCTCCTTCAAGTTTTAATCCTTCCATTGAAGAACCTTTTGGTGCTGCAATAATTAATGATGCTCCCAAATCTCTTTCATCTGGGAATAGTTTTTGAAATATTAAGGAGCGTTCTGGGGATTCTCTTTTTGAAGAAGAATAAGATATTTCATCTCCAAAAGGTCTGTCAAAAATACCTGCCTTTAAAGAAAACATTTTTATAAATGGATCATTAATCTCCAAATAAGCATCCTTAAATCCAACTCCTTTTTCTGTAATGTCTAATTGAAAAACTCCCTTTGCAATCTTCTCTGAGTATTGGAATTTTATTCTTCCTCTACGAATTCCATAGCGTGTGTACCATTCAGCATCCTTCCCATCAATATCTGCATTATACTTTCCTCCATTAGCACCTGTTTTAGTTCCCATTGCTGGTTGTGCAAATTCTGCTTGTGCTTGAATGTATCCAGATACTTTTAATTTTTCTAATGTCTTTATCTTACCTTTATTTTCATCAATCTGTTCCTGTAAGAGAGTTAGAGTGTCCTTTTGAGGCTCTTCCATTTGTGCCTTTGCTGTCAAACTCATAATTGACAAACTTGCTATTAAAAATAATTGTTTTCTTCTCATGTTAATCTTTTTATTTTTCATTTTTATTTTTCTGTTTTATTTGACAATGCAAAAGTATAGCAGCAATGTTAAGTCAGTGTTAAAAACATATTTAGTTTATATTACCTTTAAGTTAAGCCAATGTTAACTACCCCCTATATATTAATGTATAAGTCCAAACCCTAAATACCATAAACCCTAAACACTCAACACATTACCCCCATAAGGGCGATTTGATAAATACATAAGGAAGATATGGCAAATGCAAAACGCCCGTTTTAGGGTATGCATTACGCCCGTTTTGCACTATGCATTATGCCCGTT
>JAQUTD010000141.1 GCA_028709955.1 Bacteroidales bacterium | reverse complement strand
TAAACCTACAGGTGAAAGCTGCTATCAATTCAATGAATGCAGCAAAAGAACAATTGATAGTTAATAAAGACGCAATAAAACAAGCTCAACGTGGATACGAAATTGCAAAAGTTCGTTATCAAGTTGGCTCTGGAACAATTTTAGAACTAAACGATTCTGAACTTTCATTAACTCAAGCAAGCTTAAACCTTCAACAATCCTTATTCAATTTTTTGTCTTCTCAAGCTAATTTAGAAAAAGTAATGGGTAGTCAACAATAATTGATAAGAAAAAAAGAATTAAATATACAAAGAATTAAAATATAAGAAATACAATGAAAAAAATAGTTTATTTATTGATGGCAGTTGCAATGGTTATGACTGCTTGCTCAAAAAAAGATGAGAAAAAAACTACCGCACAAGATGAAGCTGTTAAAGTAAAAATTGAAAAGGTTTCTATGGAAGAAATTGATCAAATATATGATTTTACAACAACAGTAGATGCTGCTGTGAAAAATTATATTACTTCTGCTGGAGGAACAAGAATTGAAAAGATATGGGTTGAAGTTGGTCAAAAAGTTTCAAAGGGACAAAAGCTTGTAACTATGGAAAACACAAATCTTGCTACCGCAAATGCACAAATTGATAATTTAAAGATTGAAGTTAGTAGAATGGAAGCATTGTATGCAAGTGGCGGTATCTCAAAACAACAACTTGACCAAATAAAAACTCAATACGATGTAGCTAAACGTAATATTGAAAACTTAGAAAGAAATATAACTCTAACCTCTCCTATCTCGGGAGTTATTACTATGAGGAATTTTGATAATGGAGATGTTTCTGGAGCACAACCTATTCTTCAAGTTATGCAAATTACACCAGTAAAACTTAAATTTAATATCAACGAATCATTCTACAATAAAATTAAACTTGGAATGAGCGTAAAAGCGAAAGTTCAAGTTTTTGAAGATGAAGAGTTCAGCGGAAAAATAAGTTTAATTGCACCCACAATTGATCCAACTACAAGAACATTTATGGTAGAGGCACAATTCTCTAATGGGAATCAAAAGCTTCGTCCAGGTATGTTTGGAAGAGTTGAGCTTAATCTTGGAAAAGCAAAAAAGGTTATTATTTCCGACAAAGCAGTTATCAAACAAAGTGGGACAAACAACAAATACGTATTTATTGAAAAAGATGGTTCTGTTGAATATCGTCAAGTTGAGCTTGGAAGACGTATGGGAGATAGATATGAATTATTGAGTGGAGTAAATGACGGAGAAAATGTTGTTATTTCAGGACAAACTCGTTTGCTTGATGGCAAAAAAGTTATTGTTGTTAAATAATTAGATATAGATAATTAAAATATGAAATTATACGAATCAGCCGTAAAAAAACCTATCACAACGGCCATTATTTTTGTTGCCATAGTTGTATTAGGGTTGTTCTCACTAAGCAAGTTGAGTATTGATATGTTGCCTGAAATTGAAATGAATCAAGCAATAGTAATAGTAACATATCCAGGAGCATCTGCTGAAGATGTTGAGAACAACGTAAGTAAGACATTAGAAAGTGCATTAAGCACTGTAAGCGACTTAAAAAAGATAAAATCTACTTCAAAAGAAAACACAGCAGTTATTAGTGCTGAATTTAATTGGGGAACAGATATTGACGCAGCAGTTAATGATATGCGTGATAAAATCGAAATGGTAAAAAGTTATTTACCTGATGGTTGTTCTAATCCAATTATTATGAAAATAAGTACAGATATGATACCTGTTTCTATCTACTCTGCTACTGCTGATGAAAGTTCTGAGGCTCTTTATAAAATATTGGAAGATGGGGTTGCAAACCCACTAAATCGTATTAATGGAGTTGGTTCTGTATCAATTGCAGGTGCTCCTCAAAGAGAAATCAGTGTTAATATTGACCCTCAAAAACTTGAAGCATACAATTTAACGATTGAACAAATAGGAGGTTCAATTGCAAAAGAAAACGTAAATACTCCTGGAGGATCTTTCGATGTTGGATCTGAAACTTATTCACTTCGTATTGAAGGAGAAATGAAAGAAAGCGAACTCTTGAATAATATAATTGTTTCAAACTATGGAGGAAAGACTGTATATTTAAAAGATGTTGCTTTAGTTAGTGATTCCGTTCAAGAAAAAGCACAAGAAAGTTATGTTAATGGAAGAAAAGGAGCAACTATTGTTATTCAAAAACAAACAGGAGCGAACTCTGTTGATGTTGTAAAGAAAATTCGTGAACAATTACCAAAAATAACAAAAAACTTACCAAAAGATATTCAATTTGAAGAGGTAATGAATACTACCGATAATATTGAAAATTCTATTGCTTCATTAGTGGAAACCGTTCTCTTGGCTTTTCTATTTGTTGCAATTGTTGTTATATTTTTCTTAGGACAATGGAGGGCGACAATAATAATTATGATAACTATTCCAGTATCACTGATTGCTTCATTTATTTATTTGCTCGTTTCAGGGAATACAATAAATATTATTTCACTTTCTGCTCTTTCAATTGCAATTGGTATGGTTGTGGATGACGCTATAGTTGTACTTGAAAACATTACAACTCACATTGAAAGAGGAGCAAGACCAAGAGAAGCTGCTATTTATGGAACAAATGAAGTTGGGGTTGCTGTTATAGCATCAACATTAACAATTTTTGCTGTATTCTTCCCTTTCACCATGATGAGTGGTATGGCAGGAATTATGTTCTCTCAATTAGGATGGATGGTTTGTATAGTAATGGCGATTTCATTAATTTGTGCTCTTTCGCTTACCCCTATGCTAAGTTCAACGATGTTAAGGAGGAATAGGAAAAGTAATAAAACATTTGATAAACTATATGCACCAATAAAAAAAGTTCTTGATAAATTAGATCATAATTATTCTCGACTACTAACTTGGGTTGTTAGACATAAAACCATTACAATTATTGCTGGAGTATTGATATTTGTAGGTTCCATTATGTTGTCCTTTGGAGTAGGTTCTGAATTTATTCCAGCATCTGATAATAGCCAAATATCCGGAAACTTTCAATTACCTGTTGGAGCAAATGTTGAACGCTCAAAAGTGATTGCAAAGAAATTTGAAACAGCTATTAAAAAGAAATACCCAGAAATAACAACATTATCATACACCGTAGGTATTCCTTCAGAAGATGATAATAACTCATGGGCTCAAATGCAAACATCAGGAAGTAACTATGTTTCATTTAGAATTAAGCTATTAGATATAAAAGAACGTAAAAGAGATATTTTTGAAATATCAGAAGGAATTCGTCAAGAATTAGCTTCTTACACTGAACTATATAAATATAATGTTTTAGCAGGAGGTGGAGATGGCATGACTTCTGGTTCAACAGTTGATATTGAAATTTTAGGCTATGACTTTGACGCTACAGAAAAAATAGCAAAAGAAATAAAAGAAAAGATGTCTAAGACTAAAGGATTTAGAGATGTGACCATTAGTCGTGAAGATTATAAACCTCAATATCAGATTGAATTTGACAGAGAAAAACTATCCCTAAATGGACTCGATGTAGCAACTGCCTCAACATTTATTCGTAATAGAATGAATGGAATGACAGCCTCATTGTTTAGAGAAGATGGCGAAGAATA
>JAQUTD010000028.1:5574-17184 GCA_028709955.1 Bacteroidales bacterium | reverse complement strand
TTTACCAATGGTATATAATCAGAATATACATCATAGGAGGAGTGTTAGGTTGGTGGGGTATGATTACTCACAATCGGGGTTGTATTTCGTTACTGTTTGTGTCAAGGGTAGGGAATGTTTATTGGGGGATGTGGCTGGTGGTGTTATGGTTTTGAATGATTATGGTCGGGTGGATGAAAATGCTTGGTTTGATTTGTCTAATCATATTTCTAATATTTATTTGCATGAGTTTTGTATTATGCCTAATCATATTCATGGTATTATTGAGATTGTTGATAATTCATCATCTATTCCTTTATCGGAAATTGTTCGTCAATTTAAGACGTTTTCTGCACGAAGAATTAATTTATTAAGGGGTATTCAAAATAATGGCATTTGGCAAAGGAATTATTATGAACATATAATTCGTTCAATAGATTCGTATATCATATATTGTAGGGCTCTAAACCCGCCCTACAATATTAATCCGTCGTCTAATAATATATTATTCATCCAAATATTATCCCATTACAATCATTATAATTACTGACATCAAACGGGGGGGCTAATTGGGAATTTGGGGCGCGCTCCAACAATTGCACACATGACCGCACAAATATGATGACGATGATGATGTATTACAATAATAATTTCGTGGAATTTGATCCTATTTTTAAATGTAATTAGGGTATAAGCTAAGGATGAAAATTCAATCTTATGACTTAGCGATGATGAACAGGCTTTTTATGATGCTTTGACTAAGCCAGAGGCAGTAAAAGATGTTTATGATAACGAGCAACTAATTTCAATTACAAAGGATATAACCGAAACACTTCAAAAGAATAAAACAATTGACTGGCAAAAGAAAGAATCGGCAAGGGCAGCTATGAGAAGAATGATAAAAAGATTATTGAAGAAATACAATTACCCTCCAGAAAAAAGAGATGATGCTTTGGAAATAGTTTATCGTCAATGTGAGATGTGGGCTGATAATTTGGTAGAATAAATTCTTTTGTATCTTTGCAAAGTTTTTTCAAAGCGTTTGGTGAGATTATTCTTTTAAATGATTTCTCTAAACGCTTTTTGATGACATAGTTAGGATTGTATTAATAAAAATTTATATTTAAAAAATGACGCAAGAAAACGTTTTTACTGTTAAAAATCAGGTTGCTGATCCAACTTCTTTAGGGCTTTTTGGACTGGCTTTAGTTACTATGGTTGCTGCTTCTAACAAATTAGGGCTTACTTCGGATGTGTCGGGGATTATTCCCTGGGCTATATTTTTGGGCGGTGTGGCTCAAATTATTGCAAGTATTTTCGACTTTAAACATAATAATTTATTTGGGGCTACGGCTTTTTCGGCTTATGGATTGTTTTGGATTGGGGTGTCATTTGTTTGGATGATTAATTTTGGGCTTTTTGGGGAGCCTATGAAATTGGCTTTGGATATGGGGCAGTTTGGGTTTGCTTTGCTTGGGTTTTTTATTTTTTCTTTGTTTATGACTGTTTCAACTTTAAAAATGAACCCTGTTATGCTTATTCTTATGATTTTTATAGACCTGCTTTTGTTTGCTTTAATGATGTACACTTTCACTCATTCTCATTCTTGGGGCTTTGTTGCTGGGGTTGCTGAGGCTGTTACTTCGTTATTGTCTTTTTATATGATGGGAGCTAAATATTTGAATACTTTTTTTGGTAAAACTATTATTCCTGTGGGAAAGCCTTTAATTAAATAGGGTTAAGTAAATATTTTTTATCGTAAGCTCTTTATTGTGAGTACTCACTCTTGTTAGGGTTTGACTATTTTATTTGCATTTTTTCATTAAAAAAACTTGCTTTTTGCATTTTTTTTTTGTAATATTGCACCCATACTTAGGGGCTTATTGGAGGGTTCTTCTCTAAGGTGTAAATAAAATTTAGAACTCTATTTTTAGTAAAAACTGCAGGCAACAGGTTAAATACTGCCGAATATGAGATGATTACAAAATTATTACAAGGTTTTAAGAAATTAGCTTTCTTTGTTTTTATTGCCTCTGCTTTGGCTGCTGGCTTTATTGCCTGCACCAATGAGGATGATCCTCCAACTCCAACTACTTATGTTGCTCTTGGTCAATTCTTCTCCATTCCGAATGCAACTCTTGTTCAAGGAGCCATTCCTTCAACTGCAAATGGTGCAAGTATTGGTGATGTGATTATAAATAGTACTGCAATACCTGGAGGTTCGTCTAATGTTACTATTAATAGTTTGAATGATATCCAAAAATTGTATGTTTCAATTAAGGGATCTAATCAGTATTATACAATAACTCCTTCTGCAACTAAGAGTACTGTTTTTGATTTCGTTATTCTTTTGAGTCAAGCTCTTAATAGATCTTTTGAAATTCAAATTTCTGCTCTTTTGGCTGATGGTTCTACTTCTGCTCTTTATTCTTCAAGTGTTACTTATTATCCTACTGGAACTGGTGGAACTGGTGGTCTACAAGTTAGTCTTTCTTTCAATAATGAAAAAGATGTTGACTTATATGTTATTCAGCCTGATGGTGATATAATTTTTTATGGTAATAAGGGTGCAACTATTTACGATTCAATTACTGGCCAATATGTTTATTGGTGGGGATTGGATTTAGATTCAAATCCTGCTTGTAATATTGACAGTATTAATAATGAAAATGTTTTCTATCCTGATACTCTTGTTCAAACTGGAACTTATCAGGTTTGGATTAATATGTATTCTAATTGCGATAATACAATTCCTACAACTTGTGTTGTTACTGCCAATCATGCTTCTCAGCTAATTACTAATCTAACTTATGGTGTTAATCCTTCAACTCATATTTTCCCTATTGGTGAGCCAAGCAACTCTATTGGAAGTGACACAACTGGTGCTGTTAAGATTATGGAATTCAATATGGTTGGAACTCCAGCTGGACCTAAAAAGATTTATAATTCTAAGCTTACTGAGTCTGCAAAAATGAAGCTTAACAGTGCAATTAGAAGAAGATAAACTAATGTGAATTAGTGGTTAATAAATTTTGATTAAGAAAAGGGGTAGTGTTATGCTACCCCTTTTTTTGATTAGTTATATTTTTGGTTGTTATGCAACACGTTGTTATTTTTTTGTTGGTTTTGGTTGGGTTGGTTTTTTGTAGGAATTATAAAAAGGGTAGGCAATTGCCAAAATAATTATTAGGATGATTAGTATTGAGCCTATAAGAGATATGATATTATATGTTTTGAAGGTGTCGGATTCTAATTTGAATTCAACTGTATGTTGTCCTTTAGGAACGTTTATTGCTCGCAGGATGTAGTTTGCCCTAAAATATGGGGTTTCTTTTCCATCAATATATGCTTTCCAGTCTTCTTGATAGAATATTTCGGAACAAATCATAACTGCATCTGTTTTTGAAGAAGTTATGTATTTTACATATTCTGGACTGTTATCTTTTGCTTTTTCATATATTATGGTTGCTGATGAGTCAAATTCTGATACAGGTTTTGCAATTCCCTTAAACTTTTGGTCTACAATTGCAACCTTGCGTGGATCGAAATTGTCGAGTTTTAGGATTTCTTCGTTTGCATCTTTTGCCCAATCAATTGTTGGAACAAACCATGCTGCTCCACAAGCTTCTGGGTTAGGATAGGCTTTTGGACCTTCTTGTGCTGGTAGGACTACAAATTTGGTGTTTAGCATATTCAAAACTCCAAGATTTGCTGACACTTGTCCTTTATAGGCTAAATAGAATTGACGTATTGGATTAATCATTAGTTTTGATGTATCTGATAGGTCTTTTTGAACGTAGGTTCTGTTAAGCATATAGAAGTCTATAATATCTTGGTAGCGTTGTAGTTTTGCTCCGTGATAGCCTCCAATTGAAGGGTGAAAATAGGATGTTGTGGCGTCGTTGAAGGTGTTGAGTGAGAGATTGTAAACTCTATAATGGTTTATGTTGTTTTGTTTAACCATTTCAAAGATTTCGTTGTCGGCAGTTGTTGGGTATATGGTTGTTTCTTGGGATTTTACAAAGTTTTGCTCTGTTAAATATCTCTTATCAACTCCCCAAAGGTCGAAGGTTATTAGAAGTCCAAGAATTAGTACTACAATATATTCTTTCTTGATTTTGTTGAAGGCAAAGAAAAATAGTGCAAAAAATGCAGCTCCAATAAATAGGAATGAACGCCATGCATCAGAAACAAATAATGCTTTTCTGTCTTCAAACAGTGCTTGAATGTAGCTTTGTCCTAAATAGTTTTCAAATTCAATGTCTGCAGATGAGGAAAAGGATGCAAACATTTCAGGGAAAATGGCACAAAGGAAGGTTATTCCTCCAGCAATTCCTGCTGAAATATATAATGCTTTCTTCTTTTTACTTATATCTAAATCTTTTGAAAAGAATTCTTTAAGTCCTAAAATTCCAAGAATTATTAGTGTTGTATTGGCAAGAACTAATGCCATTGAGGGTGTTCGAAATTTATTGTAGAATGGGAGATTGTAGAATAGCCATTCATTTATTGACATAAAATTGTTTCCCCATGAGAGTATGAATGAAAGAATGGTTGCAATAAGTAGCCACCAACGTTCTGGTCCTTTAACTAAAATTAGTCCTAAGAAGGCAAGAAAAATGATTATTGCACCAAAATACATTGTTCCTGCAGTGAAGGGTTGTTCTCCCCAATAGGAGGCTCCAGCATATTTTTGAATAAGTTGATTTATGTTGGGATCTGATGCATTTTTTGGTTGAACGGTTTGAATCATATTGATTCTGTTTTTTGCATTTTTCTCAAACCTTTGGTCTGATGATCCTCCACCTCTTGCATCTGGAATTAATATTGATAATGTTTCTCCAATTCCATAGCTCCATGCGTATGCATAATCAATTGATAGACCCTTGTCGTTCTTTATTTTGGAGTCATTTTCTGGTTTTACAGTTATTTCTGAACCACCTCTCATTGTGTGAGAAACGTATTGAGAATTCATTTTTAGTTGTGCCGATGTTGGTAAAATTGCAATAAAGGCTCCTACAATTAGAATTAATCCTCCTAAGGCATAAGTTTTGATTTGTTTTTCTTTTATGGAATAAACCATATAGGTTAGTGCAAGAATTAATCCTCCAAGCATTGTGTAATAGCTTATTTGGATGTGGTTGAAGTAGATTTGAAGTCCAAGAGAAACTATAAAGAGAGCTGCTCCTGAGAGGTATTTTTTTCTAAATACTAACATCATTCCTCCAAAAATTGGTGCCATCATAGACATTGCCCATGCTTTGGTTATGTGTCCAACTTCAATTATTATTATGTTGTAGGACGCCATTGCAAATGCAATTCCTGCAATTATGCCAAGCCAAGGACTTATTCCAAGTGCTATGGTAAAGGCATAAAACCCTAACATATACAAAAATAATATGCCTAAGTCTAATTGGAAACCCCATAGTTTTAGAGGCTGACTTAGTGGAATAAATACGTTGTTAGTGTTTGGTCCTTGAATTTGATAAGAGGGCATTCCACTAAACAATGAATTTGTCCAAGAGGCTCCGTGTCCTGTTGCTTTTTTATAGTCAACAAGTTCTTTTGAAATTCCCTCGGCATTTATCATATCACTCTGACGAAGTTCTAATCCTTTTAAAATAGGAGAGAAGTATATTGCACTTATTACCAAAAATATTGCTATTGCAATAATATGAGGTAGGAATTTTTTAAAGGCGTTTTCTTTCTTCATTTCTATATTATTTTTATTATTATTTATCCTCTTTTTCGTAGTATTTTCTTAATGAAGGATGTATTTTTCCTGTATATCCTTTTTCTTGGTTTTCAAACAATTCTGGATTTGCTTCCTTAAATTTTCTTTTATATTTTTCAATCCTGTAATGTGTTATTTTCGGAATTATTAGGGTTGTTAATAATCTAAAAAGTATGTAGAAAACAATAAGTCCAAGTAATACATTAATCATATTTTAATCACATAAAATTAATAAATCATTTCTTGGGTTGACAAATAGGATTGGAATGTTTTTGTTGTTTTCCAATGTTTCAAGTTCTTTTGTTTTGAAAATTAGATTTGTCCAGTCTTTGTTTTTTGTTGTTTGACAAATTATTAATGATGCATTATTTTCTATTGCATAATCAATTGCCTGATGGTCAACAAAGGGTTTTTGAGTGGGTGAGAGATGAAGTTTGTAGTTTAGGTTGAAGTTATCAAACATTTTCATCAAAAACTTTATATTATAGTGTAGTTGGTGTCGATGAAATTCATCTCTATATGTGTGGTAGAATACTATTATTTCACTTTTAGCAAATCTTCCAAAATAGGAGCCCCAGAGAACCTTTTCTTTGCTTTCTCTCATATTGTTGATTGTTAGAATTATTTTTTCAAATTCAAGAGTCTGTGGTTGGGATTGAGGAACTATAAAATAGGCTGCTCGAGATTCGTATAGATTGTTTAATAGAGTTTTGGGCGAATTTGCTTGTTTTTGCTTCCTATCAACTATATCAGTATTGGAAGATGTAACTATTAGAACTCCAGATAGTAGGTCGGGAATTTTATTGATAATTTCGTTTGATTTGCCTTCAATTGCACAATAGGAGTGGAATGGGATTTCTGTGATTTTACTATTTAATTCTTGTAGTTTTATTTCAGACTGTTCAACCGAGAGGTCTGTGTATTGTTTGTCTGATATATGTAATAGAATAAGACCTTTGTTTAGCATTTTTGCAAAACAAATGGAATTCATAATTATTGCATCAGTATTTTCAAAATCTGTTATGTAGGCAATAATAAATTGATCTTTTTTTTCTTTCTGTCCCAAGGCTAAAAGTTTAAAATCTAAATTTCCCTTTTTTCCAAAGCATAATTAAGATAAAGCCTGCTAAGGCTCCTCCAAGATGTGCAAAATGAGCAACTCCGTCTGAGGTTCCAACAACACCGTTAAATAGTTCTAATACTATGTAGCCAATAACAAACCATTTGGTTTTGATTGGGAAGAGAAAATATAGGTATATGTTGGCATTTGGAAACATCATACCAAAGGCAAGAAGTAGCCCAAAAACAATTCCTGAGGCTCCAACTGTGTTGATTTGATTTAAAAAATCTCTTATAGGAACTCTTTGAACTCCATCACTAACCATTAAAACTCCATTTGATAGTGCTTGAACTAAATCTCCGTACATAAAATAATATGTGATTTGTTGAACAAAGGCAGCTCCAAGGGCAGCAGTAAAGCAGAAGAATATGAATCGTTTTGTTCCCCAAATGTTTTCTAAGGTGTATCCAAACATCCAGATTGCAAACATATTAAAGAAAAGATGGTTGAAATTGGCATGCATAAATGAATAGGTGATATATTGCCAAATATAGTGATTGTCTGCCATAAAGAAATGTAGGCCAAGATAATCTTCTAAGTTTATACCCTTTAGTTTTAAAACATAGGTGGTGAAAAAAGCTAATACATTTATTATTAATAAATTCTTACAAACAGGTGGTAAGAAATTGAATTTATGTGGGCTATATTGGTCGTTATACATAGGTAAAAGTTCTATTTTAGCTTGCAAATGTACATTTTTTTTTAAAATATATGCTAAATTTAGATTTTATTAGTATTAGAATATATTTTGTGAAGTTATATTAATCTTGTTTCAAAAAAAAATCGTACCTTCGCACTTTAAAAAAACTAAGTAAAGAATAGGAAAATGTACTCAGAAAACGAAAAGATAGTAAAGGTTGACATTGAGAAACAAATGAAGTCTGCCTACATTGATTATGCAATGAGTGTGATTGTTTCTCGTGCCCTGCCTGATGTTAGAGATGGAATGAAACCTGTTCATCGTAGGATATTGTATGCTATGAACGATATGGGAATGTTTTACAACACTGCCACAAAGAAAAGTGCCAGAATTGTTGGGGAAGTTCTTGGTAAGTATCACCCTCATGGTGATAGCTCTGTTTATATGGCAATGGTTCGTTTAGCCCAATCTTGGTCAATGCGATACAAATTGATTGATGGTCAAGGTAATTTTGGTTCCATTGATAACGATCCTCCTGCAGCAATGCGTTATACTGAGGCTCGTTTAGCAAAAATTTCTGAACAAGTTTTAGCTGACATAGATAAAGATACAGTAGATTTTCAAAATAACTTTGATGATAGTCTTAAAGAACCTACCGTACTTCCAACACGTATTCCTATTCTATTAGTTAATGGAACATCGGGAATTGCAGTTGGGATGGCAACTAATATGGCTCCTCACAACCTAACCGAAGTTTTAAATGGTACAATTGCATACATTGACAATAATGATATTACTATTGATGAATTAATGCAATATATAAAAGCACCAGATTTTCCAACAGGAGGAATCATATATGGTTATGAAGGTGTTAAAGAGGCCTACCAAACAGGAAGAGGTCATATTGTTGTTAGAGGTCATGCTAACATTGAAGAGGCTCCAAATGGTAATGATCAAATTATAGTTACCTCAATTCCATATCAAGTTACTAAATCAGAAATGATTCGTCGTCAAGCTCAGCTTGCTGATGAAAAGAAAATTGAAGGCATTGCAGAAATTAGAGATGAAAGTAATAAGGATGGAATTAGAATTGTGTACCGATTGAAAAAGGATGCAATGACAAATGTTGTTTTAAACAAATTGTATCAATATTCTGACCTTCAGTCTTCTTTCTCAATAAACAGCATAGCATTGGTTCATGGAAGACCAAGAATGCTGAACCTAAAAGAAATTATAAAATATTTTGTTGAACATAGAATTGAAGTTGTTGAAAGACGAACAAGATTTGAACTTGCTGAGGCAGAAAAAAGAGCTCACATATTAGAAGGTTTATTGAAAGCCTTAGATTTTATTGATGAGATTATTGCCCTAATACGTTCTTCTCAAACTGTTCAAGATGCAAGAGATTCAATGTCTGAAAAATGGGGTTTTTCTGAACTTCAAACAAGGGCAATTGTTGAAATGCGTCTTCGTCAACTTGCAGCCTTAGAAAGAGAAAAGCTTCAATCAGAATATGATGAATTGATGAAATTTATCCAAAGATGTAATGATATTCTTAATAATCACGACATCTTAATGCAGGTTATTAAAGACGAGTTGATTGAAATTAGAGAAAAATTTGGAGACGAGAGATTAACAAGGATAGAATATTCTTCTTCTGACTTTAGAATTGAGGATATGATTGCAGACGAGGAAATAGTTATTACAATTTCTCATCTTGGCTACATAAAACGTACACCACTATCAGAATTTAAAGTACAAAATAGGGGAGGTAAGGGCTCAAAAGGTGCCAACTCAAGAGATGAAGACTTTATTGAGCATATTTACACAGCAACAATGCACAACTATATCCTTTTCTTTACTGAAAAAGGAAGATGCTATTGGATGAGAGCCTTTGAAATTCCTGAAGGAACAAAAACTTCAAAAGGAAGAGCAATTCAAAATCTAATTAATATAGAACCTGACGACACTGTTAAGGCATACATTAACACCAAAGACTTAAAAGATTTAGATTATGTTAATAGTAACTACATAATTCTATGTACTAAGAATGGAATAATCAAAAAAACAACCCTTGAAGCCTATTCTCGTCCAAGAGTTAATGGAATTAATGCTGTTTCAATTCGCGAAACAGATGTGCTTTTGGAAGCAAAACTAACAAATGGAAACCATGAAATATTTATGGCTCTTCATAGTGGTAATTGTATTCGTTTCTCCGAGAGTAAGGTTAGGCCGATGGGAAGAAATGCCTCAGGAGTTAAAGCAATTACTCTTAAAAATGAAGAAGATTTTGTTATTGGCATGGTTTGTGTTGAGAATGCTGAAAAGGACATACTTGTTGTTTCTAAAAAAGGATATGGAAAACGTTCTGCAGTTGATGAATATCGCCACACAAATAGGGGAGGTAAGGGAGTTAGAACTTTAAAAATTACTGAGAAAACAGGTAACCTTATTGCAATAAAGGACGTTGATGATACAGGTGATTTAATGATTATTAATAAATCTGGCATAACAATAAGAATTGCAGTTAGAGATCTTAGAATTTTAGGTAGAGCAACTCAAGGAGTTAGACTTATTAAACTTAAGGGAGATGATGAGATTGCAGCAGTTTGTAGAATAGATATTTCTGAGGACGAAAACATTGAAACAGTTCCAATTGATGGTGAAGAATTGGTTGACGATGGAATTATTGATGTTGAAGAAATTGAAGAAGATGAAATTGAAACAGAAGAAATTAAAGAAGAGAATCCAGAAGAAAACGAACAATAATAATTTATAAATAAAACGAACAAAAATGAAAAAAATAATTTTATTTGTTGCATTAATAGTATTTGGTTTGAGTGCATTTGCTCAAACTATGAAAGTTCAAAGTGCATACGCCGACATGAAAAACAAACGTTTAGCTGAGGCAAAAAAGAATATTGATGCCGCTTGTGAACATGAAAGCACAAAATCTGATGCAAAAACATGGCATTATACTGGATTAATTTATGCAAAACTTGTTGAAGTTTCTCAAACAGACCAAAAATTATATAAAAAGCAAAAAATAGAAACTCCAATTCCAGAGCTTGCAGAAATTTCAAAACAAGCAATTATGAAATCAATGGAGATTGAAAAAGCTGCTCAAACAAATGAATACACTGCAGCAAATTCTAATACTCTAAACTACATAACAATATATCAATTCGATATTGCTCTAAATACATTTAACTCAGGAAAATATGCAGAATCAATACCCCTTTTTGAAGATGTTGTTAAGGGTGCTGTTGCTTCAAGAAACAAAGAAGTTGAAATGAAATCCAATTTCTGTATTGCAATGGCTTATGATGCTACAAAACAAAAAGATAAAGCAATTGAGATGTATCGTCAACTTGTAAAACAAAACACTAAAGAAGAAGCTGTTTATATTAACTTATTTATTGCAAACAAAAAAGCAAATGAATTGGATAAAGCTATAAATGTTTTGAAAATTGGTGTAAAAAATCTTCCGTCAAACTATAGATTATTAGGATTACTTTCTGGGGCTTATATCGAAACAGGAAATAAAGTTGAAGCAGACAAAACAATTGCGACTCTTAAATCAATATCTGATACAATAACTGAAAATAAACCTTCTGTACTTGTTATAATTGGAGATGTGTTAAGAGATGCAAATAATACTGAAGATGCTATTGCAATGTACAATAAATCACTTGAATTAAAACCTGTTCAAACAGAGGCAAATTATGGTTTAGGAGTATTACATTTCAATTCAGCAGTAGATTTAAAAGAAAAGGCTGACAATCTACCATTTGATGCAACAGAACAATACGACAAACTTCAAAAAGAATCTAAAGAAAAATTCTCTTTAGCAATACCTTTCTTTGAAAAAGTCTTAACCAGCAAACCAAAAGACATTAATACACTAAACGCCTTAAAAATAATTTATTCAAGACTTGAAATGACTGAAAAATATAAACAAGTTAGTGCAGTTTTGGATTCTTTAAGACAATAATGAATTGAAATAATTCTAAACTATGATAAAGCCTCATAATTGAAATAAATTATGGGGCTTTTTTGATATAGAAATACATTATAAAATTGTTTATAATTGAAATTATGTTAACTAAATATTTCTAAATACTCTATTATTTCTTA
>JAQUTD010000028.1:0-5474 GCA_028709955.1 Bacteroidales bacterium | reverse complement strand
ACTCTATTATTTCTTATTTGTTTCTTATTTGAGAGAGAGTTTTAAATTGCTTATATTTATAAAAAAAGCTAAACATCTGTATGCTTAGCTTTTTGGATAAAATTTCAGATTAATTTATAATTGAAATATTGGATTAATCTGTTTTCTTTTATTGAATTTTATTTTCTTTTGATTGCCTTATGGACAGCTGAGATTATATTTTCGGATTTAAGACCATATTTTACCATTAAATCTTCTGGCTTTCCTGATTCTCCAAATTTATCATCAATTCCTATATATTCAATTGGTTTAGGATTATTTCTTGATAGTAGTTGTGAAACAGAGTCATTTAATCCTCCATTATATTGATGTTCTTCGCAGCTAACAACACATCCAGTTTTATTTACTGAACGAAGAATTGCTTCTGTATCCAATGGTTTAATTGTGTGGATATTGATTATTTCTGCATCTATCCCCTGCTCTGCCAATTTTTCTCCTGCAACAATAGCTTCCCAAACTAAATGTCCTGTGGCAATAATTGTAACATCTTTTCCTTCATTAAGAACTATGGCTTTTCCTATTTCAAAAGGAGTATCTTCTGATATAAATATAGGAACCTTTGGTCTTCCAAATCTTAAATATACAGGACCATTATGTTCTGATATTGCAATTGTTGCTTGTTTTGTTTGATTGTAGTCACAAGGATTAATAACAACCATATTAGGTATCATTTTCATAAGTCCGATATCTTCAAGTATTTGATGAGTTGCACCATCTTCTCCAAGAGTTATTCCAGCATGTGAACCACAAATTTTTACATTTGTGTTTGAATATGCTACTGATTGACGAATTTGATCATATACCCTTCCTGTTGCAAAAGCTGCAAATGTTCCAATATAGGCAACTTTACCACTTAGAGCCATTCCTGCTGCTATGCTAACCATATTTGATTCTGCAATTCCAACTTGAACAAATCTATCTGGAAACTCTTCCTTAAATGCTGTCATCTTAACACTTTCTGTCAAATCAGCGCATAGGGCAACAACGTTTGGGTTTCTTTTTCCTGCTTCCAATAATCCGTCTCCAAATCCTGAGCGGGTATCTTTATTTCCTAATACGTTATATTTCTTCATTATATTTTTTATTTATTTTCAATTAATATTACTGTTGTTTGTCCTGATTCTATTTTAAATTCTTTAGATTTAGACTCATTTGTTTTTTTACTATTTTTTGAACGTGTAACAATCAAGTATTGTCCTGGCAGTAATGTTAGGGTTTCATTTTGTTTATCAGAAAGATTTGATACAAATTCCAATTTATTATCATTCTTATAAAATAGAGTTGAAATATTATCCACTGGCTTTGTTAGTTGCAGATTTCCAATTGATGGAATTTCAATTGTTGTTGTTGAGCTCTGCCCAATATCAACATTATAGAGATAAAGTCTGGGTTGGGTTAAAACTTCCAAATCATATTTTCCTATAAGATATTTCTCAAATGAATTAATGTTTTGAAGATTTATGGATTTATTATCTCCATGTTTCTTAACCAAAACTCCAATTGGTTTTGAATTGGTTAGTTCTTTACCCTTATATTTAATTGACATTGTTCCTTGAGGTGTATTGGCAGAAATGATGGTGTGTGCCCCCGCTTTAAGCGATACATTCTCAATTATTGTTGTTGGAATAGTGTGTATTTCAACATTATAATCAACCAATGGATCAATTTCTAATGTGTCGGAAAGACCTTTTTCATTAAAAGTATGAACAAAAGAATAAAGCAGTTGATTACTCTTTGATTCATAAAATATCATTGGAACATTTGTTTCTGTTGAGGATTTGTAGCTATCTAAAAGATTAACTTGACATGTTGTACTATTTAGTGCCTGATTAACAATATCGTTTAGAATGATTGAAAATTCAATTTCATTATTTACCTCAAAATAGTTCCCAACACATTTAAAATGATCTTTATAACCTCTCCCTATCCCAATAACAAATGGTTTTATAATATTCCCTTCATTCTGCATCTTTTGTGATATTTCGCAAGGATCATCTCCACAATCATCAACTCCATCTGTAATCAATATAATAATATTTCTACAATTTTTACATTCAGGAAAATCTCCTTTCGATGCAATTAGTGTATTTGTGATTGGAGCAACACCTTTTGGAACCAAGGACTTCAGTTTATCTTTCAATAGTTCTGTATTATTATTGGAGAATGGAATTTCAAGCCTTGTATCATTGCAATCTTGAGGAGGATAAGTTTTTGTGTGACCATAGGCCCTTAAAGCTAATTCGAGATTAGGCTGATTTCTAAGAGAATCTATAACGTTTGAAAGAATTGATTGGGTAATCTTAATTTTAGTATCACTTTGCCATTTACCATACATACTATATGAACAATCAAGAATAAACAAAATTCTTGTCTTTTGATTTGTTGTTTGGGCTATTTGTCTGACATTTCTTTGTTGTGCATTTGAATTTACAACAAGATTGAAAGCCAAAACAAATATTAGTATTGTGGTAAATGTTCTCATTAATAATCCCCTAAGGTTTCTTTCAATTGAGAAAGTGCATTTGTGGCTTGTTCATCTGTTGGTGCTGTCCCGTGCCATTTGTTTAATCCTTGCATAAAATCAACTCCATATCCCATTAATGTATGCATTAAGATAACCACAGGTTTCCCATTTTTAGTCAGGCTTTTAGCATCATTTAATCCTCTCAAACAATCTTCCATATCATTACCTTGCATTTCTACTACTTCCCAGTTGAAAGCAAGAAATTTTTCCTTAAGATTTCCAAGAGTCAGAACATTATCAACCTTACCATCAATTTGAGCATTATTATAATCAATAATGGAAATAAGGTTATCAACTTTATTTGAACCAGCAAACATAACTGCTTCCCAAATTTGACCCTCTTGCAATTCCCCATCACCATGAAGAGTGTAAACAAGATGTCCACAACCATTCATTTTCTTTGCTAATGCTGCACCAATTCCAACTGACATTCCTTGACCTAAAGAACCTGAGGCTACTCTTACTCCTGGTAGATTATATTTTGGGGTTGGATGTCCTTGAAGACGAGAACCTAATTGTCTAAATGTTGCTAATTCTTTGGTAGGGAAAAAACCTCTACGTGAAAGGACGCTATACCACACTGGAGATATATGTCCGTTTGAAAGGAAAAACATATCTTCTTTATTTCCTTCAATTGTGAAGTTCTCTGGTTTTATATCTAATTCTTTAAAATATAAAGCACTCATTAAGTCAGCACAACCCAACGAACCACCCGGATGTCCAGAGGAACAACCATTCACCATTCTTATTATATCCCTTCTTACTTGCGAAGAAATACTTTCTAACTCTGCTATTGTTGCCATAAAATCTTTTCGTTAATTTATGGTGCAAAATTAGTCAAAAAATACTTAGGTAAATAATAATTCTAAATGAAATATTAACAAGTTACTAATAATAAAGCTCTATCTATTTATCTTATAAGATTTACAATGCCCTTTTGATTAAAGCTTTTTCCCTTGAGATTTTCAAACTTAATAACATAAACGTATGCACCAAGATCACATAAACGTCCTTTGAAATAACCATTCCAGCCTAATCTGATATCATTTGAAGTAAATAATAGTAGTCCACTCCTATTGAATATCATCATTTGATAATTTTTAACCTTAGTGTATTCAGGTTTAAACACATTATTTTCAGCTTCATTTGGAGTAAATGCATTTGGAATAAATAATTCTCTACGTGAAGAAATAGTGTCGTCAACAATAATTTCAGACAATTTATCTTCAACAGACTCTTGCTCCTGTGTTGATTGGTCGATGATGATTGTAGCATTTTTTGGAGTAACAACATTAGAAATAATATTGTTTGATGATGCCTTAGGGGCTTCTTTATGTTGAATTTTATTTTCAGGAATAATAGTATTGGAGCTAATTTGATTAATGTTATTGGATTGTTTTGCAATATTATCTGTTGAATTATCTAATTTTGATTCAATTTGAATATCATTTTTTTGAATATCATTAGTTCTATCAACATTATTGGTCGGTTGGTTGATTTTTGAAACGTTTGAAACAATAGATGTTTGATCAATAATTATTTGATTGTTGGTATTTTGGTCAGGTGAAAGCATAATAGTGGTTACACCTGCAACTAAAATAACTGCGCCAGCAATTGTAAAAAAAGCTAACCAGTTAAATTTAGGTTTAGGGAGTTGAGATTTTATTTTACTCCACGACTCAATAGGTGGTGTTTGTTCAAAATCTTCAAATCTATTTTTTAATTCGTTTGACATATCTATATTTCTTTATTATCAATTTATTATTATTCGCTCTTTTTGATGTTATATAACAATTCTCTAAGCTTTTTTTTTGCATTGGAGTTTTGAGATCTAATACACTCCTGCGAAACATTCAAAAACTTAGCAACATCTTCATAAGATTCTCCTTCAACTTCTATCATATTAAAAACAATTCTTTGTTTATTTGGTAGTTTTTGGATGGAGTCTAAAATCTTTTTTGTTGAATAGTCATCAAACAAAGCATCGTTGGAATTTTCTTCAGAAATTAGATTTAAATCATCAGCTGAAACCTGCAGAAAAACTTTATTATAGCGATAGAAGTTTAGAGCCTGGTTAACAAAAATCTTTCTTATCCAACCATCAAAAGAACCAAAATTATCATACATAATTATATTGTTAAAGACCTTAACGAATGCGTCCTGAAAAACATCTTTAGCATCATCCCTATTTCGGCAATACCTTAAACAAACACCAAAAAGCCTTCCAGAAAACATATCGTAGAGAGCTTTTTGGGCCTTAGGTTTTCCCTCCTTGCAGCCTTCAATTATTTCATCCAAGTCCATTCAATCATTATAACACTATAACTATAAAAAATGTTTAGATTTTTATCAAAAAAAAACAAAGCAATTCTCTATAAGCCGGGTTCTGTACCTTAAAAAAGGCTTCTATCATTAATCTAGGACTTACTTCACAATAAGCCTCCAACGACCTACCCCTCAGCCATAACGAGCGAGCCACTCTATGCTGATATATTTGGTCTTTCAACCCATAAGGTTTACCCCAACAACCTATCACTAAGCCATTGTGTGAGCTCTTACCTCACATTTTCACCCTTACCCTATTGCTAAGGCGGTAATTTTCTGTGGCACTTGCTGTCAATATATAAATATTGCCTACCCGTTAGGTAGTATGGTGCTCTATGTTGCCCGGACTTTCCTCTCGTAGAAAAAAATCTACCAGCGATAGAACAAGAATTGCTTTGCAAGTGCAAAGATAGAAAGAAATAATTAAGATAGATTGAATTTTACTCAAACAAACAAAATAAACACTAAAGAACAATAAAATTAATCGAAGTATAATTCAATTATGTTGCCAACATATGACTTGTATGTTGGCAACATAGTTGTGATATGTTGGCAACATACCAAAATTATACCTTATATAATTTCA
>JAQUTD010000140.1 GCA_028709955.1 Bacteroidales bacterium | reverse complement strand
AAGTTTTATATCAATACAATCTTCCTGCAATTGAAAAGGCTCTGAAAAAAGCCAAAAATAACAACTATAAAATATACACAGCAGTTGGGATGAATCATCTTTTCCAAGAAAGCACAACAGGAATGATAGATGAATATTCAACAATAGAACAAACAATTTCTCCAGTTATATTATCACAAACAAGAGATTTTATAAAAGAACAAACTAAGTAGAATAGTCGATAATGAAATATATAAAAACATTCTTTAGATTTATTTTTTGGAATATATGGTTGATTGGTTTAAGAAAAAAAACTTCAAAAAACATCAAAGATGATGACCAGATAGTTTCAAAAATTAGTTCAATATTACATAACACAATCAAAAAAAGACTAAATGTTGAGGATAAAATATGGGTTAATAATATTGAAAAATTACGTAAAGAATTAAAGCAAGACCATTCCGAAATAATTGTAACAGATTTTGGGGCTGGAAATCCAAAATCCAATCGCTCAGGTTCTCAAATGCATATAGGTCAGGTGAATAGTTCCACAATTTCTCAAATAAATATTGCGAGTAAATCCCCATTTTGGTCACTGCTACTATTCAATATTATAAGTGAATATAAACCAAAAATAGCACTTGAATTAGGAACGTGTTTGGGAATTTCAGCTGCATATCAGGCCGCTGCACTAACCATATATTCGGGAGGAAAACTAATAACAATGGAAGGTTCCGCTGCATTGGTTGAAAAATCAAGACAACACTTCACTTATTTAGGATTATTAAATGTTGAAATTGTTGAAGGCCGTTTTTCAGACAATTTAAAAAATGTATTAGAACAGAATCAACCTATAGACTATGTTTTTATTGACGGGCATCACGACCACGACTCCACAATAAATTATTTTGAAACCATACTACCTTTTCTTTCCGAAAAAGCAATAGTAATATTTGATGATATTTCTTGGTCAAAAGGAATGAAATCAGCTTGGAAAAAAATAATTAAAAACCAAAACCTTAAAATTATTTTTGATTTAAGATCAATAGGAATTTGCTTTTTAGACAATCAACGCTCAAATCAAAGAATGATAAAATTCTAAAAAAAAGAAGATTAATATTTGTGATTAAAAAAAGCCTGTTTAGTTTTAAGCAGGCTTCATTTTTAGTATTAAATTCTTCCCTAAAGGCGAAGTGTATTTCTAAGTATTTTTTGGAGAAACGATTTAAAATTTATAACTTTGCACATTATAAATTCATCGAATTAAAAAATTAAAAACATATTTCAATGGAGAAATTACTTCTATTAGGCGACGAAGCTATTGCCCAAGCCGCTATCGACGCAGGACTTTCGGGCATTTTTGCCTATCCTGGCACTCCTTCAACAGAAATTACTGAATATATACAGGCTTCAAAGGAAGCAACAGAAAAAGGTATCCGTAGTAACTGGGCTTGTAATGAAAAGACAGCTATGGAAGCAACTCTTGGAATGAGCTACGCTGGGAAAAGAGCAATGTTTACTTGCAAACACGTTGGCATGAACGTGGCTGCAGATCCTTTTATGAATTCTGCAATCACTGGTGTTAATGGAGGAGTTATTTATATTGCAGCTGACGACCCTTCAATGCACTCTTCTCAAGATGAACAAGATTCACGCTATTTTGCCGACTGGGCTATGATTCCTATTCTTGAACCTTCAAACCAACAAGAGGCTTACGATATGGTTCATTATGGATACGAACTGTCTGAGAAATTCCGCATCCCAGTTATGATACGTATCACAACTCGTTTGGCTCACTCTCGTGCAGCAGTAAACATTAGAAGAAATTCTAAACAACAAAACCCAGTAAAACTGCTTGATAACCCCAAGCAATTCATTCTACTCCCAGTAAATGCTCGCCGTCAATATAAAGAACTTATTGCAAAACAAGAAGGTCTTGAAAATGCTGCAAAAATGGATGGTTTCAATAAATATATCGATGGTTCCAATAAAAAAATGGGTATTATTGCTTGTGGATTATCTTTCAACTATCTAATGGAAAACTATAGAGAAACTCATTGTGAATTCCCAATCCTAAAAATTTCTCAATATCCGATGCCAGTTGAAATGGTTAATAAACTATATGAGGAGTGCGAAACGATTCTTATTTTAGAAGAAGGTCAACCTCTGTTTGAAAAGCAAATTAAAGGACTTTTGAACAAAGGGAAAAAGATTATGGGACGCCTTGATGGAACAATTCCAAGAGATGGTGAACTTAATCCAGCAATTGTTGGAAAAGCATTAGGCTTGAAAGTTTCAGAAGGACTTCCTATTCCAGAAATTGTTGCCCCTCGCCCTCCAAAACTTTGCGAAGGATGCCCTCACGCCGACTCTTATAAGGCATTAAATGAGGTAATGGAAGAATTTGGAAAAGGAAGAGTGTTTGCAGATATTGGATGTTATACCTTAGGAGCTATGCCTCCATTCAACGCAATCAGTACAACAGTTGATATGGGTGCTTCAATAACAATGGCAAAAGGAGCCTCAGAGGCTGGTTTCCAACCAGCAGTTGCAGTTATTGGAGATAGCACATTCACACACTCAGGAATGACAGGCCTTTTGGACTGCGTTGTAGATAATGTGCCAATCACAATTTTCATACTCGACAATTCCATAACCGCAATGACCGGCACTCAAAAATCCTCCGCAACCGGAAGAATTGAAGCAATATGCGAGGGAATTGGAGTAAGTAAAGACCATATAAGGGTTATCACTCCACTCAAAAAGTTCCACCAGGAAAATGTTCAAGTTATTAAAGAGGAAATAGCATACCAGGGAGTTTCTGTAATAATCCCTCGAAGAGAATGTTTGGTTTGGGCTAACAAGAAACGTAAAGAGGAAAAGAAACTACAAAAATAACCTTAAATATAAATTGAAATGAAGATAGATATAATATTATGCGGAGTAGGTGGAATGGGAGCATTAAGCACTGCCGCCATAATTTCGAAAGCAGCTTTAGATATGGGGATGTATATGAAACAAGCTGAAACGCACGGAATGAGCCAAAGAGGAGGAGATGTTCAATCACACCTTCGCCTTTCAGATAAGGAAATTGCATCCGACCTGATTCCCGACGGAGAATGCGATTTAATACTTTCTGTTGAACCAATGGAAGCCCTTCGCTACCTGCCATTCCTCAACAAAGAACAAGGCTGGGTAATCACAAACGAAAATCCATTTATTAATATACCAAACTATCCTGAAAAAGAAACCGTTTTAGCGGAGGTTAGAAAGGTTAAGAACAGTATTGTTTTTGATGCAGACCAAATTGCAAGAGACCTTGGAAATCCAAAAGGAACCAATATGGTGGTTTTGGGAGCCGCATCCAAATACTTAAAAATTGATATTGAAAAGCTTGAAGATGCAATCAACAACACTTTCGGAAGAAAAGGAGAAGCAATTGTTGAAGCTAACATAAATGCTTTAAGAGCTGGAAGAGCCGTTGCAGACAAAATGTAGAGTTTAAGCTGTTCTTCCAACACACAAAAGGGATTTCATTAACTTGAAATCCCTTTTGTTTTGGATCTAAATTATAAAATGTTTAACTTTACAATTCAAATTAGAATACTTACACACTTTTTGGAACAGTATTTTTTTTTATCATTTATTTGGTTGTTTAGAATTTTATTGTAATTTTGCAGTGTTATTAATAGACTTATTAAACA
>JAQUTD010000139.1 GCA_028709955.1 Bacteroidales bacterium | reverse complement strand
AGCAGTGTTGAGATGTACATCTGAGGGATGCTGAGATGTACATCTCAGCTTTTATGAGATGTGCATCTGAACAAGTTTTTAATCAAGTAAAAATAGTTTGAAAGCCTATCATTAGAGTTGCAAAGTTTATCCTTGGAGTTGTAAAGCTTATCTTCGTGCTGGATATCCTATTCTGTCGTGCGGGATTTCTTTGCTTTGCAAAGCGACAAAGTCGATAAGCACTCCCGCACGTCATTATTATAAGGATTTGCAATCAGTAAGATATACAATATTAAAACTATGCAGATACAAAACAGAGTAAAAACAACTAAATTAAAAAAGAAATTAGTACATTTGCCAAAAGAATATAAATATAGTTCAGCAATTGATTATTTCTAAGTAAAGGAATATTAAAGGTTGACGTTATAAAAGACTAATAATGAATAAATATCGGATTGAAAATCCTAATAATAAAGAAGTGCGGGAGTACAAATCCCGCACGACGGATCAAACACAACAAAGGGGACATAAATTAATATGCCCCCCTTTTTGGTTTTGATATTGTTTATGGATTATGCAATCCAGTTTTTTATATCTTCTTCCACAGTTGATATTCCTCCAATACCAAAGTTTTGAACTAAAACATTAGTTACATTTGGAGAAAGGAATGCAGGAAGTGTTGGTCCTAAGTGAATGTTTTTAACTCCTAATGCTAAAAGAGCAAGAAGAACAATAACTGCTTTTTGTTCGTACCAAGCAATATTATAAACAATTGGTAATTTATTTATATCATCTAAGCCGAATGCATCCTTAAGAGCTAAAGCAATAACAACTAATGAATAACTATCATTACATTGACCTGCGTCTAAAACTCTTGGGATTCCACCAATATCTCCTAATGGAAGTTTGTTGTAGCGATATTTTGCACATCCTGCTGTAAGGATAACTGTATCGTTTGGAAGAGCTTGTGCAAATTCAGTGTAGTAGCTTCTTGATTTCATTCTACCATCACAACCTGCCATCACGATAAATTTCTTAATCAATCCTTGTTTCACAGCATCAACAACTTTGTCAGCTAATTGAAGAACTTGATTATGTGCAAAACCTGCTATCAATTCTCCACTTTCAATTTCTTGAGGTGGGTTGCATTGTTTAGCCATTTCAATAATCTTTGAGAAATCTTTTTGTTTTCCTTCTTCTCTTGGAGCAATATGAAGAGAACCTGTAAGACCTGAACTACCTGTTGTAAATATTTTGTCTTTGTAGTTAGCATCTTTTAATGGTGGGACAATACAGTTGGTTGTAAATAGGATTGGTCCGTTGAATGTTGAGAATTCTTCTCTTTGATGCCACCATGAACCACCATAGTTTCCAACAAAGTTTGGATATTTTTTGAAGAAAGGATATGAGTTTGCAGGAAGCATTTCTCCATGAGTATAAACATCAACTCCTGTTCCTTGAGTTTGTTCTAAAAGTTCTTCAAGATCTTTTAAATCGTGACCAGAAATCAAAATACCTGGGTTATTTCTAACTCCTAAATTAACCTTTGTTATTTCAGGGTTTCCATAAGTTGAAGTATTTGCTTTGTCAAGTAATGCCATTGCAGTTACTCCAGCAGAACCAACCTTAAGAACTAATGCAGTTAATTCTTCAGCTCCTAAATCGTGAGAAGAAATTCCATAAAGAGCTTCTTCAAGAATTTCGTATAGGCTTTCGTCTTCATGTTTTAAATTTAAAGCATGTTCTGCATAAGCAGCCAAACCCTTAATTCCATACATTGAAAGTTGTTTTAAAGAACGAATGTCTTCATTTGTTTCATTTAAAACACCAACTTTTGAAGCAAAGGATAAATAATCGTGAGACTCAACCTTAAACCAAACTTCATCCATTTCTGGTAGTGTAATACCCTTTTCTTTTGCCAAAGCAATAAGAGTATCTTTTAAACGGAATACATTGTCGATTTTTGCAATAATTGCATTATCGTCAAAATTTGCATTTGTTATTGTTGAAAACAAAGCATCTACAATAACATGCTCAGCTTTTTTGCTTGAAAGTTTATTTTCTCTCAATTTCTTATTTACTATTGCCAACCCTCTTGTTGCATATAGTAACATATCCATATAATTTGATGTTTGAGGTTCTTTTCCACAAACACCTTTAATAGAACAACCTTTATTGCCCGCTGTTTCTTGGCATTGAAAACAAAACATTGATTCCATAAATTTTTATTATTAAGTTTATAATATGATGCAAAAATAGGCTCTAAACAAAAAAAAGTTTGTAATATTTATTACAAATCAGAAAAAAAATTATATTTGCATATGGAAAATTTGATTTATTGCCCTCTTTTTGAGAATATGTCAATTGAGGAAATACAGAAAGTTATTGGCTTACAATACGGAACAAGAAATTATTCGCCTGGAGATATTATCCTTAGTCAGGGTGATGAGTATCAATATTTGATGCTTCTATTGGAAGGAGAAGTTTCTAATTCAATGACCCATGTTAGTGGAAAGAATATGTTTATTGAAACAATAACTGCCCCTGGAGTTTTGGCCCCAGCAATATTTTATGCCGACAACAATAAAGTTCCTGTTGATGTTACGGCAGTAGGGAGGGTTAAGATACTCCCAATCTCAAAAGTAGAATTTAATTATATGCTCCAAAGTAATCCTAAGCTACTTAAGAACTTTCTAAAAATGATATCAAACAGAAGTAGCTTCCTCTCAACAAAGGTTCGCACTCTTTGCTTTGGAACAATTAAAAGTAAGATTGCAGGATATTTATTAGAAACCTCACTCGACCACAATTCAAATATCTTTGACATAATTCACACCCAACAAGAACTTGCAGATATGTTTGGAGTTACAAGACCTGCACTTGCAAAAACTATAAAAGATATGATTGATCAGGGACTAATAAGCTCAAAACAGAAAAACTTTAAAATAATAAATAAACAAGAACTTGCCAGGATATTTAGAGACAGCAATTAGTTATAACTAAGAATAAAACAATAAATTAAAACATTTATCGTTAATAATACGTAATTAATAAAACAAACAATTAATAATAAAAACTATATATTATGTTAAGTAAGAAATTAGAAGATGCAATAAATGCACAAATAAACGCTGAATTTTGGTCAGCATACCTTTATTTATCAATGTCAGCAGACTTTGCCTCAAAAGGATTACCTGGGTTTGCAAATTGGATGGAAATACAATTCAAGGAAGAACAAGACCATGCAATGAAGTTTTTAAATTTCATTCTTTCAAGAGGAGGGAAACCAGAATTAAAACCAATTGCAAAGGTTGAAAAAACATGGAAAACACCACTTGCAGCTTTCAAAAGCACATTAGAACATGAACTTGTTGTAACAAAGCTTATCAATGACCTATATGCATTAGCAACTGAAGAAAAAGACTATGCAACACAATCAATGTTAAAATGGTTTATTGACGAACAAGTTGAAGAAGAAGAAAATGCACAAGCATTAATTGACACATTAACTCTTTTAGATGGAAATGGATATGGAATTTATCAATTAGATAAAGAACTTGCTTTAAGAGTATATACTCCAATTCCAGCATCAGCACAATAAAAAATTTAACAATACTAAATAAAAAAGACGTGGTTTATATCACGTCTTTTTTTGTTTACTATCAAGTTTTAATTTACTGAAACGAAGTTTAATTTTAACGAAACTTTGTTTTAA
>JAQUTD010000138.1 GCA_028709955.1 Bacteroidales bacterium | reverse complement strand
TCTTCTTCAAATGGCACATTTTGTTCTTTTACAAATACTTCCACTCGGATATGTTTTGCTATATCCATTTCTTCTTGATTTGCGGCGTTGATGTGTTTTACTCTCATTTTTTTATGTTGAAAATATTGTTTTATATGAAAATATGACCATTAATATGCTTCTTCCCATTAGGTAGGTTATAAATCCTATCCATAGTGCTGTGTTGCCATAGTGGCTTTGGAGAGAGAAGAATATTATGAAAAACGCTGCCGTGGCTATAAAAATTGCATTTCTCATGATTTGTGTTTTGGTCATTCCTATTAGTATGCCGTCATACAAAAAGGCTACAAAGCCTGTTAGTGGGATTAAGAGTACCCATATCATATAGTCTTTGCTTGCCTGGATTACGTTTTCTTTGTCGGTCAAAAGTCTTAGTAGGTTTTCTCCAAAGAAGTAGTAGAGTATCATAAATATTATGCTTATGATTAGTCCCCATCTTAGGATGTATTTTACGCTTTTCTTAAGGTTTGACTTGTCTTTGGCTCCATAGTATTTGCCACATAGGGCTTCGGAGGCATAGGCAAATCCGTCCATAAAGTAGGAGAAGAGGGTGAAGAGTTGCATTAGGATTGCGTTTACTGCCAAGAGTGGGTATTCCATTTTGGAGGAGGCTATGGTGAAGTAGGTGGTGACTAATATGAGACAGGTGGTTCTTAGGAATATATCGGTGTTTACTTTAAAGAATTGCTTCATTTTGGGAAGGTTAAGGCTTTCTTTAAGATTAATGTATTTGCGGAGTTTGCCGTATTTTATTTGCCAGAATATTATTGTTGTTATTAGTCCTCCATATTGTGCTATTACTGTTCCAAGTGCCACTCCTTCAATTTTCATCTTAAACTTTATCACAAACAAAAGGCTGAAGAAGATGTTTAGAATATTGATTAGAATTGCTATATACATTGGGGTTTTGGAGTCTTGCATTCCAATTAGCCAACCCTTAAGGGCATACATTCCTAAGGTTGCTGGGGCTGCCCACACCACAATAAAGAAATATCTTAGGGCTAAATCCAACACGGAGTTTTTGTTTTCAATAAATTGTCTTGTGAGAAGGGAAATGGGGTATTGTAATAGGATTAGGAGAAGGGCTATAAGTAGGGCTATTGATAGGGCTCTTGATAGTATGTTGATTGATTCTTTAAGGTCTCTTTTTCCGTAGGCTTGGGCTGTAAATCCACTTGTTCCCATTCTTAGGAATCCAAAGTTCCAATAAATAAAGTTGATTATCATTGATCCAATGGCTATGGCTCCTATGTAGTCGAGGCTTGAGCCATGAGTGTCAAGGTGTCCTACTATTGCTGTATCTACCATACCTAAAAGTGGTACGGTTATGTTGGTTATTATGTTGGGAAGGGCTAAGCTAAGAATTCGCTTATTCATTCACTATGTCCTTTAGGGCAGATTTTTGAGTTTTGAGGAGTTTTTTGAAATATGGAAGATGCCAAAGTATGTGAATTATTGCAATGAGTGTCATGGCTATTCCAAATTCAACATGTAGCTTTAGGTTGGTTAGGTAGAGGGATGAAAGTATATGATAATTTATTTGAATGACTAACAAAAGTCCTAAGAGGCATGACATTAGGAAAGTTATTAGAAGGGTTGTGTTCCATATCCTTCTATGAACAAATTTCTTCATTTTTCCTATTTTAACCAACATCATTGTGAAAAAGTATGCAATTAGGGTGATGATTGTTATGGATATTAGTCTATAGGGCTTATTGTTTTGAGGGTTTTGAGCTTCAAGAATTGCTTTCTCTTCCTCAATTGTTTCGGAGCTTTTATGTTTTGAACTATTTTTGGGATGAACCACAACCTCTTCCACTTGAGCCTCAACAACAATTTCCTCTTCCCCTTGATCCAAAATTTCACCTCCCACCTCATTTAATATGGACTCGGTTGTGGTGTCGGGAGTTTGTGTTGAGGATTTAATTGATTCTTGTTTTTTAACATTTGGCAAATCGCATAGTCCGTCACCATTTTCATCCACAAACCTTCCACACTCTCCATCACAAAACACCTTGCCTTTTGGACATTGAGCCACAAGGGCTTGTGAGAATGAAAAAAATATTATAATTAATAAAGTTAGAGTTTTGGCTTTCATTTCTAAAAATAGCATTTTAAAGTTACAGAATCTGACTGCAAATTTAAGAATAAGTTTTGACCTTTTACTATTTTTTATACATCAAATCTAACGGATTGTTTGTTAGCGTATGAATCATATTCATTTACAATTCTTGCAAAGGTTTCTTGAACTGAAATTATTTCTTCAGCCCTGTATGCATTTGCACCAGCAAAACAAAATCCTCTTTCCAATTTGCCATAGTAAGCATTTAGGAGCGCTCTCATAATACAATATGGACTATGTTCAACATCACATGTTTTTATGCAATGATGCGGACAATTTGTAGGGTGCATCTCTCCTCGTTTAACACTTTCCAAGAAAGAGTTATTTATTGCCCTTCCTGGCATCCCAACAGGACTTTTAATAATCACTATATCCGATTGCTTTGCATCAAGATAGGCCTTCTTAAACTCTTCGGATGCATCACATTCTGTTGTGGTTACAAATCTTGTTCCCATTTGAACTCCTGAGGCTCCAAGTTCCATTATTTTGTAGATATCCTCTCCATAGTAAATTCCACCTGCTGCAATAACTGGAATAGCCTTTCCATATTTTTGTTCAAAATGACTTGCCGCTTCCAATATTTGAGGTATTGTGTTTTCTAAGGCGAAGTTTTTATTCTCTAAGTCTTCGAGTTTATAGCCTAAATGCCCCCCTGCCTTTGGTCCTTCAACAACAATTGCATCGGGCAAATAGTTAAAATTGGATTTCCATTTCTCGCATATTATTTTTGTTGCTCTTGCCGAAGACACAATTGGAACTAATTTGGTTGTGCTGTCTTCTTTCAAATAGGAAGGAAGATCTAACGGAAGACCTGCTCCCGAAAATATAATATCAGCCTTTTCTTCAATTGAGGTTGTAACCAAATCTGAAAAATTTGATACAGCAACCATAATATTAACACCAATTATCCCTTTTGTCTTTTCTCTTGCTCTTATTAGTTCTTGTTTTAGGCCATAGATACAAGCATCTATATAGTTATTAGCCTCTTGCATATAATAAAGCCCTAAGCCTGCGGCAGAAATTACTCCTACTCCTCCTTCATTAGCTACAGCTGCAGCTAATCCAGAAAGAGAGACTCCTACGCCCATACCTCCTTGAATTATAGGATACTTAGCAACTAAATCACCAATTGTTAGTTTTCTCATTTAAAAAAATATATATTTGCAAAGATAATCTTATTAATCCAATTATTACTATGATTAACATTTTTTCTACTTTAAATGAAACCATCTCACCTAACTATTGTTTTGGTTGTAAAAGAGTTATGGTTGTGTCGGAGACAGGATTATGCTCCAATTGTTTGATTGATTTGAATAGAAGTTTCAATGGTTTCGATAAAAACAATGACTTATCTAATAAGGTTTCTATATATTTCCCTGTCAAAAACGCTGTTTCTTTTCTTAATTACAAAAAACAATCTTTGGAAAGCAAATTAATTCATCGGTTTAAGTATGAAAATGATATTATTATTGGACAGACCTTAACAAAAATAATGTGTAAAGAGATTGAAAAGGTGGATTGGATAAGAGATATTGATTTAATTATTCCCCTCCCCCTTCATTGGTTACGAGAACTTAACAGGGGCTTTAATCAGGCTAATGTTATTGCGGTTGAAATTG
>JAQUTD010000027.1 GCA_028709955.1 Bacteroidales bacterium | reverse complement strand
TCTACAATTTCTCAGGATCAGTTAAAAGAATTATATATTTCGCTTATTGTAAAAGAATAATAGGAATAGATTTAATTATCAATATTTTTATGCCACTATATTGCAAAATGTAGTGGCATAATTTTTTTGTATTATCTTTGCTCGAAATATTTAATATATGGAAGCAAAAGAGATTATTAATAATTTAGGTTTAATCCCTCATCCAGAAGGAGGGTACTATAAACGAATGTTTTGTTCTGAAAATAAGTCTATTGATGGTAAATATTTGATGAGTTCAATATATTATTTATTAGAAGAAGAAGATTTTTCAGCGTTTCATCGTTTAAGTTCTGTTGAAGTATGGTTCTTTCATATTGGAGAACCAATAAATATTTATAAACTTAATAAAGAAGGGGAATTACAAACTTATTCTCTTTCATCTAGAATTAACTATAATTTTCAATTAGCAATAGAACCAAACACTTGGTTTGCAGCAGAAATTCCATCAAAAAAAGGTTTTTCTTTAGTAAGTTGTGCTGTTTCACCTGAATTTTCTTTTAATAATTTTGAATTAGCAAATAAGGAAGAATTACTAAAAGAATATCCACAATATCAATTAATTATAAATAAGCTTACAATCTAATATTAATTGTTAGAACTAATAAAATGACAAATGAATATAACAAAATGTAAAATATATTTGTCAAATAGGAAAATATATTATACTTTTGCTGCATTAAACAATTAAAAATTTACTGTATGAAAAAATCTTATTTATTTCCAACGTATTTTAAGAAGATAGGTTGGATAATCACATTATCAGTTTTATTGTATATTATAATATCAATAATTTTTGATGTAAACTGGGATTTCAATTTTTATATGCCTGCGATTTATGCTGAAATGGATCTTTCTTCGTTATTTGGAAACACTCCAAAAGAAACTGAGTTTTTTACAATAGCTGAAACATCATTTGAAACGACTTTATTCCCAATTATAATAGTAATAGGATTAAGTTTTATTGCTTTTTCTAAAAATAAAAATGAAGATGAGTATATATCTAAGATAAGAGAACAATCTTTAGTTTGGTCAATGATTGTTGGATATTTTATTTTTATTCTCTTTACTTTATTTTTATATGGTACAGTTTATATTACTGTTGTGGTATATGATATTTATATTTTTCTAATCCTATTTGTTTGTAAGTTTAATTTTGAACTTTATCGATTGAAAAAATCTTTGAAAAATGAAGAATAATATTAGAGTTGAGAGAGCGATTTTAAAAATGTCGCAACAACAGTTGGCTGATAAGGTAGGAGTCTCTCGACAGACCATAAATGCCATAGAATTAGAGAAGTACGTACCTTCTGCAACAGTTATTATGAAGATAGCTGTAATATTCTGCAAACCAGTAGATAACATTTTTCAATTAGAAGAAACTGACTGGTAATAAGTTAATTAAATATGTTTGATTCGAAATGGTATTATACTAATAGGATTGAATGTTAAGTGCATATTCCAATAAAAATTAAATCTTTTTAAGAATCTGAAAGCTCTCAGAATTTAAAATTTGGATGCAAGCTTGATAAAGGGTGGGAATATTAAAAATATAGAGGGTTAGATTTCTGATCTGGAAATTAATTATTCGATGAAACGGACTTAAAATTATAACTAATTGCTTTTATTTTATCCTATCTTAGGGTGGAGATTTTTAATTAAGGGTTAATTATTTTTTTGTCAGAGATAATTAAATTTATCTCAAAGAAAAAATAAAATAATCGGCGTTTAAATTAAATTAAACGCCGATTATTTTTATAAAAATATTCAGTTTAAATAGCAAACTAAATGCAATTTATTCATTTTATTTTTTATTAGGTATATCTAAACCGTAACCTTTTTTCTTATCAATTCTTTTAAGAATTATTCCTAAGAAAAAGGCTGCAACTCCAAAACATGCAAATATCAATTCTGGAATTGTGTAGTCATATTTTGCTCCTACAACTCCTTGTTGGATTTGTTCCGCAACTCCTGGGTTTGATGCAGATAATGCATACCCTATCAACATTGGAACTAATAATAGTCCAATATTTTGGATATAGAATATAAGGCCATAAGCTGAACCTAAATATCTATCTTCAATAATTTTAGGTAGTGAAGGCCACATTGAAGCAGGAACTAATGAAAATGCAATTCCTAAAATTACTATTGTAGCTATTGCAACAACATTAGTGAATGATTCTGTAGGAACAAGTGCAAATATTAAATGTGATACTGTTAAAAGAATAGCTCCATAAATCATCATTGTAGCTCCTTTCCCTTTAAAGTCTAGGAATGCACCAATAAATGGAGTAAGAACCATTGCTCCAATAGGGAAGAATGAAACATATTTTGCAGCAATTACTGCATCAATACTCAATTTTGAAGCAAGCATATCAGTTGCAAATTTTTGGAAAGGGAAGATTGCTGAATAAAATAAAACGCAAAGACCTGCAATTGCAAGGAATCCAGGGTTTGTTATTATTTTTCCTAAGTCACTAACTTTGAATTCATCCTCTGGTGCTACTTCAAGTCCTTCACCAGTTTGTTTTTCTAATTTTTTATCCATAAAAGTATAGATAAAGAAAGTAATAAAACCAACTAATAGGAATAATACCCCAAAGAATAATGAGTTAGATACCCCACCTTCTTTTGCAAAAATAGGAGATAGTTGAAATACTGCAAAAACTCCTAAACGAGCAAGTGCCATTTCAAGTCCCATTGCTAAAGCAAGTTCTTTTCCTTTAAACCATTTTACAATAGTTTTAGAAACAGTTATACCTGCCATTTCAACTCCAACTCCAAAAATTGAGAATCCAACGAAGGCAAGTTTTGCAGAAGCAGGAATACCTGTGATAAACGAACTTAAAAACGAGTAGATACTTGTATCTACAAATCCTGGAGTTAATGCATACCATTTTATTGTTCCTCCAATAAGCATTAGTATACCAGATAATCTTAATGTAAATCTAATTCCCATTTTATCAAGAATAATCCCTGACAATATTAGAAATCCAGCAAATACATTTAAAAAGAATTCTGAACCTCCAAGCATTCCAAATGTCTCGTTTGACCAAAAATATGGAGATTGTTCCAATAAAGTTTTTAAAGGAGCTGCCACATCAACAAAGAAGTAGGCGAAAAACATTGTTGATGAAATCAAAAATAGAGCAATCCAACGCATAACTGCTGAATCTCTCATTGATGTACGTAATTTTTCTGTCATGTTTACAATTTTATATGTTTTCAGTTTGCAAATCTATAATTTTTTATCGATTTGAGTTTTTTTTAGACAAAATTTATTTTAATATTGAATTTAATCTTTTGATTGTGTGAAAAGTAATTCTTTAGTAACAACCTCAAATTTGAAAAAATTTGATGATATTAGGGAGTTATAAAATAAAATTCTATCTTTGCACATTCTAAAAAATGGGTATTTTTAAAATAAATCATTATAATATATGCAAAACAAAGGTGCTATTAAAATTATTGTAATTATCTTTTCTTTGGTGTGTTTGTACCAATTATCATTCACATATTTTACTAAAAAAGTAGAAGGAGATGCCAAAGAATATGCTCTAAATAGTTATTCCAAAAGTCAGGCAAAAATTCTTGCTAATGGAAACTCATTAAGAGAGCAAGAAATTTTAGACTCTATCGCAAACGAAAGAGAATTAAATTACCTAGACTCAATTTCTGAAAAGACAGTTTATAACTTTCTTTGGATGCGTCCTTTCACTTATAAAGAATGTAAGGCGAGAGAAATTGGATTAGGTTTAGATTTAAAGGGAGGTATGAATGTTAAGATGGAAGTTTCAACAGCAGATGTTGTGAAAAATCTTGCAACCAACCCTAATGACCCAGCTTTTTTGAAATTAGTAGACCAAGCAACAGAACTTCAAAAGACTAGTGGAAAGAATTTTTACGCTTGCTTTGAACAAGTAGTTAAGGACGCTGAAGGAACTGGAAAAGTAAATTTGTCTGCTTTTTTTAGAGTCAAATTAAAAGAAAGTGGAATTACAACAAATTCAACAAATGTGGAAGTTCTTGCTGCCATCAAGAAAGAGTGTACCGATGCTTTTAACCGAACTTACCAAGTTTTAACTAAACGTATAGATAAGTTTGGTGTTTCTGAGCCAACAATTCAAAAATTAGAATCTTCTGAAAGAATCTTAATTGAACTGCCAGGTGTTTCTGACCCACAACGTATTAGTAGATTGTTGGAAGGGACAGCTCAATTGGAATTTTGGTTAGCAGGTGATGCAGGAAAAGTTTTTCAATCATTGGGCGCTGCTGATGAATTTTTGGCAAACATTGGAATTGAAAAAGATACATTATCTACAAATGATACATTAATTAATACCGTAGATAAACCAGCTCAAACTAAAGATACCTCATTAAATAATAAAAGACCGCTTTTAGATTTATTTACAAGATTAAATAGAGGAGACTTAGCCCCATCAGTTGTTGGAACAGCAACTGCCGGAGCTCAAAAAGAAATTAATCGTCAACTATCAAGAGCCGCAAAGGTTCTCCCATCTGACGTAACATTTTTTTGGAGTGCACAACCAATTTCAAAAACAAATGAATTCGAATTATACGTTATTCAATATACAAACAAAGCAAAAAACCCTCTTTTGGATGGTGATGTGATTGATGATGCTCGTCAAGATTTTGACCAACAAGGGCGTCCAGTTGTTTCAATGTCAATGAAAGCTGAAGCTGCCAGAAAATGGGGAAAAATTACTGGTTCAAATATTGGAAATAGTATTGCTATTGTGTTAGATGATGTAGTTTATTCAGCACCAAGAGTTAATAGTGAAATTAATGGAGGACGCTCTGAAATTTCAGGAAGTTTCTCAATTGAAGAAGCAAAAGACTTAGCTAATATTCTAAAATCAGGAAAGCTGACTGCACCTGCAAAAGTTGTTCAAGAATCAATAGTTGGACCATCTTTAGGTGAAGAATCAATTAAGGCAGGATTTATTTCATTTATATTTTCACTGTTAATTGTATTTGCATATATTCTTTTCTTCTATAGTGTTGCTGGAGTTTCTGCATGTATTGCACTTATTGTCAATCTATTCTTTTTGTTTGGAGTTTTAGCTTCAATTGGAGCAGTATTAACATTATCCGGTATTGCAGGTATTGTATTAACACTTGCTATGGCTGTTGATGCTAACGTTATTATAAATGAACGTATAAAGGAAGAATTGCGTTTAGGAAAAAACATTAATAATGCAATAGCAGATGGTTATAAGGCATCATACTCAGCAATTATTGACGGTAATGTTACTACATTAATAACAGGTATAATTTTAGCATACTTTGGTGCAGGTTCTGTGCTAGGTTTTGCAATAACCTTATGTATTGGTATTCTTACTTCATTATTTACAAGTATTTTTATTTCTCGACTTGTTATGGAAGGAATGCTAAACATAAAATCATTAAAGAATAAACTTAAATTCTCAAATCCAATCTCAGAAAATTTCTTTTCAAATCCAAAATTCAAATTTGTTGAGAATGCTAAAAAACAATTAATAATTTTTGGAGCGCTCTCAGTTATTTTTGTTGGATTTATAGTTTTCAAAGGATTAGATTACGGAATTGACTTCACAGGAGGAAGAACATATGTTGTTAGATTTGACAAAGATGTTAATGTAAACAATGTAAGAGCTTCTCTTGAAAAAGAATTTGGATCAGCTCCTGAAGTAAAAACTTTCGGACCAAATTACCAAGTTAAAATAACAACAGACTACAAAGTTAAAGAAGATAATGAGGCAGTAAAGAGAGAAGTAATTACCAAAATATTTAATGGGACTAAAGAACATTATAGTAATAAAAATATTACTATTGATGATTTTCAATCAACTCTTAAATCTCCACTTGGAATTATAAGTTCTGAAGTTGTTGGTCCAACAATAGCTGACGATACTAAAACTTCAGCAATTATTGCTATTATTATTTCATTAATTGCAATATTCATATATATAGCAATAAGATTTACAAAATGGCAATATAGCCTTGGTGGAATTGCTGCATTAGCATTTGATGCTTTATTCACAATTGGTATGTTCTCAATACTTGATGGATTACTTCCTTTTAGTATGGATGTTGATATGAATTTTGTTGCAGCAATACTAACAATTATAGGATTTTCAATCAATGACACTGTTGTAATTTTTGACCGTGTACGTGAAAATGTTAAATTGTATCCAAATAGAGAGTATAGTCATATAATGAATCTATCAATAAATCAAACCTTAAGTAGAACAATTAACACTGTATGTACAGTATTCTTATCTCTACTTGTAATTTTGATTTTTGGAGGAGATGTGTTAAGAAGTTTTGCTTTTGCATTAACAATAGGAACAGTATCTGGATCATTCTCAACTCTATTTATTTCCAGTCCTATTGCATATTTGCTTATAAAAAAACAAAATGACAAAAAGATAATTAAAACGAAATAAATTATAATAATAAAGATTTAGTATTTTAATTTTGGTTATATCAGTTTTTTATCTAAATTTGCTGATTAAATATAGGTGATTATGAATGAATATGTAATAATAGGAATTATTTTGTTTGCACTGATATCCAAAAGATTGTTCAAATCATTGGGTAAACAAATAAGTGATTCTACACCACCTATCTTTGATCAAAAGAAGAAAAAAAGTGTGCTTGAAGAGATTTTTGGAGAGTTATTTGATCAAAAAGAAGATACAAATATTGAGAAAGAAACCATTGAAATTATTCAAGAGAAGAAGAAATCTTCACCAATAGCAAGCAATAAAGCAATAAAAGATAATAAAATAAAAGTTGAAATAAAAGAAGAAGATGAATTTGATTTAAGAAAGGCAGTTATTTATTCAGAAATATTAAATAACCCTTTCATTCATAAGAAAATATAAATATGAAATTTCATTCTTTACATAAATAATATAAAAAAAGAAATATGTTGAGAAAATTATTCTTTACTCTAGGTTTGTTTTTAACAACCAGTTTAATTTTGTACTCACAAGGAACATTAACGGGTACAATTACCGATGCTAAAACAGGCGAACCGATGCCGTTCGTAAATGTTATTGTAGAACAATCAGGACAGCAAAAAGGAGGTGCTCAAACCGATTTAGATGGTAATTTCCAGATAAAGCCTTTGAATGCTGGTAATTATGATGTAATTGCTACTTTTGTTGGATACAAAAAAGCGATGAAAACAGGCGTTCGCGTAACTGCGACAGGTTATTCACCAGGAGGGAGCATAGCTCTTGAACCGACAGCTCAGCAAATTGATGAAGTTGTTGTTACAGGCTACGTTGTACCTTTACTTGAATCTGGAACAGCAGAATCAGGAAAGCGTATTACCAATGAAGATATTGATAAAATGGCAGCCAACACAGTTGATGCAATTATCGCAACAGTTGGAGGTATTTCCGATGTTGATGGAGGTGCAGGAACTGCTCGTGGAGAGTCAGGAATGGTAACCTATGTAAATGGAGTTGCTAAGAAAGGTAGTGTTAATATTCCAAAACAAGCTATTGCTGAAATTCAAGTAATACTTGGAGGTACTCCAGCACGTTATGGAGAATCTATTGGAGGAACAACAAACATAACATTAAGACCACCAGAAAGCAAATTTAATGGAATGCTAAGATATCAAACATCTGAACCTCTTGACACAAGAGGATACCATAGACTTGAATTTTATTTATCAGGTCCTGTGTACAAAAAGAAATCTGCAGATGGTATTGAAAAAAGTATTATAGGTTTCCGTTTGTCTGGTTTTAATGGCTATACTCAAGACCCATTAAGCAGACCAAAAGACAATTATTACTACATGCTAAAAGAAAGCAAGCAAACTTTTCTTAATGCAAATCCTCTAACGTTTGATCCTGCAACTGGTGCTGTTTACAACACTGCATCTTCATTAAGGTTATCTGATTTTGAACAAGTAGGCAGAAAACCAAATATGTGGAGTAACAGTATTTATTTAGAAGGCGGATTAGACATACGTTTTTCTGATAATAGTATATTGCAAGTTAACGGGGAATACGTTAATTCTATTGGTAAAGACCCAACCTACGCATCAATGTTAATTAACAATGCTAATAATTCAGAAACAAAAGGTAATAGTTTCCAGGTTATGGCTGACTTTACTCAAAAATTCTCTTCTCCTTCTGAAACTTCTAAAATTAAGAATATTATCTTTAATATGAATGGTTCATACAACAGATCATTTGAAGAAACTTATAACACAAATCATGGAGATGACTTATTCAAATATGGATATGTTGGAACTTTCAAAACTCATAAAAGAAATACATACGCACTAACAAGAATGGAAATTGGTGGTGTAATGCAAGATGTAATGGAACATAACGGATGGTTAGACTACCAAGTAGACTTTACACCTTCTGATGCAAATCCAGAACTTTCAAGATACACTTGGCAACTCTATAATGATCCAAGTTTTTCATCAATAAGATCTTCTTTAATTAATTATGACTTTATAAGATCATATTTAGGATTAACCAATGGAGATATGCCAGGAAGTATATATCAAATGTTCCCTAGCAATTTCACTTGGACCAATGTTGGTACACCTCAAAGAGGTTTTTCTAAATCTGAAACTCAGTTTGTTTTCTTATCAGCTAAAGTTTCAGCTGACATAGGCAATCATTCACTTGAGTTTGGTTTCCAATATGATCAAGCAACTTATCGTGCATATTCATTAACAGCTTCTTCTTTATGGACAATAATGAAACAAGAAGCAAATGCTCATATACTATATCGTGATTTAGAAAATCCAATAATTGACAATTCAGGTTCAATTCCTTATGTAACATATAACAGATCTTATGACCAAGCAAGTCAAACATATTTTGACAGAGCTTTAAGAGAAAAATTAGGTTTAGATGTTGCAGGAACGGATTTTATTGATATAGATAATTATGATCCTTCAACCTTTTCTATGGATATGTTCTCTGCAGATGAATTATTCAATAACGGAGGAAACAATTCAATTGTTGGATACTATGGTTATGACCATAGAGGAAATGTTGTAAAAGGTAAACAAAATCTACAAAACTTCTTTTCTGATCCAACTAATAGAACATTAGGAGCTTGGCAACCAATCTACATGGCAGGATATGTTCAAGATCAATTCTATTTCAAAGATTTAATTTTTAATATTGGATTCCGTGTTGATAGATTTGACGGAAATCAAATGGGGTTAAAAGATAATTACTTATTATATTCTTCATATACTGCTGGCGAATTAGATATTCCAAATCGTCCATCAAGCATTGGTGATGATTATGTTGTTTATGTAAACAATTTAAGTGGAAATACAACAACAAGTGATGCAAGTAAGGATGGTTTCATTAGAGGTTATAGAAATGGAAATACTTGGTATAATGCAAATGGTGAAATTGTTTCCAACCCAACTGACATTTCAGGAGCTTCTGGTCAACCTCTACCATTTAGAAAAGGAGAATTAAATGATACTGGACTTCCATATAAAATTTCTACAGATGCTTTTGAAGATTATAAACCACAAGTAATTGTTATGCCTCGTATAGCTTTTTCTTTCCCAGTTTCTGATAAATCTGAATTCAAGGCTTCTTATGATATGATTGCACGTCGTCCTCAAAGTAATTGGAGAGCAAATTATGTTGATTACTTGTTTATGGAAAGACAATCTGGTCAAACCCTAACAAATCCAAACCTAAAACCTGAAAAAATTACTAACTATGAATTAGGATTCACTCAAGTTTTATCAAAATCATCTGTATTGATTTTGTCTGCATACTATAAAGAAACGAGAGATTTGATTGCATTAGTTCAATATGTAGGTGCTGACCCAACTTCATTATATTATACATTTGGCAACCAAGACTTCAGAACAACAAAAGGAGTTACTGTTACTTATGAAATAAAAAGATCAAAGAATCTACGATTAAATGCAAACTACACTTTACAATACGCTGAAGGAACAACTGGTTTACCTCAATCAACTATAGTTTCCCTAATTCAAGCAGGTTATCCAAACATTAAGATGCTTTACCCAATTTCTGATGATAGACGTCATGAGTTCAAACTACAATTAGACTTCCGTTATCAAGGTGGAGATAAATACAATGGACCAACTTCAAAGAGAATTGTAACTGACAAATCTACTGGAGAGGAAAGAGTAAAACTAACAAAATGGTTCCAAAATTTCGGTGTAAACCTTACTGGAGTTGCTCAATCAGGAAGACCATACACAAAATATTTTAGTAACACTCAAAGATCAATCGTAGGAAGTTTCAATGGCGCAAGATTACCTTGGATATTCAGAGTTGACTTAAATATTGACAAAACCTATGATATTAAAATTGGTAATAAAGTAACACAATTAAACCTTTTTGCCAGAGTAAACAATGTCTTAAATATAAAGAATATTTCAAGTGTTTTCGGAGTTACAGGTGACCCAGATGATAACGGATACTTAACTGACCCAGAAACACAAACAATTATTGCAACACAATTAAGTGAAAATTCTTTCAGAGATTATTATTCAATGTACTTAAACAATGTTGAATATAACTATCAAAGACCAAGAATGATATATTTAGGAGTAGCTTATACATTTTAATTAAATGATTAAATAGAAAATTATTGAAAAATGAAACATATATTTAAAATAACAACATTAGTTTTAATCTACCTTAGTTTGCAAAGTCCGGTTTTTGCAAGAGAATACCAAGGTGCGGTTAAAAAATCTACTACCACCACCAAAGAAGGTGTTGGAGTTGAAAGATGTAGAAGAGCTCAAGGTTCTGCCGAATTAAGTATTAATAACGTTAGGGCACGTATCAACACTGGTGGTAATATGTGGTATGACGGAAATACAGCAAGATATTATGTGCCAAAAGATGGAAGTAGTACTGCAATGTTCTGTGCAGCTTTATGGATTGGTGGACAAGACGAAAACAAACAGCTAAGAGTTGCAGCATTGCGTTTTGGACAAGATGGAGATGATTTCTGGCCTGGTCCATTAACAGTTGACAAAAACGCAGCGGTTAACAAATCAGTTTGTGAAAAATGGGATAAACATTTCCGTATTACAAAAGCTGAAGTTGAAGCCTTTGTTGCAGGATGTCAAAAAAATGCTCAAGGTCAAATTATAGGAGGACCAACCGATCAAAGTTTAATTACAGAAGCAATTAAAACTTGGCCTGCTCATCCAGAAAATTATGCTGAACTAAATCAAACTAAGTATTTAGCTCCATTTAAGGATGTTGATGGAGATGGAGAATACAATTATGCTAATGGAGATTATCCTTATTATGATTTTAATGGAGATCTTTGCCCTGTTGTTTCAAAACAAAGCGGTCAAAAATATAACCCAGTTAGAACTATGGAAGATTCAATTGGAACAGGAGGAGAACCTGTTCATGGTGGAATTTTAGTTGACCAAGTTCTTAAGGGTGACGAAACTCTTTGGTGGGTTTTTAATGATAAAGGGAATTCTCATACAGAATCTAAATCTGCAAACCCAATTGGTCTTGAAATTCGTGCACAAGCTTTTGCTTTTAGTATGAACGACGAAATCAATAATATGACTTTCTATTCCTACGAAATTATAAATCGTTCAACATTCACACTTCAAAACACTTATTTTAGCCAATGGGTTGACCCAGATTTAGGTTACTCTTTTGATGATTTTGTTGGTTGTGACGTTAAGAGAGGTTTAGGATATTGCTATAATGGAAATGCAACTGATGGTCCTGGAACAGGAGCATACGCAGGAAATCCTCCAGCAATTGGAATTGACTTCTTCCAAGGACCATACTTAGACGCTGATGGATTAGATAATCCTAAGGTATATATTGATTTAGTTAGAAATGGACCAAATGCATCATGGTTAGATGAAGACCAATATCAAAAAAGAGATACAAATAACAATTTTCTTCGTGATGGAAATGGTAATAAAATATTAGATACCTTAAAAGTAACTGCTGATGCTGAAAGATTTGTAAAATATTGGTATAATGTAAACGATAAAATTACAAATGGTTCAAATATTAATGGTGTTAACTTTGGAAATGGTATTATTGATGATGAACGTTTTGGAATGAGAAGATTCGTTTACTATCAGAATAGTGGTGATCCAGTTAAGGGTGAACCTGATAAAGCTACCGATTATTATAACTATTTAAGAGGAATGTGGAAAACAGGTGTAACCATGACCTTTGGTGGAGATGGTACTTCAGGAACAATTCCTTGTGACTTTATGTTCCCAGGATTAACTGACCAATGGAATTGGGGAACCAAGGGAGTTGCTCCAAGCATTACAGACAATAGAGGGTGGACTGAAGAATCTTCAAATAATCCTTCTGGGGATAGACGTTTTATGCAATCTGCTGGTCCTTTCGAATTAAAACCAGGTGCAATCAACTATATCACTGTTGGTATTCCTTTTGCTCAAGCTGCTTCAGGTGGTCCATACGCATCAGTTACTTTATTAAGACAAATTGACGATAAATGTCAAGCATTATTTGATAATTGTTTTAACCTTTTGGAAGGTCCAGATGCTCCTGACTTAACAATAAAAGAACTTGACAGAGAATTAATCATTTATTTAACAAATGATTCTCCTGCATCAAATAATAGAAATGAATCATTCAATAAAATAGATGTTTCAATTCCAGTTAAATATGATGAAATTATTCAAGTTGACACTATTCTTTATGATGTAAATAACCAACCTTATATTTATACATTTGATAGAATCAAGAACTCTACTACATACGATCAATATTATAAATTTGAAGGATATCAAATATTCCAATTAAAGGATAATACAGTATCTGTTGCCGATATCTATGATGAAGATAAAGCAAGATTAGTTGGTCAATGTGATATAAAGAATTTTGATCCACTTCAAAACAATCAATCAATTTCTAAACTTGTTAACTACTACAAAGATGATAATATTGGAGATTTAGTTCCAAAAGTTATGGTAGATGGACTTAACAATGGAATTCAACACTCTTTTAAAATAACTGAAGACAAATTTGCAACAACAAACGATAAAACAATTGTAAATAATAAAAAGTATTATTACGTTGCAATTGCATATGCTCACAATAATTATAAACAATTTAGTGCTTCAGACCCAACAAAGTTTGATGGACAAAAAATTACTTATTTAGCAAGTAGAAAAACAGGATTAGGAAGAAGTATTGCTCCTGCAATTGCAATTCCTCACATTACTGCACCAGAACAAAATGGAACATTAGTTCAATCAACTTATGGAACATGTCCTGAAATAACAAGAATTGAAGGAAATGGAAATGGAGGAATGGTTCTTAATTTTAAAGATGAAACCATTGAAAAGATTGTAGGTAAAGCAAATGAAGAACCAATTGGCCTTTCATATGTTGCTGATTTGAAATACCAACAAAATTTTGGACCTCTTAACATTAAAGTTATTGACCCAATTAAATTGCGTCCAGGAACATTTGTAATAAAAATTATTCCTTCTGACACATCAACCAACTTAATGTATTCAAAATGGAAACTTCAAAATGCTGACACAAATCTTCCACTATACACTCTAAAGGTCGATGGCGTTTCAACTGATGTATATTCATTAACCTCTGATAGAGTTATTGCTGATATTAATGAGCAAATAATCTTCCCATTAGGTCTTTCTATATCGCTAAACAATCCTGAACCTACAGTAACTCCATTATATATTGAAAATGATTTAAACTCAAAACAGAAAAGAGTTTTTGGTGGTGATTTAAGTGAGGGAACTGATCTTTATTCTAGCATTGTTGCGAAAGATCCAAACAAAAACTGGTTATTTGGATTATCAGATAATGATGATGATGACCGTACAAATTGGATTAGATCTGGAAGCAGAACTTCAGCACAATTTACTGTAATAGATGTATTTGGAACATTAGACGCAATTTCGGATGATGGAATTATTGACGATGTAACTATGGACTTAATCACAGACTATTTAACCCAGGACTACTACTACTCTGTTGGTAAATTAGTTTGGAATCCAGCTAATAATAAAAATGATACAATATTCACTAATTTCCCAATTGACAAAAACCAAGACTACGAAGAGTTTGGCGGAGGTTGGTGGGCTCCTTATAGATTAACTTCTGTATATAATCCATATAATCCAAATATGATATTACCTCATCCAGGTTTCTCATACTATCATTTTGCAAATTTAGCTCAACCTGCACCTGTAACTAAATATAGATTGGACCCTTCATTCCTTTACTCAACAGCATCAAATGATATGTCTAATTTATCTTCTGTCGATATTGTATTTACAAGCGACAAAACTAAATGGACTCGTTGCCCTGTAATTGAAATGGGAGATGATGTAAATCAAACTGAAGGAGGAGCAAAAAGATTCCAAATAAGAAAACATGCATCTGTTGATAAAAATGGTCAACCATTGGGAGATGGAACAGAAGGTTGGGGATGGTTCCCTGGCTATGCAATTAATCTTGAAACAGGACAAAGACTAAATATGATGTTTGGTGAAAATTCACAATTGGGAGTTAATCAACCAGGAAATGGTAGAGACCTAATTTGGAATCCAACATCAACTACTTTTGGAAATAATGGAGAAACAGTATATGGAGGTATGCATTATGTATATGTTTTAGGAGCATCTGACTTCACCCTATTCACGCCAAATAGTCTTGAGCCAAATAGAAATACAAGACCAATCCAACCAAAGGCTTATTACGATTTAGATAATCTTGGTAATAAAGATATGGGAACTTGGGCGTATAACAAATTAAGAAAATTAGATGTCTTAACATTAACAAATACTACCCCTTACAACGACTACAAAAATGACAACTTAACTGAAGCTATGGAAGTGTTTGCATCAGTTATGTGGGTTGGGATGCCTTTAGCAACTGCGTTTAATATTGATCGTTTTGCTGAAATTCCAACAGACGTTAAGGTTTCGTTAAGAGTTCGTCAACCATATAAAAAGAACTACACAAACAATGTTAGTGGGGCTTCTACTACTCCTCAAAACGATAATTATCCAATGTATCAATTCTCAATAACCAAAGATATTGCAACCAGTGTTGGAAATGTTGAATTAGCAAAAAGTGCAATGGATCAAATAACTGTTGTTCCTAACCCATACTTTGCAGCCTCAACCTACGAACAAGACCAAGTTGAAAATCTTGTTAAGATTTGTAACTTGCCTCCAGATTGCTATGTAACTATTTACTCAGTTGATGGAACTGTAATCAGAAAATTACGTGGACCATCCAAGAGCTTAGTTTCAGGGACCGGTTCAGCACTAACATCTATTGATTGGGATTTAAAGAATCATAAAGGATTACCAATTGCTGGAGGTGCTTATATCATACATATAAAGGCTGACGGAGTTGGTGAAAAAATAATTAAATGGTTTGGAGCTTTACGTCCAGTTGACTTAAATTCTTTCCAATAATAAAAACAGCACAGATTGAAATATTTTAAATAAGAGATACTATGAAAGATATATATAGAATATTTGCTTTTGTCATGTTAGGAGTGCTACTATTCTCCAATTTGAATCTAAAAGCAGGGAATGACGACAGAAGAGGAACTGCTGGAGCAGGATCACTTTTGATTAACCCTTGGGCTAAAAGTGCTGGTTGGGGAGGAGTAAACACTGCCTGTGGAACAGGAATTGATGCATTGTTTTCAAACGTTGCTGGTTTAGGCCGCATCTCTGGAACTGAGGCAAACTTTTCCTACACAAATTGGTTAGACAATTCCGGAATTGGAGTAAGTGCTTTTGGCATTGGACAAAGCCTTGGTGATTATGGAGTTATTGGACTTTCCGTAACTTCAATGGGATTTGGTCTTATTGATAGAACAAAAGTAAACAGCCCGGAATTTAATAATGGAACCTTTTCAATTTCTAATATGAACATTGGAGTTTCATTTGCAAAAGCCTTTTCAACTTCAATTTATGGAGGAGCAACCCTTAAGGTAATTAATGAAGGTATTGATAACGTTACTGCAACTGGAGTAGCTATTGATGCAGGTATACAATATGTTACTGGTGAAAACTACGAAATTAAATTCGGTATAACCCTAAAAAACTGGGGACCAGCAATGAGTTATAGTGGTGATGGTTTATCAACTGCTGCTGAATTTTATGGCCGTCAAATGTCTGTTGAACAACGTTCTCAGAGCTTTGAAATTCCATCAAGTTTAAATATAGGTGCATCATACGATTTTCTTTTCTCTGAAAATAAACATCGTTTAACAACAGCAGCAAATTTTGCTTCTATGGCATTTTCTAAAGACCAATATACATTAGGTCTTGAATATGCATTTGCAAAAATATTTATGCTTCGCACATCCTACACCTACGAAGACGCCATAACAACCAGTGTTTACGATGTTGATAATGGTGCAACAACACTTTATTCAGGATTTTCTGCTGGAGCTTCAATAATAGCCCCAATCAAAAAATCAGGCAAAGACGACTCAGACGGAATAAATCTTTCCATTGATTATGCCTACCGATTGACCAAGGTAGCTGGAGGACTCCACACAGTCGGTCTTGTACTTTCTTTGTAGAAATAAACACTTAATTAAAAGAATGAATCGAAGACCTTTTATTAAGGGTCTTCGTTTCTTTTTATTACAAAATACAATACAATATGTCAAAAGTTAAATATTATTCCCAAGAGGGCATACAAAAACTCATTGAAGAGTTACAACACCTTATTAATGTTGAACGCCCTGCAATCTCAGCAGCAATTGCTGAGGCAAGAGATAAGGGTGACTTATCGGAGAATGCAGAATATGATGCAGCAAAAGATGCACAAGGGCATTTGGAAGCCAAAATATCTAAACTCCAAACCCTAATTTCAAATGCACGATTGCTTGACGAAAGTAAGATAGATACTTCAAAGGTATTACTGCTTTCAAAAGTTGAATTTGTGAACCTTGCAACTCAAAAGTCACAAGTATATGAAATTGTTCCAGAGAGTGAAGCAAACCTTAGAGAAGGGAAAATTTCAGTAACATCGCCAATTGCCAAAGGAATGCTTGGCAAAAAAGAAGGAGATATTGCAGAAATAGAAGTTCCAGCAGGAATATTGAAATTAGAGATTAAAAAAATAACAAGAGATTAATATGGCTACGATATTTTCAAAAATCATTGCAGGCGAAATACCATGCTATAAGATTGCAGAAACTGAGAATTGCTATGCATTCTTAGACATATCACCATTAGCAAAAGGACACACCCTTGTTGTCCCAAAGAAAGAAATAGACTATATTTTTGACCTTGACGATACTTTATTGTCAGAGCTAAATATATTCGCAAAACAAATAGCTAAAGCCATCCAAAAAGCATATCCATGCCCAAAAGTAGGAATTGCAGTAATTGGGCTTGAAGTACCACATGCACACATTCACCTTGTTCCCCTCAACAACGTAGGCGATTTAGACTTTAAACGCCCTAAATTAGAACTCACCAAACAAGAGTTGGAAAACATATCACAAAATATTATTGCTTGCCTTAAATAGCATAAGAAAGAATAATTACAAAAACTTAAATAGGCAAAGGCTGTGGTTTCAATAAACTCACAGCCTTTGCCTATTTTAATATAACTTATCACCCAAAAAGATGTTTAAAAAATATTTCATTTATCGATAGCAAATTAGCAAATAACTTACTATCTATATAAGGACTTTTCCCCCGAAACTCCTTATCTAAAACTCTACTAATAAGCTTTCAAACTCCACGGATAAGCTTTCCAACTATTTTTACTTGATTTAAATCTTGCTGAGATGTACATCTCAGCATCCCTCAGATGTACATCTCAACACTGCTCAGATGTACATCTCA
>JAQUTD010000137.1 GCA_028709955.1 Bacteroidales bacterium | reverse complement strand
GTTAGTTTTTATATAGTCAGGGTTTAAACCTTCTTTTATTCTTGTTCCAACCAAAATATATTCGTTGTATTTGTCTTTTTCTGTTAGGGTTTCTTTTTCTGAGAGAGGTTGGTTGTTTTTTATTCTGCTTATATATTCTTTTAAGTCAGAAATATTCCAGCTTCTTTCTTCCCCATCAAAACTATGTGCTGAGGCTCCAAGACCTAAATAAGGTGTGTTATTCCAATAAGATGAATTATGCTTTGATCTCCAACCATTAACCATTAACCATTCATCATTAACCTTTAGCGAAGCGTAGTTTGAGGTTTCGTAATGTTCAAATCCATTTTTTGTTAGAAATTCTATTGTAAGGTCAAATTGTTCAATCTGCTGTTTTTCTGTTGGAAGGGTTAACTTCTGTTTATCAATTAGTGTATGGAGCATAGTCCCTTCCTCAACCGTGAGACTATAGGCTGAGATATGCTGGATATTTAGATTGATAGCTGTTTGAAGATTCTTAAGCCATTTTTCTTTAGTCATATTTGGCAGGTTGAACATTAGGTCAATGCTAATATTATCCAATCCTAATTCTTGAGATGCCTTAACTGCCTTAATGGCTTCTTCTGCACTATGTTTTCTTCCTAAGATTTTGAGGTCTTGATTGTTGAAGCTTTGTATTCCTATGCTTAACCGATTGATGGGAGTATTTTTTTTGAGGAATTCTAAATAGTCAAAGGTTAGATTTTCAGGATTTGCCTCAAGTGTTATTTCGCTTAAATTAAAGAGTTCACTTTGTTTGAGAATATTGGTTAAGAGAAAACTTAGCTCATCTTTAGTTAAAATTGATGGAGTACCTCCTCCAAAATAGATTGTTTCTATTTTCTGAGTAAGTTCTGATTTCCTTTGCTCAAATTCTTTAATCAAACATTCTATATATGTTTTTTTATCTTCTCTGGTTGCTGAAGAGTAGAAATCACAATAAATACATCTTTGTTTGCAATAGGGTATGTGGATATATAGTCCAGACATTTAGAGATCTTGTTTATGGAAAGTAATTCTGAAGGTTGTTCCTTTGCTCAAGGAAGATTGTTTTACGAAAATCTTTCCTTTATGATATTCCTCTATTATTCTTTTGGCAAGTGATAGTCCTAATCCCCATCCTCTTTTTTTGGAAGTAAAGCCTGGTTGAAAGATTTTTCGGTGACAACTTTTTGGAATTCCTTTCCCTGTGTCTGAAATGTCGAGATGTATTTTTTTTGTGTCATCAATCAGTTCTATCTTAAATTCTCCAACTCCTCCCATTGCATCAATAGCATTCTTACACAAATTTTCTAAAACCCATTCCAATAAATATTCGTTTAGTGGGAGAATTATTGCTTTGTCTTGTGGAAGGATTATATTGAAAATTACTTTTTTTGAGCTTCTTGTTCTTAAGTAGTCAACTGCATTATTTATGATTGGAACCAGATCTTGTTTTATGAGTTCAGGGTTTGATCCAATTTTGGAAAATCTTTGAGTTATAGTTTCTAATCGATGAATGTCTTTTGTTATCTCAAGGCATGTTGATTCGTTTTCTGGGTTAAATCTTAAGTATTCTACCCATGCCATTAGTGATGAAATTGGCGTGCCAAGTTGGTGAGCCGTTTCCCTGCTCATTCCAACCCAAACCGAGTTTTGTTCAGAGCGTTTTATGGCACTAAATAGTTGGTAGGCAATAAAAACAATAACTAAGAATATTATAATAAAAAATATAGGGTAGTATTTTAGAACTTTAAGAATATTGGATTCCTCGTAGAAAACATAGGCATTTCTTTTGTCTGGAAGGGTTATTAGAATTGGATTGTTGACAGACTGCATGTGAGAAAGCGTCTTCTGTAGATTGGCTTGAATCATTTTATTAGGAGAAACATTTCCTGAGGAATAAACTATGGTTTTTGTTGTGTCGGTAATGATAACAGGGACAAAAACATAGTTGACAGTTACTTCGTCAATAAGCGATTTTGAGAGGTCTAAAAGCACATTATGCAGGTCGGTATACACCCTGCTTTCTGTGTAGTAGAGTTTGAATTTCATTCCAAACACCTCATATTGAAGAGGAGGGTTTATAGAGAATTCTTTATATAAATCGCCAACTAACACCTTATAGTCTTTAGGAAGAGATATGTTTTGAGAAAGGGATATGTTATTGAACTCATCCGTAATAATAACAGGAATAGTTCTGTTGTCGGAAATAAAACGGAAATAGAAATCCAATTCTTTATCTAAGGGTTGTTGGAGAATTATTTTGTGAGCTTCAATGAATTGTTCAACTCTTTTTCTTTCCTCTTCCTTAACTTGTTTAAAGAATTTTTCGGTGTGTTGAACTAAGTCTGATTTTCTGCTTATTGTATTAGCCCATAGCTCAATTTTTTTCTTTTCCTCAACTCTCAATTGGTTTATTAGATTATTAACCTCAAAGAGAAAGTAGCCTATCAAAGCAAAAGCAATGATAAACAATATCCATTTTAGTTTTGAATTCTGTTCAAATATTTTCATTCCGAAAGCAAAGATAATATATTTTAGGAAACGATTTAAATAAAAAATTTGTTTCGTAATTATATAAGTTGTAATTTTACAAATTATTTTAAAGAAAATTTAGCTCAATGTTAGATAAAATAAGACAATTCATACAATCTATTGTATTTAAAACCAAACTAAAACAACACCAAAGAGAAAAACAAATATCTTCTTTGAATTCTGCAAAAACAGTTGGAATTGTTTGTTTGGTTGATAATGAAATAAATTGGAATACTATAAAAGCTGCAATTAAGGAATTTCAAGACAAGGGAGCTAAAGTTGAGGTGATGGGAGTGTTTTATGGTAATTTGAAACCGCTATGGTTTATTGAAACGCTTAATGTAACTCTTTGTTCCGACAAAGAATTAGGATTAATGCAAATTCCAACAGGAATGCACTTAGATGAGTTTTTGTCCAAAGAGTTTGACTTATTAATCAATTTTTCAATAACAGAACATTTTGCACCTTTCTACATTGCGGCTCTTTCAAAAGCTAAATTTAAGATTGCCCTCGACACTCAAATCAATAGAAATCATTTCGATTTACTATTGAAGTTGGAAAAAACAAATATGAATGATTTTAAAGAACAATTGATACATTATCTTTCTGAAATAAATATTTAAACTTAAAGTAGTATTATTAATATGGAGAAGAATTTTAGAGGCACTGGTGTTGCTATCGTTACCCCATTTCATAAGCAAAGAAATGTTGACTTTACAGCTTTGGGGAATATTATTGAGCATGTAATTAATAATGGTGTTGATTACATTGTTTGCTTAGGAACAACCGCTGAAACGGTAACCTTAACCGAACAGGAAAGAATGGCGGTTTTAGACTATACAATTGATGCTGTTAATTCTCGAGTTCCAGTTGTTCTTGGACTTGGGGGAAATAATACAACCGAAATTGTTGATGGAATTTCTAAGTATGATTTTTCAGGAGTAAGTGCCATATTATCAGTTACTCCCTACTACAACAAACCCTCTCAAAAAGGGATTTACGAACATTTTAAGGCAATTGCTGAGGCCTCAACATTGCCAGTAATTCTTTATAATGTTCCTTCAAGAACAGCTTCAAATATATCAGCCGAAACATGTATTCAATTGGCAAATGATTTTCCAAATATTATTGGAATTAAGGAAGCCTCAGGTGATTTTGCTCAATGTATGGAGATAATTTCAAAGAAACCAAAGAACTTTAACGTAATCTCAGGTGATGACAGTCTAACACTTGGACTTATGAGTGTAGGAATGGCAGGAGTAAT
>JAQUTD010000026.1 GCA_028709955.1 Bacteroidales bacterium | reverse complement strand
AAGTGCTGCAAAAACAGCCTCTTTAGCATTTCTAACTCCTGAAGTGTTGGGTAGGAGAATAATGTCTTTTTGAAGAATATGTTTTAGCATATCATCCTCATCACTATTATCCAAATCAACTCTTTTCATTGCAGTTGTTACCATTTGAGTTCCTGAAGCAATAATAGCTTGCCCCATAATTTTATTGGAAGGGAATTTCCCTGTTCCCAAAAAAAGGCGTGAAGAAAACTCTTTACCTGCTATTGTTAATTTTTTCATATATTAATTGTGTTATTATTCTAATTCCAAATATGTATTATTTCTTTTATGGTTTCTATAGGAGAAGGACTTTCAAGAATTATAGAACTAATTGCAATTCCATAAACTCCTGTTTGTTTTAAAGCTTCCAAATCATTTAGTCTTATTCCACCAATTGCATAAATAGGAATATCTATATTGTTCTTTTTACATTTTTCAATTATATCCTCATAGCCTTTTAGTCCTAATATCTTGCTTAGGTTTTGCTTTGTTGTTGTGTGAGTAAAAGGACCAACTCCAATATAGTCTGCACCTAATTTATATTGCATCAAAACGTCTTCAAAGCAATTGGCTGTTCCTCCAATAATTTTTTCTTTATCCAATCTTTTTCTCGCAATATTTATTGGCATATCCTTTAACCCTAAATGCACTCCATAGGCTCCAATTTCATTAACCAAATCTACATAATCGTCAATAATTAGTTGTGCATTGTATTTCTTACATTCTTCTTTCAAAACTTTTCCGACCTTAATAACTTCTTCGTGTTTGGAATTCTTCATTCTTAATTGAATAAAACGAATGCCTTCCTCAAGAGCCAAAAGAGCGGATTCTAAATAGTTATACTTAGAGTTTTGATGTGTAATAAATTGTATCTTTTCTAATTTCATTGTTTTTATTCTAAAATTCCTTTTTCCATAGGCTTCCAAGTAATGCTGCTCCTCCAAACCCAATTTCTTTTAGTTCTTCAAATTTATCTTCTTTAATTCCTCCAAGTGCAATCACCTTTTCATTTATTAATCCTGATTCTTTTAAGTCAGAAAGAGAGAATTTACTTCTATATCCTTCTTTTGATATACTATTATATATTGGACTTAGGAAAACATAATCAAACTTATCTCTTAGTTCTAACATTTCTGTTATACTATGGCAGGAATAACTCTTTCTTAGGTTTTTATGTATAGGCTTAATATAATGGTTTCTATAATTATGATGAACTCCTCCTAAACCAAACTCTAATGCTAAGGAATGATTATCGTGAATTGTTAGTTTATTTCTTATTTCTAATGGAAAAACATCTAAATAATACTTAAGTTGTTCTTCTGTTAGATTAGGCTTACGAATATGAAATAAATCTATCCCATTATTTAGCCAATAAATAACTTTTTTTTGTTCATCTATAACACCCTTTTCAGGAGTTATTCCTATCAACCTCCACATGTTGCTTGTATAATAGTAATATTTGCTCCATCAAATAATTTTGTGTTATCCCATTGAGCTTTGGGAATAACTTCTTCTCCAATTGCTAAAGCTATTCCAGAAGTATCTGAATAGCTAAGTAATTTTATTAATTCAGAGACAGAGATATTGTCTGGCATTATCTTTTCTCTTTTGTTTACTTTTATTTTCATCTTATTATTAGTTTTTTAGGGTCAAAGAAATGATTAACTGCTCCATGTCCATTTCCAAGACTTATATCTTTTGCTTCAAATATAGCTCTTGTAATATAATCTTTTGCCATTCTTACGCTATCTTCTAAATTGTTACCAATAGAAAGATAAGCAGCAATTGCAGAAGAAAGAGTGCAACCAGTTCCGTGTGTATTTTTTGTTTCTATCTTTTTTGATTTTAACATTATAGGTTCTTGACTATCTTTTGAATAGAAAATATCAACCATTTCATCTCCATTTAAATGTCCACCTTTAATCAAAACAGCATTTAATCCATAACTTTCAATAAATTCTTTTCCTCCTTCAATCATATCATCAGTACTTATAATTTCTCTACCAAGCAAAATAGACGCTTCGTTGAGGTTAGGAGTAATAATTGTTGCTAAAGGGAATAATTCTTGCTTAATTGCTTCAATTGTTTGGTCGAGAATAAGAGAATTACCAGATGTGGAAATCATAACAGGGTCTAAAACTAAAGGGATTTTTTTATTATATAATTCTTTTAATACTAAAACATTCTCTTTTGTGAAAAGCATGCCAACCTTAATTGCTCCAATATTGAAATCATCAAGAACTGCCTTTAATTGTTTTCTTACAATATCAGAAGGAACAGCCATAACATCATAAACACCCATTGTGTTTTGAGCAGTAATTGCAGTAATAACTGATGCACCAAAAACACCTAAAGCACTAAAAGTCTTTAAGTCTGCTTGAATGCCTGCACAGCCTCCTGAGTCGGAACCAGCAATTGTAAGAGCTATTGGATAAGAGGCCATAAGTATTTTTGTTTTAAGTTGAGGTGGTAACTTATGGTAAGATAATTTCTCTTTCCTCCTTAGCATTACCAAAGGGGTCGAAGGGTATAATCTCAGCCTAAAATTTAAAAAAATTAAGCACCCCAATAAAATTAATAATAAAATATACAATAAAACGTAACAAGTATCGTTTTATTTTCTGCAAAGATAATATTAATAACTAATATAAAAAAAAAGAGCATGAAAAGATTAATTTTAGCATTAGGTGTTGTAGCCTTATTATTTTCCTCTTGTGGGAAGAAAGAACTTGAAGAGAAGATAATAACTCAACAAAAATTACAAGATTCAATTCAAGCTGTTCTATCGGCTAAGGATGCAGAAATGGAAAGTTTATTCCAAGAACTTAACGCAATTGAACAAAGTCTATCAGAAGTTTCCGCAAAGTATGGCAACGTTAACAAACTTAAAAACAATTCAGGAGAAAAAGTTAACAAAGATACTCGTGCAAGAATTACAGATGAAATTCAAAATATTAACGAATTGTTAGCAAGCAACAAACAAAAGTTGAGTAAACTTAATAACCAAATGGCTGCTAATGGAAATAAAAATAAAGAATTAGCTACATTCGTTGAAAACCTACAAACAAGAGTTAATGAACAAGAAGCTCAAATCCAAGCCCTAACTGCTGAACTTCAACAAAAGAAAATAGTTATTGAAAATCTTAACAAAAATATTGACGACCTTTCAAAGCAAAACCAAGTTAAGGATCAACAAATTCTTCAAGTTGAATCAGAAAAAAATACTGCATACTATATGGTTGGAACAAAAAAACAACTTCAAGCAGAAGGTGTTGTTAATGTTTCAGGTGGTTTCTTAGGAATAGGTAAGAAAGCAAAAGTAAGTGGAGATTCTGATTTGTCAAAATACACTAAGGTTGATATCAGACAATTTGAAAATATTCCATTAAACGGAAAAAACAAAATAAAGATTTTAACCTCTCATCCAAGTTCATCATACACACTTGAAGGAGGAACAAAATACCCAACTGCAATTAAAATTAAAGATGCAGCTTCATTCTGGGGAAAAAGTAGATTCTTAGTTATCATGTACGAATAAGGAATCTAAAACAATATAAAATAAGGTTATTCGAAAGAGTAACCTTATTTTTTTACCAATAAAATTTAAACTTAGAGAGTTATATTGTTAAAATTTCATTAACTTTGCCATAATTATAAACTAAAAACAAACATAATATGAAAGCTAAATTTTTATTTTCAACAATAGGATTATTTTTTATTTCACTTGTTGCATTGGCCCAACAAAAAACAGAAATAAATTTAAACCCATGGTCAGAAATTCCAACAGGAGTATATAAACTATCAGTTAGAGGAGAGGTAAGAGTAACCATTATATACTCTAAAACAAGTTACTACGATTTTGGAACAGACCTAAAAAAATATATTGCATCGGGTCAAGAAAAATCTGCAAGAAGTTTTGTTTCAAACGGAACCCTAACCATAACACCAGAAATAACAGGCGCAGCAGGAGTAATTAGAATATTTCTAAAAGAACCATTAATTGATATTGAAGTTTCGGAAGGAGGCTTAGTTATGTTTGGCTCCAAAATAACACAACCCTCAATGAATATTAGGCTAAACAATTCAAAACTATATTCAGAAAATAGATTTAGTGTGAATAACTTTGTGTTAGAAAATCGTCAAGGGATAATAGAACTTAAAAAAGCTTCATTAAATTCTGCCGTAATGAAAATTACACCAGGTTCAAAAAACAATTTTATGGGCAAGGTTTCAAAACAACAAATGTTCGTAATAGAAGAATAATTTTTTTTTAAACCTCTTGCAAAATTCAAAATAATTTTTTATCTTTGCATCATAAACCTACTAATATTCAAAATAGTAGAGTTTAAAAAGTAAATTTCCCAAAAGCATCATTAATTCCTGAGATGGACATCTCAACACTCTTACGGTGTCCACCCAAGAACCCCTAAGGTATAAACCGTAACACCCCTACGGTATGCACCATACTGACATCAAAACAAGGTTTAAATAGTTTTTAATGCCGTTTAATTATTTTTTAATGCCGTTTAATTAAAATTATATCCCGTTTAATTTTAGAAACTCCCTATCTAATTTCAAATATTCCTTTTTACTACCTATTATTGTTTCAATCTTATAATAGCGTCCTTTTTGCTTTATTAAGGATTTCGGCTTCGTTGGGGATTATATGGTTTTCCATTAGGATGTTTCCGTTGCAGATTACTGTTTCTATACAACGACTGTCTGCTGAATAAACCCAGTTGGAGATGAGGTTATGGTTAGGTATTAGTCTATCGTTGTTTAGGTCAACAATTAAACAATCGGCTAATTTACCTTCTTTAATTTTTCCTGCATTAATTCCCATAGCTTCTGGTCCATATTTGGTAGCCCATGCAAATACTTGGTTGGCGGATAGGAGTGAAGTGTCGTTATATGAAACTTTGGCAAGTAGGGCTGCAAACTTCATTTCTTCCATCATTGAAAGATTATTATTGGAACTCGTTCCATCTGTTCCTAAACATACTTTGCAGTCGTATTTGTTAATTAATGGAACATTAAAGGCTCCTGATGCCAATTTCATATTTGCACAAGGATTATGAACAAGGGTAACTCCTTTTGATGAAAGTATTTCTGCATCATGCTCTGAGAGATGAACACAATGGGCTGCTATTGTATTTTCATCCAAAACCCCAATTGATTCTAAGTATTCGGTTGGAGTTAGATTATTATTTGCTTTTTTACAATCATTTACCTCTTTTACTGTTTCTGATAAATGAGTATTGAATTTTAGATTGTTTTGTTTGGCTATTTTAAACAATTCTTGATAAAGGTCTTTTCCAACAGTATATATTGCATGTGGGGAAACATTTATACTGATTAATTCTGAATTTGTTTTGAAGTTATTGATAAAGTTGATATTATCTTCAATTTCTTTCTTTCCTCTTTCTTCAATAAAAGTTACTCCAACACTTGCTCTAACTTTCATTTCTTCAACTGCTCTAATAATTTGCTCATGATGCCAATACATATCTAAGAAAAAGACCGTTCCTGAGCGTATCATTTCAACAATTGCAAGACGTGTTCCATCGTAAATATCATCAGGAGTTAGTTTTGCTTCTTGAGGCCATATATATTCTGAAAGCCATTGGAACAAACGCATATCATCTCCGTAACCTCTTAGAAGAGTCATTGAGGAATGAGTGTGCATATTGTAGAAAGGTTGTATTATGGCTTTGTCTGTTCCGTCAATAATTTTATCAGCCTTTTCTTCAATGTTTAGATCTATTTGTTTAAAAGTATTTCCTTCAATTAGAACATCAACTATTCTATTTTTAAGACTTATGTTTTTAATTAGTATTGTTTTCATAATGATTATAATTAGGTTTCTATTTTTTCCCCATATATGTTAGAAATTCTAAGTCGAGTGATAGACATATAAATGGTGTAACTTTCCACTCTTTTGTTGTTTGAATTGACCAGCCAGGTTTTAGAGCATCACCTTCTTTGTTAAAGTTTTCTGCCAAAAGAGTATATTCCGCAACATTAACTCCGGCAGAAACATGAAAAAAGTCAAGGAAACGATAAGCCCCTCCAAAATAAAAGTTCTTAAACAGATTTGCACCTCCAAATCCTACATAAACAGCAACATCGGAAGAGAATTTTGATTCAGGCTTTGTTAAATCGTATATCATAACAGTAGCACCAGTTACAAAGTCAAACTCTACCTTTGAGGAATTACGGTTAATAATAATGTTTTCATAGCCTCCAAGTCCGTTATCTCTTGGAACTATATCCCAATCGGGAGTGGGGAAGAATCGCATTGCAATTCCTTGAATTACCCTAACCTTCTTTTTTTTGTTTGTTGCTGCAGCCACTCTTGCCTCTGCTTCTTCAGCTCTTTGCTTGGTGTATTTAAGTTCTTCGTTAATTTTCAGAAGTTGTTTCTCGGCTTCAACAAGCTTTGAGCGCAAAGTGTCCGCCATCTTATAATACATCTCTTTTTCTTCAGTTATTTTATTTATTCTTAAGTCTTTGGATGTAATAGATGTTTCTTTTTCGTTGATGTTTTTCTGTAAGAGATTAATTTCTTTTTCTTTTCCGTCAATTTTTGCATTTGAGGCTTGAACTAATCCTTCAATTTTTGCCTTATCTATATTTGAATTGCTAATGGCATCCTTATAAACTTTCTCTTTTTCAGCAAAGAGCATTTCTTTTTCTTGAAGTATCTTAATTTTTTCTTCTAAGAGTCTGTTCTTATCATTAATTTGTGAGCGATATTCTTCATTTAGTTTAGCAAGAGTATCATTAATTTTCTTTAGGTTATATCCATTAGTTCTTAATTCATCAATTTCTAGGCTAAGTCTATTGGTGTCATTATAATATTGATTTTGAAGTTTTATTAATTGTTCGCTGAAAGTTGTATTTTGAGTATTGAGTATGTAATTTAAAGAATCCATCTTAACAATTTCTTTATTCATTGTTTCAATTTGGGTTTCTAATTTTTCAATTTCATTTTTTCTTTGTTCCAATTCTGCCTCAGCATTATAATATTGTTGGATAATGGAGTCGTAATTTATTGTTTGGAAAGCAGGGGATAAATAATCGTTATTTATTTGAGAGGATGAAATAGTATCTACTTGAGAAATTGCAGAAAAAGATACTATTATAAATAATAAAAATAAGATTGTTTTTTTTGATTTCATAGCAAATGTTATATAATGCAAAGTGCAAAGATAATAAAATTAAAATAATTGCATTATTCCTCCAACAAAGCTATAACGGATTAATCTGCCTAAAAGCATATAAAAAAATGACATCCACGGATTTAAACGTAAAAATCCAAGCCCAATTGCAAGAATATCTCCAACAAAAGGTAGCCATGCAAATAATCCAGCAACAGTTCCCCATCGTTCTATTCTTTTTTGGAACTTTAATATTTTTTCTTTAGGTGTACGAAAGTATTTCTCAATCCATTCCCATTTCCCAAGATATCCTATCCCATAAGAAGTCATTCCTCCAAGTGAGTTGCCTAAAGTTGCAATAATCACACACCAAAAAGGATTGAATCCGAAGCCAAGAAGTGCTATAAGTACGAATTCAGAGCCCATAGGAATTATGGTTGAACTCAAAAAGGAGGCTAAAAATAATCCAAAATATCCTAATTCTACAAACATATTGCAAAAGTAGATATATTTTTGAATTATTTTGGAATAAAAAAAAGAAAGAGTATTTAATTGCTACTAAGCTTTACCATTTGGTTTGGCTATAATTAAATACTCTTTCCGCATTCATGATTTGGTGAACTAAACTCGAAAGGTTGAATAATAAATCTGAGGGTTCATCTTTCTATAACTTCTATAGCAAAGCGAAGATTTTTTATTCTCTCTTTCTGTAGCAAATATACATTATAATTTATCTTTTGTCAAGTCTTTCTGGCAAAAAAATGAATTACTGGATTATAATATATTGTTTAATAGGATTTTATAATTGTGATATTTCTTCTTTTTCTTGACAGAGGGAGAGGAAAAGATTTTCTTCTTTGAGGAAATATGTATGGATTGTAACTGGAATTTTATTATCCTTTATTTGGATAGGGGTTGTGAAGGGATTTATGTAAAATACTTTAAAATTATTTGCTATCCCTGTTCCAGTACATTTAACATAAGATTCTTTAATTGTCCAAATTTTTGTGAAAGCTTGGTCCTTTTCTTTTAAGGTAGATAGGTTTGATAAAATTAGAGCTTCTTTTGGGTGGAGAAAACGTTCAACTAAGTTTTTCTTGTATTTTCTTTCTTGTTCAATGTCAATTCCTATTTGTTTGTTGGAAAGTGCTATTGCTATGTATTGATTTGTGTGGGATATTGAGAAATGGAGCTCTTTATTAAATTTAAAAAAGGGCTTACCTTCAACTGTACATTCTATTGTAAAGTTAAATTTTAAACCCTTTTTTTTAATTATTTCAAGTAATATTTGTTTTGACCACAAGGATATTTGTTTTGGTGTTGATAAGGTTTTATCTTCTCCAAATTGCTCTTTAGCTTTATCAATATGGTAAATTAAATATTCCAATTTCTATTGGTTTATTCCTAGCAATTCTACATCAAAAATCAATGTGCTTCCTGCTGGAATTGTTCCAACTGGTGAGTCCCCATAAGCAAGGTCAGCTGGAATATAGAAAGTGTATTTTGAACCTACATTCATTAGTTGAACTCCTTCTGTCCATCCTGGAATAACTTGGTTAAGAGGAAATGAAATTGGCTCGTTTCTTTCTACAGAAGAGTCAAAAACGTTTCCATTAAGTAAGCATCCATGATAATGAACTTTTACTGAGTCAGTTGCTTTTGGTTTTTCTCCTGTTGCCTGAGTAACTATTTTATATTGTAGTCCACTTACTGTTTCAATAATACCTTCTTTTTCACGGTTAGCTTTCATAAATAATGCTCCTTCTTCTCTCGCTTTAAGTCCTTCTTGTTGCATTTGAGCTTGTTTTTTTGTTTGCATTTCTTGTTGCCATGCTCCCATAACTCTGTTTTTTTCTTCTTCACTTAGTAAATTAAGATTTTCGTTGTTTGCAGCCTTTCTTAGGGCTTCAATCATAACCTCTAAATCTAAGTCATATCCTTCTCTTACAAAGCTATTCCCAATATCTTCACCTATAATATAGCTTACTTTGGCCTTGTCATTTTTTAATTCCATTTGTTGTGTTTATTTTATTGTTTGTATTAAAACTATTTATTTAATTATTGTTAGTTCATCAATAATATTTTTTGCTGATGCAAATTTGTCTATTATGAATAGAACATAACGTGCATCTACATTAATTGTTCTTTGAAGTTCTGGCTCAAAGGCTATATCCCCACTCATTGCTTCCCAGTTGCCGTCAAACGCAAGCCCAATTAGATGCCCCTCAGCATTTAGAATTGGCGAACCCGAATTTCCTCCAGTAATATCATTATTTGATAAAAAACAAGTTATAATTTCTCCATTTTCATTTGCGTATTGTCCGAAGTCTTTCTTAAGATAAAGTTCTTTAAGCTTTGATGGCACAGTAAATTCGTCTGAACTTGGGTCTTCTTTTTCCATTACGCCTGCAAGTGTTGTGATGTAGTTGTAATGAATTCCGTCTGCAGGAAAGTAGTCAAGGACTTGTCCGTATGTCATTCGCATTGTGAAGTTAGCATCAGGATATTGTACTAAGCTTTTATCCATTTCTCTAAGTGCTGCAACAAAACGTTCTCTTGTTTTTGCTAGTTTTTCTTCAGCTTTTTCAAGTTTTTCATCTCCCATTCCAAGGTATGTGTAGGCAGTTAATGCTGATTGTGCAATTAGGTCTTTTTGGAGTTTTTTAGAGTTCGGTTTTTTTATAAATTTATCAAAACTAGTCTTATTGGCAAAGACAGATTTTTCAAATGCTTCTTCAACAAATGCATCAATATTGCCTTTGAATTTCTTTTGTAGGGTTTGGCTTATATAGTTATTATTATCAATATTTGAAAACATTGTTATTAAAGATTTGAAAAGCTCTCTTTCTGTATCTTGGTCATATGTTTTGAAGTGATCATTAGCTCTTTCTTTAAGCCGTTCTACAATTGTATTGTATTTTGGGTCTTTTTTATCAACAGTCATTAGAGTCATTGTAGTCTGAAAAGCAATAAGAGAGCGTTTATTTGTTATTAAACCTAAGTTGGCATACCATGAATATTTTGTTCCGTTAGAACTTGCTATTTCGTTATTAGCTTGTTCAAGATCCTTAACTATTGGTCCGTATTTATCAAAACGCGCTTTATCTTCAGAAATCCATTTCGTTAAACGGTCTTCAATTTCTTTCTTTTTAGTGTAAATATCTAATTTTTTTAAGCCTCTTAATTCTCCCTTTTTGTTTTTCCAAAGGTTCATATATCCTGCATAATCAGATGCATAAATGAGGTTAATTCTATTGTCTTTTTCCATCATCTTTCTCATTGTAGGGAGCATATATTCGCCCGCTCTAACAATTGATGGGTTAATAACATTAGTTGTGTTGGCTACTTCACCTGAGGTCATATATCTTTCGGTTGAACCAGGAAATCCCCAAATCATTGTGAAGTCGTTTTTCTTAACTCCCTTAATGTTTATTGGGAGAAAATGTTTTGGTTTGTAAGGTTGATTATCTTTTGAGAAATTAGAGGGTTTGTTTTCTTTGTTAGCATAAACTCTGAAAATAGAGAAATCACCTGTGTGACGTGGCCACATCCAGTTGTCAGTATCTCCTCCGAATTTTCCAATTGATTGTGGTGGAGTTCCAACTAACCTTATGTCTGTGAAAACCTCATAAACAAACATATAGTATTCTCCATTTTCAAAAAATGGTTTTATTTCAACTTTGTATTGTCCGTTTTCAGAAGCCTTTTCTTGTAGTGTCTTTATACGAACTAATATTGAGTCTTTGATTGGAGATTTATCAACTATATTAACATATGAACCTAAGATTTCATTTGTAACGTCTTCCATACGAATAAGAAATGATACAGTCATATCCGGTATAGGAAGCTCTTCAGTTAAGCTATATGCCCAAAATCCATTGTTTAGGTAATCATGCTCAACAGTTGATTGCCCAACAATTGCTTCGTAGCCACAATGATGATTGGTAAATAGAAGTCCTTTATCTGATACTATTTCACCAGTGCATCCGTTTCCAAATTGGACAATGGCATCTTTTAAACTTGAATTGTTAATACTATATAGCTCTTCAGCCGTTAGTTTTAATCCCATTTTTTGCATTGTGGAATAATTCAAGTTCTTAAAGAACATTGGCAACCACATTCCTTCGTGAGGTTTTGGCGTTGATTTTGCAAACCCTATGTTTGCAAACATCAATATTGCTAATAATATAAGTGTAATTTTTTTCATTTTATTTGCTTTTAATGAATATACTTGATTTGTGAATATTTATTTTTTTGAAAAACTTTTTGAGCAACTTCTTGGATTTCTTCTGCAGTAATTTTTTCTATTTCTTGATTAGTCGTAAGTAGAGTGTCAATTTTATTATAGTTTAGAATTGATTTCCCCATCGATAGTACTTCATTTTGATTGTTTTCGTATTGTATTGCCAATTGTCCAATTAGTTGTTGTTTTGCTTGATTAAGATTTAGGGGTTTAATTTTGTTATTACAATAGTACTCTAACTCTTTTTCAATAAGATTTATTGTCTTATCGATATATTTTTCATCTGTTGCAGCATAGACGGTAAAAAGTCCTACATCTGAATAGGCGGTGTAATTTGACTCTAAGGAATAGGTAAATCCATATTTCTCTCTAATTTTAATGTTGAGTCGAGAGTTCATAGCAGGTCCACCTATAATATTGTTAAGCAGCGAGAATGCTAATTTTCGTTTATTTTTATAACTGAATGCAATATTTCCCAAAACAACATGAGATTGGTATGTATCACGAGGTATAATTTTTTTTATTGGTTTGTAGTTTTTAAAAGGAGTCCTATTTATTTTCTTATTATCTTCCTTAATTGAGCCAAAATATTTCTCACATTTTCCCACCCATTGATCAAAATCTATGGCTCCTATAGTTGAAATTACTATCGAGTTTGTAGAATAGGTTCGTTTTACAAAGCTTTTTATTTGGTCAGTAGAAAAATTTAACACTTGTTTTGGAGTCCCTAAAATATAGCGTCCTAATCCATGTTGTCTAAAAACTAATCTTTCAAAATCATCGAAAATTAATTCTGAAGGATTATCCTCGTATGAATTTATTTCATCAATGACTACTATTTTTTCTTTATCAATTTCTTTTTGTGGGAAAATTGAATTGAATAATATATCTGAAAACAATTCTAAAACTCTATCATGATATTTGTTGAGAAAGCTTGCATATATGCATGTTTCTTCTTTGGTTGTGAAAGCATTTAATTCTCCTCCGACACCATCAATCCTATTTAATATATGTAAACTTCTTCTTTTTTCTGTCCCTTTAAAAATAGAATGTTCAATAAAATGTGCTAAACCATATTCTTGAGGTTGTTCATCTCTTGACCCTACATTGATTGTTATTGCACAATGTGCAACAGGTGAATAGGTTGAACGATGCACAAGTCTAATCCCATTTGAAAGTTTATGTTGACGATACGATAAATCTGATTCTAATTGCACAAATTTTTCTTGTTATTTTTTAGTTGATTGAGTAATATATTAACGAGAGATTATATAGTATCCTGAAGAACCATGCCTTTTTATAATTGCACTCATAAATGAATTTGCTTCTCTCATAGTTCTTCTTGAACCATAGCTAACATAGTATTTTGTTTTTTCATCTTGAGATTTGGTGATAATATAACTATCGTAGCCTAAACTTCTTGCTTTTCTTGCAGCTTGTTGCGCATTTACAGAATTTTCATAAGTTCCACCTACAACGTCAAATCCTAGTCGAGAAACGGGTTGCATTAGAATAGGAGTTGAATAATCAATTTCAGGACTAGGGGTAGGAGGTACATCTTTTTCTCCGGTTGGTTTTAGAGGTTTCTCTTTGGGTGTTAAAACTTTCTTTGGTTGAATAGGTTTTGTAGGGTTTTGAGCTTTGGTTTCTGTTTTTTCAATTGAGCTAAGCTCAGTTGGAGTTTCTGTAGTTATAGTTTCTGCTTCTATAGCTATTGGAGCTTGAATAGGAATAATAATTGTTTTTTGACTACTTTCGCACTTAGGTTTAATGTAGTTATTTAGTTTTTCAGAAAGTGGTTTAAGCTCTTTTATATCTTTTGTCCAGCACATATAGTGAGCAAGGACTAAAAAGGCTGAGACCAAAAGTGCTAAGAGAACAATTGTTGATAGAATTACCCATAGGATTTTATTTCTTTTATTTCTTTGTTTACGTTCTTTCTTTTCTAACTTCTTCCTTCTTTTTACATTTTTTCGAAACCTCTTACTGTTTTTGTAGTTAAAGGAATCTTCGTCGCTAATATCTAAACCTTCTTTTTCTCCTAATTCTTCTCCATTTTCTTCTTTCAAATCTATAAGCCTTTGTTCAACTTCCTTTTGGGCTTCTTCCATTTGCACGGCATCTCTTTTAATTTCTTCTTTGAGTTCAAAAACAATTTCTTTTGTCTTTTCGTGTTCAATAATTAGATTTGTTGATTCTTCTTTTGTTGGAGGTTCTTCTATATTTTGTTCATATTTTTCTTTTAACGTTGATAATGGGCTATGTTCTTTTGTAGATGTTTGATTTGAAGTTATTCCAATAATAGTTGTTTCTATAGAATTTTTTTCATTTTTATTTTTTTTGTCTTCTGATTGTTCTATAATTTGCTCTTTGGTTATAATTGGTTTGATAAAGTTTCCTTGATCAAATGTTTTAACAGATTTAATTGTTGAAAATGCGAAAGCACTATCCAACAAGTTAAGTCCTGTTGTAGGGACAAAGGCATAGCCAGTTGTCGCCCCTTTTGAAAATATACCTAATTCTCCCAATTTACATGAGTTGGCAGTTTCAATTTTCTCTTTTATGCTGTCTGAATATTGTTTTATCCATTTCATTGCTGTTTCAACAGAAATAAACTCTTTTTTAGCCAATTCATTAACAAAACCTAAATCATCATTTATTTGGTTGTAAAATTTTATTGTTCTGCTTGGAGGCGTTAATGTATTTGTTATTGGGCTTATTGATGAAGGCGTGTATTCAACTCGAAAAGTACCTATTCCTATTAATTCTGCACTATCGTTCTTCTTTAAATACTCTAATAGATTTGCTGAAACATTCATATTATTATCTGTTTAATTATTATAATTTTATTTGTAGTTTAGTCGTCAAGACTATATATTACGTTTATTTTTGAAATGCGTTTCAAATAATTTATTAAATAATTCAAAATTTATTTTCAAGATTTCTGTTTTTCGTGAAGTTTATTGTTTATTTTTTCTAAATCTTCCGGAGTATCAACTCCAATACTTTCAAATTCAGTAATAGCAACCTTTATTTTATAGCCTTCTTCCAACCATCTTAATTGTTCTAAGCATTCAATTTTTTCGAGTCTTGATGCATATAGATTAACTAAATCTTTTAAAACATTAGACCGATAGGCATATAAACCAATGTGTTTAAAATAGTTCCCCTTTGCAATTGAATATTCCAGAGTTTCGTCTCTGTTAAAAGGAATTATAGATCTTGAAAAATATAGGGCATTATATTGATAATCAAAAACAATTTTTACAACGTTTGGAGACATTAAAGTTTGAGTATCTTCTATCATTTTGCAAAGTGTTGTTATTTGAGTTTGTGGGTCATTGAAAGGGGTTATGGCTGCTTCTAATTGTTCTTTTTTAATTAATGGTTCATCGCCTTGAATATTTACAACAATATCAAATTTTCCTTCTTTTTGTTCAATGATTTGGAGAGCTTCTTCACATCTTTCTGTTCCACAAGTATGATTCTCGTCAGTCATTATTGCTTCATATCCATAACTCATTACAACATCAAATATTTTTCTACTGTCTGTTGCAACTAACACTTTATCGAAAAGCCCACTTTCAACTACTCTTTTACAAACACAAACAACCATTTCCATTTTCCCAATCTTTGCTAATGGTTTTGCAGGAAATCTACTTGAAGCATATCTTGCTGGAATTATACCTAATATTCTTTGCTTGTTTTTATCCATAAATTATATAATTAATTTAGAAAAGACCATTAATTTCTGCATTAATTTTTTCGATTACAACTCCTAAATCAGATTTATTTGTTGAAAAATCAATATTATCAATGTCTATAATTAAGAGTTTCCCTTCTTTATATTCTTCTATCCATCTATTATACCTTTCATTCAATGATGTAATATAATCTAAACGAATAGTGTTTTCGTATTCTCTTCCTCTTTTTTGAATATTTTTAATTAATGTTGGAACAGATGCTTTTAGATAAATTAATAAATCTGGTGGCTCAATAAATGAATTTATTAGTTCGAATAAGTCAAGATAGGTTTCGTAGTCTTTTGTCGCCATAAGCCCCATTGCATGTAGATTGGGAGCAAAAATGTATGCATCTTCATAAAGAGTTCTATCTTGAATAATAAATTTAAATTTTTTTCTATTTTCAATTAGACTTCTGAATCGTTTGTTTAGGAAATAAATTTGAAGATTAAAGCTCCATCTTCGCATGTCGTCATAAAAATTGGCAAGATAAGGATTGTCCTCAACCTGTTCATACATAGGATTCCATTTAAATTGTTTTGCTAATTGCTCTGTTAGAGTTGTTTTTCCACTGCCTATATTTCCTGCGATTGCAAAGTGCATAATTGTTTCTGATTTAGGTTTATTAACCAACAAAGGTAGAAAATTTATTGTTAATATTGTTATTGTTAAAAAAAAATATACTTTTGCATATAGAAATATTATAAAAATCAATTAGAAATGGGATTAGAAAAGATTGTGAATTATAAAATGATTAAATCAGAAGATTTAAATCATCATGGAACCTTATTTGCAGGGCGTTGTTCTGAATGGTTTGTTGAATCTGCTTTTATTGCAGCAGGAAGCAAATTAGACCCCAAGCACATTGTTTGTTTAAAAATTCATGGCTTGGAATTTCTTCACCCAATGAGATTAGGTAATATTCTTGGTTTTGAAAGTAGAATTGTTCATACTGGGAAATCTTCTCTTACGGTTTATACACAAGTCCATGAAATTAAGTCAATGGATGTAAAATGCTTAGATGGTTTTATCACATTTTGCTATGTTGATGAAAATTCAAAAGCAACTTCTCATAATCTTATAATTATTCCCGACAATGAAGAAGAAAGAATTCTTCAAGATAAAGCACATGAGCTTTTGAAGAGAAGAAATTAGATTGTCCTTACTACTACATAAAAAAGCTCCTTGATAAGGAGTTTTTTTAATATTTTAGAATCTCAATTCTATTTGTTAATTACACTTAAAAAATAATAAAACTATTTTAGTTTCAAAAGTTTTCTGTAATTTTGCAACCTATCTAAATTAATGAAATGGAAATAAAGGAAAGGATTATTAATGAAACTAGTAGATTGTTAACAAATAAGAGTTGCAAATCTATTACAATGGATGAAATCGCAAATAATCTTGGTATATCTAAAAGAACATTGTATGAACAATTTACAGACAAAAGAACATTATTGGAAGATTGTTTAACAAAACATTTTGAAACAGCTATTTTAGAAAGTGATAGAATTGTTGAGACTTCAGAAAATGCATTAATTTCAATAATGTTGATGATGAAAAAAGCAAACTCTTCAATTAATTCTATTAGGTATGATTACATTAAAGATCTAAATAAATATTACCCAGACATTTATCTTAGGACTTTTGAAAAACATATAGATTTTCAAAAACAATTAGGAAATAATTTACTTCAAAGAGCGTTGAATGAAGATTTAGTAATGAGAGATATTAATTTTGATCTCTTACATAGTATGCTACAACTTAACTTATTTTACTGTTCTCAAAACGAATATATGATGCAAAATCCTAAACATAGCGCAACAGAGATTGCTTTAATACATATGTTTATAATAATTAGAGGTATTGCTACAATTAAAGGAGTTAAGATTATTGATAAATATAAAGAAGTCTTTTTTAAATAAAATATTATAAGAAAAAATGAAAAGAAAATTTTTAAAATTAGCTTTTATAGGACTTTGTCTTGTTAACCTTAATGTTTTTGCTCAAGTTCCTACTCCTTTGGAGTTAGACTTAGCTACAGCATTACGAATTGCTCACGACAACAACCCTACTATTAAAGTTGCTGAAATTGAAATCCAAAGAGTTGATTATGCTCGAAAAGAAGCTATTGGCAACTTATTACCCAACTTAAATGCTGTCGGACAATATACTGACAACGTAATGAAACAAGTTATGTTTATGCCAGAAAGTTTTGCAGCTCTTATGGAAGGTCAAAAATATATGGAAATTGGTTACAAAAACTCATTTGTTGGAAGTGTTAATGCTCAAATCCCAATTATAAACTTCACAATTTGGCAAAACATTAAAAATAAGCAAAACGATATTGATATCATTATAGAAAAATCTCGTTCTTCTAAAATTGAGATGACAAAGCAAGTTAAGGATGCTTACTATACTGTTTTGCTTTCTAAAAGTTCATTAAAGGTTTTACAGCAAAGTCATACTAATGCACTTGAAACTTTAAAAAATATTGAGAACTCCTACAAACAAGGAATTGTTTCTGAATACGATTATATTAGAGCTCAAGTTAACGTAAACAATCTTAACCCAATGCTTATCAATGCTAAGAATGGAGTTGAATTATCTATTATGCAATTACGAATGATTCTATCCTTACCTCCAGAACAAAATATAATAATTAAGGAAGATTTAGATAGTTTTAATGACAACATTAATATTCTTACTGAAGTTAATAATAATTCAATTTTATCTCAAAACTCTGACTTAAAACTTTTAGATTATAATATTCTAGGTCTTAAAAATCAATTGAAAGTTATAAACACACAGCACCTACCAATGCTTTCTGCAAATGGTAGTTATATCTACCAAACCCAAGCAGAAAATTTTAAGTTCAAAGATTACACATGGATTGGTTCTGCTTCTGTTGGACTTCAATTAACTGTTCCTCTTTTTGCTGGTATGACAAAGGTAAATCAGGCTAAACAAGTTGAAATGGCAATTAAAGGTTTAGAAATCCAAAGAGAGTATGCTAAAGATGGTTTAAACCTACAGGTGAAAGCTGCTATCAATTCAATGAATGCAGCAAAAGAACAATTGATAGTTAATAAAGACGCAATAAAACAAGCTCAACGTGGATACGAAATTGCAAAAGTTCGTTATCAAGTTGG
>JAQUTD010000025.1 GCA_028709955.1 Bacteroidales bacterium | reverse complement strand
TAAGGATTTAGAATATTGTGGAAAAATGGGAAGTATTCTTGCAGGCAATGTGATTGAAGTTTATGGAGCTAAAATGGACTCTGAACGTTGGACAAGGATTAAAAAAGAAATACAAGAAATACAGTAATAAAATATTTTTTATTGTATTTCTTATTTCATTCCCCCTACATTGAATCTATTTTGAAAACAGTTCTACGATTTTTTGCTCTACCTTCTTCAGAGGAATTATCGGCAACTGGTTTCTTTGTACCATAGCCTTTATACTTAATTCTATCTTCTCTAATTCGGCTTTTTATAATATAATCTGCAACTGCTTTGGCACGGTTTTCTGATAAGACTAAATTGTCTGCTTCCGAACCTATATTGTCGGTATGTCCTTCTATTGTGCATCTAATTTTTGGATACTCATTCAAATACTCAATAAAGGCGTTTATAATTTGTTGAGATTCTTGAGCTATTTCAAATGAGTTGGTAGCAAATAAAATATCTTTGATAACATAACTTTCTCCCACCTTAAGCTCCTTAATTTCCAATTCAATAGGTTTTTCCTTTTCAATTGTTTCTTTTGTAATTAGCTTTGATTCAAAAGCAAACCCTTCCTTTTTGGCTTTTAAAATATATGATTCATCTTCTAAAACCACTAATGCGAAATTTCCTGTTAAGGGATCAATATCATAATTTGATTGGATTTTGTCTGATATTCTTGTGAGTTCAAGCTCGGCTCCAACACCATCATTTGAAATATCTGAAACATTCCCTTTTAGCATTTTGGCGTTTAATGGTTTATATTTATTGTCAAGTTCAAATTCATAAATATCCCAATTTGAATTTCCTTCAATATTGTTTGAAGCAAAGTATGCCATTTCGTTTCCCAAAGTAACATATACTCCAATTTCATCTCCCTCAGTGTTAATTGGATATCCAAGGTTTACTGGTCTTTTCATTTTGTTATCATCCAAACGAAGATAGAATAAATCATATCCTCCTAATCCTCTCCAACCTGTTGAACAGAAATAAAAGCTAACTCCATCAGGATGAACAAAAGGGGCTTTTTCATTAAGTGGGGTATTTATTTTTGCTCCTGCATTTATTGGCTTTGACCAAGAAAGATCCTTTTGCTTCTTCGAATACCAAATATCTAATCCGCCATATCCTCCTGCTCTATTGGAAACAAAATAGAGGGTTTTGCCATCGGGAGATATACATGGTTGTGATTCCCAAGTTCCTAAATTATTTACGTTATTACCTAAGTTTTTTATGTCACTCCAATATTCTCCTAACCATTGTGAATGATAGATATCACAATTCAAATAATCTTCCTTAGGTTGGCAAACAGTGTAATAAAGATCTCTATTGTCAGCAGTTAGAGTTGCCCCTCCTTCATTATATGAATCATTGAAAGGCTCTGGAAGAGGAAATCCTTTGTCGTACATTCCATTTGTTTGAAGAGTTGCCAAGCTGAAAATCTCTTTCATCTCAACATTTGCTTTTTCATAGAAAGTAGATTCGGAATTTGTTTTAACATATTGTCTTCTTGTAAAGAAAATCTTTTCCTTATCTAATGAAATAAATGGGAGGTACTCGTCTTCACTTGTGCAAATATTGTTTATTTTAGAAGGCTTAAAATCAACTGGATTTGATTTTGTTTCTGTTATAAATTCAGACCATTCTATGTAGTTTTCTGCTTCAAATATTAAACTATCAGTTATATTTGGATCATCTTGAGCAAGTTTTTTGAAGGTATTAAAATTCTTTAAACAAGAATCAAATCTTTCGTAGGTATAATCTATTAGACCGAGATAATAAAAAAGTATTGGATTTGAATATTCGGGGCAAATTTCAATAACTTTGGAAAAATTCTTTTCGATGGTTGCTGGGTTTGATTTCTGTGCTCCAATTAATCCAACAATATAATATGGTGAAGCAAATTCTGGCTCATCAATCATTAGTTTTCGTAGGATTTCTGAGGCCTCTTTTAATTCCCCCTTCAAATATGCCGAATTGGCTTTTTCAAATTTCTTTAATGATTTCTTATTGATAGTTTCACTACATGGGTCATAATCCAAAATGTTTTTCTCTTGCGAATAAATTACTTGAGAAAGTAGAATTAATAAAATAAATGTAGTGAACTTTTTCATTTTATAGGTCTTGTTCGATTTTTTCTTTTAATTTATCAACCAACACATCCACAAAGTTTTTAATTGGACTTTTAACCATCATTGCCATCATAGGGTTAATATCTAAATTAAAAACAGCATTAACCTCAGTTTTATTATCTTTTGAGGAAGAAAAATTCCAATTGAAAGTAAACTTTACAGGCATGCTAACCTCTTCATCATTAGTTATCAAAATTGATGTGAACGGAGTTTTTTCAGAAATTTTCATTCCAAAATCAGTCAAACCCTTTATGGTGAATGAACATTTTTCTTTTGTTGCTTTCCAATTTTCAACCTTATCGGGTAGGAGTAGTGAAAAATTAGTGAAGTCAGAAAGGAAATTAAAAATCTTTTCTGCATCTGAATTTATTTCTACAACTTTGCTTTCTACTTTTGTCATAAATTTATATAAAAAAAGGCGTTAGTTAGATAACGCCTTATAGGTTATTTTTGAATTAATATTATTTATTCATTCTTTCTTCTGACCACTTTTCTGGATTCATTTTCCAATTGTTTAAAGAAGATATATCTTCGTCTTTAATATAAGTTTCTTCTTTGGCAGTATCAATTAAAGTATCATAGTCTGTTATTGTAAAAAGAGGGACATTTTTTTCATTGAAAGCATTCAAAGAAACATCCAATCCATATGTAAAGATTGCAACCATTCCTTTAACAACACATCCTACTTCTCTTAATGAATCAACAACTTGAAGACTACTCTTTCCTGTTGAAATTAAGTCTTCAATAATCAAAACTGTTTGCCCTTCCTTAACAACACCTTCAATTTTGTTTGTCAGACCATGTTTCTTTTCTTCAGGACGAACATAGATGAAAGGCTTTCCAATATCTTGTGCAACCAAAACTCCTTGTGCAATTCCTCCTGTTGCAACTCCTGCAATAACATCAACTTCAGCAAAATGTTCGTTTATAATTGAAACAAATTGTTGACGAATAAAAGTTCTTATTTCTGGATATGAAAGAGTTATGCGATTATCGCAATAAATTGGAGATTTTCTACCAGAGGCCCATGTAAATGGATTTTCATTATTCAATTTAATTGCTTTAATTTGCAAAAGAAATCGAGCGGCTTGAATGGCTGTATCATTATTCATTTTCATGATGCAAAAATATAAAATATTCACCAAATATCATAGTGTTTGTATAACAAATCAAACATTTGAAACCTTAAATGTTGATGGTAAAGAGATTATTAAATGTAATAGGAATAATTTCATAGAAATACCATTTTCTGATTTATTAAAGGAAGTACCTAATAAAAAGAGTATTATTCTTCATGTTAGTGATTTAGATGTTTCAAAAGTCTTAATTGAATGTATGAAAAAATTTGTCTTTGTTCAAGCAGCAGGCGGATTAGTTAGAAATACCAAAAATGAATTATTATTTATTTATCGTAATGGAAAATGGGATCTTCCAAAAGGGCATAAAGAGAATAATGAAGAAATTGATCAAACAGCAATTAGAGAAGTTGAGGAAGAATGTGGATTGAATGATTTGGTTATGGGAGATTTTCTGGGTATAACTTATCACACCTATTTTATGAACGGAAGAAATGAATGGAAGGAAACTCATTGGTATAATATGACAACTCAATCTTTCGCCCTCAAGCCCCAAAGAGAGGAGGGGATTGAAAAAGCTATTTGGATTGGAGAAGATAAAATTCAAGAAGTAATTGACAATTGTTATTTAAGCCTTCAAGATTTATTAAGAAACACTAAGCTGTTCCTTTGAAAGTAAACAAACTGAATGTGCTGAAACCCCTTCTTGACGGCCAACAAAACCAAGCTGTTCTGTTGTGGTGGCTTTAATTGTTATATCTTCAATATCTATTTCTAAAACTTCTGCTAATTTTTCTTGCATAAGAGGAATATAACTTCCAATTTTAGGAGATTGAAGACAAATTATAGAATCAATATTCTCAATTTTATAGCCTTTTGCTTTTATTTTTGATAATGTGTCTTTAAGTAGAATTTTGCTATCAATACCTTTAAATTCTTGCTTTGAATCTGGATACTGAAACCCAATATCTCTTAGGTTGGAGGCGCCAAGCAGGGAATCAATAATCGCATGAATTAGAACATCGGCATCCGAATGACCTACGGCTCCATATTTAGAATCAACCTCTATTCCCCCAAGCCAAAAACTAATGCCTTCTTGAAGTTTGTGAACATCATATCCGACTCCAACCTTTAGTTTCATTTTATTGAAAATCAAATGAAAGTGAAAGACGAAGAGTGTTTTTGAGAGGGTGGTTGTTTCCAACAACAGGAACTAAATATGAAATGTCTAATTGCATAACGTTATATTTAAAACCTCCACCAAATGTGATATATTTTCTTCCCCCTTTTTTATCGCTTTCGTTGAAATATCCTCCTCTTAAAACCAAAAATTTGTTATATGTCCATTCAGCACCAAATGAAATATTTATTTCTTGCATTTCTTCTTTAAAACCATTAGGGGCATCATAGAAAGATTGAATTGCTCCTTGAACTACACCAACATTATTATCCATTCCTGAAACAATCTGATCCAAGGTATCATATATTGCAGGTGTTGGAACTAATAATTTGTTGAAATCAAGCATAAAAGAAAGGGTGTTAAATTCATTGAAATCCATTGTATATCTTCCTCCAAGACGGAGATTTGCTGGTTGAAATTCTTTTTCAATGGCATCTGAATAAGATATTTTTGAACCAAGGTTTGATATTTGAAATCCAATAGCATAAGATGAGTTATATTCTGAATTTTTAATTTCATCTTGAAAATAAAGTCCTAAATCTGCCCCATATGCATTTGCTGCATATGTTGTTGAAGTTCCTGCGTTTTGACCTTGAGTTAGGTCTGAACGAATATACCTTCCTGTAACTGAGGCTGATAATTTTTCAGATAATTTCATTGAGTAAGCCAAATCGATTGCAAATTCATTAGGTTCAAAATTTCCTTTTGATTCTCCATTAGCATCATAAAAATCAATACCACCCAATGAGAAATAGGTTAATGAGCCACCAAAAGCACTTCTTTCATTTATTTTATAGAAACCTGAAAGGTATGATAGTCCAATATCTCCAACTAAATTTCTTAACCAAGGAGTGTAGGTAAATGAAATTCCAGAACTTTTTTCGAGGAAGGCTAATTTTGCTGCATTCCAGTGGATTGAATTTGCATCAGGTGTTGTTGCTGCCCCAACATCTCCCATTGCTCCTGCTCTGGAGTCGGGTGAAATTAACAAAACTGGCACTCCTGTGCTAATAACTCTTGCTCCCTCTTCAATTTTCTGACTTAATACTCCGGATGGGTTATCTATACCTTTTGATGTATTTTGAGCCTCAATAGTTTTTACCCCAAAAATTAATAAGGCAAATATTAAACAATAAATTATTTGTCTCTCTTTAGTTCTTTCCATTTCTTTTTTTATGTGATTTAATTCAATTAAACGATAATAAGTAGTGATTATTATAAATTAGTATTTAAAATATTACTAATTTTTGAGAATTAGTATATTCTTTTGAGTTTGTTTTATTGATTAGCATTCTGTATATATATATACCTGATTGAAGTTTTTGACCTCCGTCAGTTGTTCCATTCCATTCAATTGGACCAAGGGTGTATCCTTTTGAAGGATTGTTAACCTTAATAGTTTTAACTCTCATTCCTGTTGTGTTGAAAATATGTATTTCACCACTAACAATTTCTTCATTTTGATTATGTTCTAAAAAGAAGTTTGTGGTGTTGCGGAATGGGTTAGGGTAGTTCTTAAGATTTGCAAATGTTTCTGTTTCTTTCAAAATCACATTGAATGTGATTGTTTCACTTGATGAAAAATTAAATATATTCCAAGCCTTTATGGTTAGAGTATGTTCTCCTGGATTAAGTTGTGTGAAAGGAAATGTGATATAACCTTTGTTTGGGTTAATATCGTCTTGAACAAAATAATCATTTAGAATGAAGACATTTGCAGCATTATCTAATGTTGCTGTAATGTCGTGTCCTAATCCGCTCCCAACAGTGTTTATTGCAATATTATCTGAAATTATTGCAAATAACTCTGGATTCTCATTTGTAATTCCTCCCGAATGGAAATTACTATCACCTATATACACTCTCACCAAAGGTCTTGTTTGCTCAATAACAACTGAAGTGTCAATTCCCCCAACAACAAAATTATTACAGTAACCCCCAGCATCAATGCTGTCAGAATAAGCATAGTAACTTAGTTTTCCATATCCATAGTTGTATGCAATATCTTTAGGCATTGTGAAACTATGAGTAAACAGTCCATTTTCAACTTTAGATTTTCCTTTGTGAAGTATGTTTTTTTGTTGTTCAAATGCTAATCGAGAGCCATTGTTCTCGTTGTCTAAAGTGTAGTAAGTACTCGACTTATCTAATAATGTAATTTGGATTTCTCCGTTAAAATCTTCCATGAAATTTGAATCAGCATCCATAATTTTTCCGCTGATAGTAACATTTGATAAGGCTCTTAAGGTATCGTTTTCAATCTCAGGATCAATTCCATTAATACTTGTTGTAAATACTTTGTATTGAGGAAGGCTAATTCTGAGAGCAGGGTCACCCAAAAGAATAACACATCTTTGGTCAGAACTATTATTAGCATTGTCGTTTTTTGTTGCAGAATAGGCCTCTCCAAATGTTCTTGTTTGGTTATTTTCTTGATTTTCTAATATATATTGATGGAAACGTCTATTCATCAAATCATTTGCTCGAATTGGTCTTGAGGCAGAAATTAAAGCAATCATTCCTCCATTTTTGCTATGCAAAGAATATTCTGCTGCTGAGGGCTTATCAACCATATCAAAACGAGCAAAAGAGCATGTTGAAGTAATCATAAGTGGCATAGAATTATAGTTTTTCCATCCCATTATATCAGTTATGGTAATTAGTCTTTCACTTGAAAGATGGTCTTCTGAGCCATGTCCAACGTAATTAAAAATCAAACAACCCTTTTTCATTTGCTGATTTATTGCTTTTGAGGCATCAGGATAAGTGCTTCCAGAGGAGGAGGCATATTGTTTGTATGCATCTGAATAAATTTTAACAGCATTTATTTGAGGTTGTTGAAGCTTGGTTTGTTTAAATATTTCTTCTACGTCTTTAATAAAATAACCATCTCCAGGATCAGCATCATCAGCAGTTAGAACAGAGTAATTTCTCCAATCAGTAATTTTATCTTTTGTTAGAATATCTTTTCTCAATAGGTATCTCTCAGATTTATTAACCAAATTTTCTGCCTGTTCAATTGTTGCAATAGGTAAACGACCTATTCCAATTTTTAATGAATCCCTTAAACTCATTGATAAAAGCCCTTTTGCGTTTGGAGAAAGATAACCTAAAAAGTCTTCTGCTGGGAAATCTTCATCTCTTATTGATTTGTTATCCATTTGGTAAGTCAAAACAAAGTTATTGTTATACTTTAAAATGTTTTTGTTGTCAAAAGTTCCATCTCCAAACAAAAGAACATTTTTTGGATTTTTCCCCTGTGGTAGATATTTATTATATAACATCCTTAAATATTCTTTGTAGGCTAAAAAGTCAGGTGTTCCTGAAGAGAATTCATTGTATATTTGCTCAGTTGTAACAACTCTTGTTGAGGTGTTGTTATGTTCTTGATGCAATTTTGCTAATCGATTTGCTTGTTCAATAAAGAGTGGGTGTGTTATTATTACATAGTCAACTGCCTGGTCTGCGTGCAAGTTCTGATTTTCAATTTTGCCAATAGGTTTAATGGTGTTGAAGTTGGAATTATTATGAAAAACAACAATATTTTTAATAGAATCCGAATTTAGTTTTATAGAATATGTTTTGGCTGTTGAATTATAATCTCCAATAATTTGCAATGGATTAGTACAATTGGTAACATCCCAAACTATAACATTATCATTTGTTACGTTTGTTATAATATTTTCAACAATCAGGTTTAGTCCCAAAAATTCTGTTGTACTATATCTAAGAACAGCAGGATAGTTGTATTGTAATTTCTTATCATAATTAACTAAAATATAATCTAACCATCCCTTAGATAACGACCCTCCATTAAATGTTATTGATACCTTGTTGCTTGGTTTGACGCTGGTTATGTTTCTACTTAATATCTTGTCATTCACTTCATCACCTGCATCGGATGTCCATCCTTGAAAAACAAGAGAGTCGCGATCTGTATTATTATAGTTTAGCAAAAATGATGTGTTGGTTGAGCTTTGAGCAACAAGTTTATATTCTAATAATGCTGACTTTATGAAATTATTGTCTTGATCAACTAATGCATTTCTTAAGTCCAAGGGATATTCTTCTGTTTTATTGGAAATGAATTGCTTGCCAACCCAAAGCCTTCCAGAGTTTTCAACATTGACTAATTCTTGCTTTGAAAGGAAATAGTCTCTTGTTGAGTTTGTTGAAGTGTCAGTAATTAGAGATTGGTTTGAAACTGAGTTGATCCTTTTCTTTTCTCCAATCGAATCACTAAACGTTACAAAATAATAGAATTGATCTGAATATGGATGAAGATTAAAACTCCATTTATTATTAATTCTATTATAATCCCATTGGGTTCCTCCCTCGCCATAAAATATTACATAACCTCCTTGTGCAAAATTATTGTTGGGGTCGTAAACATAAATTGAATTTTCTTTTAAATCAGAAAAACTAATTTGTGAATTGTTAGAAGATATTTGTTTACCCCCATTGCCGTAGATAGATAGATTTGCAGAAACTATCTTTTCTTCAGGAACGCCAAGATTTATGAAATCATTATATGTTAATTTGTATAAACCAGATGAAGCAATTGAAAATTTATACCAATTGCCATGAGCTAAAACAGATGAGTCGGGATAATTTATGGATTGGGCAAAAAGATTACCACTAATAAATAGACTTAGAATTAGTAATTTGAAAATATTTTTTTCTTTCATAACTTGGTTTGAATTCTATAATACAAATGCGGTTCTATTATAAACATCAAAAAATATAAATTATTGTAGGTATATAGACAAAAAAATGGTCAATAATTTAGCTTTTCTGGTTTTTTTGTAACTTAATTTCCAAATAATGTGTATATAGTGTAACGAAAAAAAGATAAAAAACGAAGAAATTATTTTCATTTTATGCTTGAAAAACAATGATTAAGAGCATTGAGATTAAATTTTTACATCACAACATATTAATTATTTGTAATTTTTTTTGTAATATTGCCAATTGAATTATACCAGTTATGGTAAAAAGAAATAAATAAACTGATAATGAAAAAAACCATACTATTAGTACTGATAGCTTTTGTGGCTTTAGTTAGTGAGGTTAAAGCACAAGACCCTCACTTTTCGCAGTTTTATGCTAATCCTCTTTACATTAACCCTGCTTTGGCCGGAGCTAATATATGCCCAAGAGTTAATTTAGCTTATAGAAATCAATGGCCTAGTTTAGGTGCATTTACAACAGAATCTGTTACATACGATCAATATGTTGATTTCTTAAGTGGGGGAGTTGGTTTAATTCTTTTAGGTGACCAACAAGGTCAAACATTTAGTAATACATCTATTTCCTTGATGTATTCTCTTAGATTAAAACTAACAAGAAAAATTTATCTGAATTTAGCTCTTCAAGCATCAGTGGCAAATAGGAGTTTGGATTTTTCTGGACTTACTTTTGGAGATATGATAGATCCTCGTTATGGTTTTATTTACAATACTCAAGCTCAGGTTCCTGAAAATCTTTCTCATACATATGCAGACTTCTCTGCAGGAACTATTATTTATGGCGAAAATTGGTATGCAGGAGCTGCTTTTGCTCACCTAACACAACCTGATGATGGATTTATTTCATATAATAGATTGCCTCTAAAAACAACTATTCACGGAGGGATGAAGTTAAATATTAGTAGGGATAAACGAAGAACAAATGCCTTTTTTGGAGCCCCAATAATTTCACCAAATTTAATTTATCATAATCAAGGAGGATTTCAAGATTTGAATTATGGTCTTTATTTAGATTGGTCTCCTTTCATCGTTGGAGCTTGGTTCCGTCAAGCCCTTACATTTAAAAATGCCGATGCATTTGTTTTTATGGTTGGAATTCAAAATGAAATGTTTAAAGTGGGTTATAGTTATGACTTAACAGTTTCTTCATTGTCAAATGTTTCTGGAGGAGCTCATGAAATTACATTAGGAATGCAATTTAATTGCCCTGAAAAACGTAAGAAGATTAAGTCAATTGACTGCCCTTCTTTTTAGAAAATGAAACAAAATCAGTTCAACGATAGTATAAAAGAAAAGAATAAAAAAATAAAAATATATTTTGTATGAGAATAATTGCATTCAAAAAGATTTTATTAAGCCTTACATTAGTAGTTTTATTAATAGGCTGTAAGGGACCTGAGGTTTCATCAACAACAGGTTGGAATTATAACGATAGTGAATGGGGAGGCTATGAGTCAGCAAAACCAAATCAGTTTTTGGATCCAAGTGGGATGATGTTTGTTGAAGGCGGTAACTATGTTATGGGTCAAACAACAGATAATGCACGTCACGATTGGAATAATCAACCTCGCAAAGCAACTGTTTCTTCATTTTATATGGATGAATGTGAAATTACAAATCACGATTATAGAGAATATTTGTATTGGTTAAATCGTGCTTACGGAAATGATTATCCAGAATATTGTAGTAAAGCATTGCCAGACACATTAGTTTGGAGAGCTAAACTTGCATTAAATGAAGCAATGGTAGAAAATTATTTTCGTCATCCAAACTATGCAGATTTTCCTGTAGTTGGAGTTTCTTGGCTACAAGCAGTTGAATATTGTAATTGGAGAACTGACCGCGTTAACGAAAAGATATTAGTTGATGCTGGTTATTTAGAACCAGATCCAGATGCAGCAGGAGATAATACTTTTAATACTGATGCCTACTTCGCTGGTTTATATGAAGGAATTGTACTTAACGAAATGGAAGATTTAAATCCAAGTTCTTCAGGAGTTAGAAAAGTGAGAGTTGAAGATGGTATTCTTCTTCCTCGTTTTCGTCTTCCAACTGAAGCAGAATGGGAATTTGCAGCTTATGCACTAATTGGTAACAGTTATGATGAAAGAATTGTTGAAAGAAGAATTTATCCATGGAACGGATACCAGGTGAGAACTGATGATAAAAAATATTATGGAGAAATGTTAGCTAACTTCAAACGTTCACGTGGTGACGCTATGGGAACAGCTGGAGCATTAAATGATCATTGGGATTACACTGCACCTGTTGCATTCTATTTCCCTAATGATTATGGATTATATAATATGGCTGGAAATGTTGCAGAATGGTGTTTAGACGTTTATCGTCCATCAACAGGCCAAGATGCAGAAGACATAAATCCTTTTCGTGGTAATCATTATATGACAAAAGTTTTGGATGCAGATGGAATGATATCTGAAAAAGATTCTTTAGGAAGAATTAGCTATAGAGAGGTATCTGTTGCTGAAAACATTAATCGTTCAAATTATAAACAATCTGACAATATAAACTATCTTGATGGTGATTTGCGTTCTCAACTTACTGACCAATGGAAAAAAGAAGAGGGAGAAGATGAGGAAGTTATTCCAATGGAAGAAGAAGAGCAAATGGCAAAGACCGAAACTAATTCAATGTATGAATATAATGTTACTTCATTAATTGATGATAAGGTAAGGGTTGTTAAGGGTGGTTCTTGGAAAGACAGAGCATACTATTTAAGCCCAGGTCAAAGAAGATTCTTAGACCAAACTAAGAGCAGTGATTGGATAGGTTTCCGATGTGCAATGGACCAAATTGGTGAAAAGAGTTTGTACTAAAATATTAAAATTATATAAAAAAAGTCCTATCTCTTGGTAGGACTTTTTTTTGTCTAATATTTTATCTAATTTCGCACAATTATATGACTAAGAAATACGAACAAATAGTTTCAGATTTAAAGAATGATATTATATCTCCAATCTATATATTAACTGGAGACGAACCTCTATATATTGATCAAATTGCAAATATTTTCGAACACTCATTATTAGATGAATCGGAAAAAGATTTTAATCAAGTCCTTTTTTATGGTAGGGATATAACAATTGACGACATCCTTGCAAATGCAAAGCAGTATCCACTTATGGCTCAAAGACGCCTTATTTTGGTTAGAGAAGCCCAAGATATAGAAAAAAAAGATTGGTTTAAGTTTGATAAATATTTTGAAGCTCCAATCCCAACCTCAATAATTGTCATTTGTTATAAATATAAAACAATTGAGAAAGCTTTTCTAAAGAAAGTTGATAAGGTAGGAGTCGTTTTTGAAAGTAAAAAACTATATGATAGTGCAATTCCACAATGGACAATAAACTATGCTAAATCAATTGGATTGAAAATGAATCCTCATATTTCACAACTTATTACTGAATATTTAGGGAACAATTTAGAGAAAATTGAAAACGAACTCTCAAAACTCAAATTAAATTTAAAAGAGGGTGAGGAAATTACAATAAATCATATTGAAGAACATATAGGAATTAGTAAATACTATAATGTTTTTGAACTTCAAAAAGCCTTATCAAACAAAGATATACTAACTGCCAATAAAATAATTAATTATTTTGAAAATAACCCAAAGGAAAATCCAATTCAACTTATTTTTCCTTCACTTTTCTCTTATTTTTCAAAAATATTGATTGCATCACAGGTTAAGGAGAGGACAGCTCCAAAAATTGCCGAAGCTTTGGGAATTAATCAATATTTTGTTAGGGAATATATGAGCGCATTAAATTTTTATAACTCAGATAAACTCTTTCAAATTATTTCTTTAATTAGAGAATATGATTTAAAATCTAAAGGGCTTGACATAGCCCCAAACGTTACTAATGGTGATTTGCTTAAAGAATTAACATTTAAAATACTGCACTGAAATATATTCATAATATGAAAAAACAGACATTTCTATTTTTATTTCTTATAATAATATCAGCAATTTCAATAGCTCAAAATGGTTCCGTTAGAGGGTTTGTTTACGATAAAAAAACTGGTGAGCCTATTATTTTTTCAAATGTTCTACTTCTCAATACCAACTATGGTGGTAGTAGTGATGATAACGGATACTTTGTTATTTCCAAAGTTCCAAAAGGGGATTATACTATAAGGGTAAGTTTTATGGGTTATGAGCAAATGCTTCTTCCAATAAATGTTAAGAGTGATCAGATAACAACCCTTAAAATTGAATTAGAACCAAATTCCAAACTCCTAAATGCAGTTGAAATCAATGCAGAAAGACTTGCCTCAAAAACAGAAAGTCAAGTTTCAATTGAGAAAATAACCTCAAAAGATATTACTCAAATGCCTTCAATTGGAGGAACTTCCGATTTAGCTCAATATATGCAAGTTTTGCCAGGTGTAATTTTCACAGGAGATCAAGGAGGACAACTATACATAAGAGGAGGCTCCGCAATCCAAAACAAAGTCCTATTAGACGGAATGGTGATTTATAACCCTTTCCATTCAATTGGATTATTTTCTGTATTTGAAACCGATGTAATTAGAAATGCTGACATATTTACTGGAGGATTTGGAGCAAAGTACGGCGGCATACTTTCTTCTGTTATGGATATTTCAACAAGAGATGGAAACAAAAAGGAAACAAAAGGAAAAATTGGAGCCAGTACATTTGGGGCTAATGTTCTAATTGAAGGTCCAATAATAAAACAAGATACATCCTCAGGACTAACCCTAACATATCTTTTTACTGCCAAAAATTCCTATCTCTCTCAAAGTTCCAAACTTCTATATTCCTATATTGAAGGTAGCCTACCATACGATTTTTTAGATATATATGGAAAGCTTACACTTAGTGGTTCAAATGGATCAAAATTCAGTGTTTTTGGTTTTAACTACACCGATGAGGTTTCTAACTATAAATCAATTGCAAATTTTGATTGGACAAACAGAGGAGTAGGTGCAACTTTCCTATTGCTTCCCGGAAACACTTCTGCATTAGTAGAAGGGGTTTTTGCCTATTCAGATTATAGGGTAAATATGAACGAAACCACAACTGGAAATTCCAAAAACAGTAATATTGGAGGATTTAATGTTGGACTATCTGCAACCAATTTCTACTCCGATAACAAACTGATATATGGAATAGAAATGATTGGAAGCACAACCAACACAACCATAACACAAGTTAAAGAAGCCAGAGCCAACACAACTCAAAACATTAACTATTCAACCGAGTTGGGAGTCTATGGGCTATTTAAAGGTATTTGGGGTAAATTTTTATATGAGCCGAGTTTTAGATTAAGCTACTATGCATCAATGAGCAAAGCATCTCCTGAACCAAGACTTGCTCTTAAATACAATATAACAGATAGGTTCCGACTAAAAGCAGCCACAGGGCTTTATTCTCAAATATTCATAGACACAAAACCCGATATTGATATAGTAAACCTATTCACTGGTTATCTAACAATCTCACCAGAAAGCATGAATATTGTTGGAACATATAAAGGCTCAGAAATTTCATCCTACCTCCAAACGTCAAAACATTTTATATTTGGAACAGAATTTGATTTAACAAACCATATAACTCTTAACCTCGAAGGCTATTATAAATCAATGGATGGTTTAATCTCTCTCAATAGAAATAAATACTTTAACGATGATGCCGAACATAATGACATCCCAGACTACTTAAAAAAAGAATATGCCATAGAAAATGGAAAAGCGTATGGAATTGATTTAAGTGTTAAGTATGATGATGATAGATTATATGTTTGGACGGTTTACTCTCTTGGAAAAGTAGTTAGAGAAGACGAGTTAATAGAATACGCACCCCACTACGACAGAAGACATAATGTAAATGTATTAATATCATATCAAATGGGATTATCTCGTTCATGGGAATTAAGTTTAAGATGGAATTATGGAAGTGGATTTCCATACACACCAAACAAAGGAGGACAAGAAATGCTTGATTTCCAATCGGGAATAGATTATGACTATATTTATGCAAATGGAACACTCCAAATGCTACTTGGAAAATACAACTCCAAAAGATTACCGGAATATCATCGTTTAGACTTTTCTGTAAAAAAGAGATTCGAAATTTACAAATCCACAATTCTTGAACTAAACCTAAGCATAACAAACGTATACAATAGAAACAACCTGTTTTATCAAGATAGAATAACGGGAGATAGAGTTGATCAACTACCAATAATGCCAAGTTTTGGATTAAGTCTAAGTTTTTAAAAAATAACTAAGACTTAAATCAAAATAAATGGAGTTTAAATTTATAAAAACTCTATGAAATTAAGCGAAATAAGAATTTATTTTTTTAACTCCCATCTTTTTTTTACAAAAAAAATCATTTTTTTCTTGCATAATAAGAATATTTTAATATATTTGCATCATTCAAAAAGTTATTAAAATAGGGGAAAATTATGATAAAACTATTATTAATACTATTAGCATTATCAATAGGCGTAAAAGAATTAGCCTGTGATTTTATTAAAAAAGTAAAATATAACACTAATTATTTTATTAAAATTAGTGGTATTAAGAATAAAAATGCTAAAAAATCAAACTCTATACAAAAATCTTATCTCCTTCCATTTCAAATTTTACTCCAAGGAATAAAATATTTGACAAATATAATAAATGAAATAATAGACAATCATCTTTATTCCCCATTCAATTTATCTCAGCACATTCACATAATATATACAAAACGAAAATTATTATACAGTAATAATACATAAAAACAAAAGTTATAAACAATTTATTAATCTAAAAAATGGTATTTATGAAACGATTATTATTTTTTTTGATGGCGATAATTTTCGCCATTCAAGGTTTCTCGCAAACCACTGTCACTATCGGTAGTGGAACATCTACTTCTTCGTCAGGATCTATTCCTGGATTTTATGGTTTTCATAATTCTGCATTGCTGTTTACTGCAAGTGAAATGACTCAAGGTGGAGTTATTGAAAGCTTTGGATTAGAGATAGGTAGTGCTAGTTCAACAAGTACTAGGTCAATGAAGATTTATTTAAAAGAAGTATCGGATGCTTCTTTGGCTACTTCTCAAATTATGAATAATCTATTGGATGGAGCTACTTTGGTATATGATTCAACAAATGTAAATTGCTCAACTACAGGTTGGAGAAACTTTGTATTTGCTTCGCCTTTTAATTATTCTGGGGTAAATAATTTATTAGTTATTATAACTGGCTCTGGTTGTAGTACAAGTGGAGGTTGTTCTGTGAGTGTTAAATATTCTACAACTCCTGCAGGTAAGGCATGGACTAAAGTTATTGATTATTCAAATATTGATTTTTCAACATCAGTTGCTTATACTAATACTAATAGGTATAATTCTAGATTTATAATGACTGATTTACCTTTGGATTTTTGTTTTCCTCCAGCAAACTTTTTGTTAAGTTCATTAACATCAACGGGAGTAAATTTATCTTGGACAAGTAACTCATCTCCTGATTCATATACTGTTGAATATAAACCTTCTAATTCATCTTCATGGATAACTATTAATTCACCAACGAATTCTTATTCATTTACTGGATTAAATCCAGCAACAACCTATAATGTTAGAGTGAAGTCAAATTGTAGTAGCTTAAGTTCTACGAGTATTTGGAGTTATTTATCTTTTTTAACTGCATGCGATCAAATTTCTGTATTACCATACTTGGAAAGTTTTGATTCTTATGGAACTGGAACAGGGAGCTTCCCTATTTGTTGGAGTAAAGTTACTTCTAATACAAATCCTTATATTTCAACTACAAATAGTTCTTCTCCTGGTTCTATGTATATGTACACAGCTTCTGGAGCATATAATTATATTGTAACACCTGAGATTAGTATGTCAATTCCAATTAATACTCTTTCAGCATTTTTTAAATTATATAAAGGAAGTGCTGATTATAATATTACTGTTGGAGTTATGTCTGACCCAACTAATATTTCTACCTTTGATTCTCTAAAAAATCTGACCCCAACAACAATCAGCACTTGGCAAACATTTGATGTAGATTTTGCAAATTATACTGGTTTAGGTAAATATATTGCATTTAAGGTTCAAGGATATGGTGCTGCGAATGGAATGTATATTGATGATATTGAAATTATCGAAACTCCTGCTTGTGCTATCCCTATAGGTCTAACGGATTTATCATCAAATACTAATTCAATAACTTTAGATTGGGATGCTGCAGATGATGCTAATGTATTGTCATGGATTGTAGAATATAAACCGATTGATTCTTCAGAATGGTTAGCTCAAAGTGCAGCAAGCCATCCTTTTGTATTATCAGGGCTTCTTTCTGGTGTGGTTTACCAGATTAGATTATATGCAATTTGTTCAGATGGAGATACAACAAATGCAACAAATACAATAAATGTTGGAATGCCTTGTGAAACAATATCATCATTCCCATGGTATGAAGGATTTGAAAATACATGGTTTAGTGCATTTGGATTAAATACAGGAACTCGCCCATGGTGTTGGACTAATATTAATGGAGGGGAACAAGCAAACGGAGTATGGAGGAAAACGACAAGTTCTTCTTATATTCGCACTGGTTCAGGTGCTTTGCAAATGTATAGCGGTTCAACTTCAGCAGGATTATCAGGTGATTGGTTTATATCCCCAACAATATCTTTAACTGGAAATCAAATTTTGCGTTTTTGGGCTAAGGGGTATTCTTCATATACAGATATACTTACTGTTAAAATACTTAACGTAACAAACAATGGAAGTGTTGCTCAAGAATCAGATACAAGTTTATTTGTAGATATTATGCCAAACACAATTATTCCTGCAAGTGATTGGGTTGAGTACGAAGTGAATTTAGGTCAATTCTCTGGAGACTACCAGATAGCATTTGTTCGAAACACTACTGGAGGTTATAATTTGAATATTGATGATATTTCTATAACAGAATTGCCTATATGTGCTCGTCCTACAAATGTTGCAATAAATTCATTAAATTCAACAGAAGCAGAAATTAAGTGGATATCAGGTCATAGTGGAGACGCATCTTGGTATTTATACTATAAAACAAATTTTGATCAATTCTATGATTCTATTTTAGTAAATACAAATCCATATACTTTACAAAACTTAATCCCACAAGCAACTTATACATATTATTTAAGAACAAAATGTGGAACAGAACTTTCTGATGCAACAAATATTTTTACATTTACTACTCCTTGCCAAGAAATAAATACATTTCCTTGGAATGAAGGTTTTGAAGGAATAGCAGCTACAAATGAATTACCACCTTGTTGGAGTGCTACAAATTTAGGTAGTAAAACTTATACCCAAATTTCAAATTATGGTTCATATAATAGAAATGCTCGAA
>JAQUTD010000024.1 GCA_028709955.1 Bacteroidales bacterium | reverse complement strand
TAATATAAACACTATAAGAGGTCAATTTGTTTAATTATTATTTGTTTTTTATATTTTTAGTTTAATGTAACTAATGTAATTCCTTCTCCTCCAAACTCTACCGGGGCTGATTTAAAAGAACTTACTTCTGAATTAGTTCTCAAAAAATCTCTAATTATTATTTTTAATACTCCAGTTCCTTTTCCATGAAGGATTGATAATTCTTTTTCTCCCAAAAGACGTGCTTGGTCAATAAACTTACTTACTTTCTCAATTGCTATCTCAGCCCTTTCTCCTCTTAGGTCTAATTGGGGCTTGAATTCTTTTCTTTTTTCGTTTAATTCGTCTATAATAGATATAAATGGTGATGAAGATTTTAATGTTGTTTTAGATTGTTGCTTCAAATAAGACTTCTTATCTACTTTAATTACACTATTTTTATCAATAGTCATTTTAATACTATTGCTAATTATCTCAATTTTATTTCTTCTAATGGAAACAACCTCTGCAAATGTATTCTCCTGTCCAATCTTAACTATATCGCCTATTGATAGAGCAGAGAAATCTAATCTTACTCCTATGTCTTTGTTTGTTGGTTGAGAACTTTGTTTTTTCTTTTCACTCTTTTGCTCAACTTCAATTATACTTATTTCCTTACCAAGCTGTTCTTGCTGCTTTCTAAATGCATCTCTTATTACTTGAGTTTTTTCTTTTTCTGCATTAGCCTCCTTAATCTTAGAGATTGTGTTTTCTATTTGTTTGTTTGCATTGTTAAGAATTTCCTTAGCTTCAAGTTTGGCTTGTTTTAAAATGGTCTTTCTATCTTCTTCTAATGTTGAGTTTAATTTATTGTATTTGATTAGAACTTCCGATAATATATCATCCGCCACTTTCAACTCCTTCTCCTTTTTCTTTATTTGAATCTTTTCAACCTCCATTTGTTGGAGCTGTTGTTCAAAATCGAGATGAGATGATCCTATTTTATTTATTGCACTATCTATAATAACTTTAGGGAGTCCAATTGTTTGAGCAATTTCAAAAGCAAAGGATGAGCCTGGTCTTCCTATTGATAGGGTATAGAGGGGTTTCATATTTGTTTGATCAAAAAGCATAGCTCCGTTCACAATATCCTCTTCTCTATCTGCCAATAGTTTTAAATTTGAATAGTGAGTTGTAACAACTCCATAGGATTTCTTATTGTTGAGATGTTCTAAAACCGATTCTGCAATTGCTCCACCAATCATTGGATCTGTTCCTGTCCCACATTCATCAATAAGAAAAAGGGTTTTATTATTTGCACCCTCACACAAATTTTTCATATTTAATAAGTGAGAGGAATATGTACTAAGGTCATTTTCTAATGATTGTTCATCGCCTATATCAATAAAGATTGAAGAAAATACTCCTGCTTCGGAAGTCTCTCTCATCGGAACTAATAACCCGCATTGTAGCATATATTGCAATAATCCAACAGTCTTCAAACATACTGATTTCCCTCCTGCATTTGGTCCTGAAATTATCAGTATTCTACCTTTTTCATTAATGTTTATTCTTAAAGGAACTATTTGTTTTGAATTCTTTTCAAGTGTCTTTTCAAGCAATGGGTGTCGAGCATCATACCAATTAATTAAAGTTTCATTTTCAACAATTGGCTTTCCTGCCCTGATTTTCATAGCATATTTAGCTTTTGCACGGATAAAATCTATTTGAGAAAGAAAATAATATGCTTGGTGAAGTATATCTATTTGAGGTCTTAAAATATCTGTAAATTCGGTTAATATTTTTACAATTTCCCTCTTCTGTTCAAGTTCTAATTCTCTTACTTCATTATTTAGTTCAACAATTTCTGAGGGCTCAATATATGAAGTTTGTCCTGTTGAAGATTCATCGTGCACAAACCCCTTAATCTTTTTCTTATTTGCAGAAGATATTGGAATAACTAAACGACCATTTCTAATTGTAATTTCAGAATCATCAGAACTCCATCCCTCTTTCTTCGATAGAATAAGCAGCTTCTGAATTCTTTTATCAACCTCATTAATTTTCTTTCTTTTATTGGAACGAATTATTGCAAGATAATCAGATGCATTATCGAAAAAATCTCCTTTTTCATCAATTAATCGATTGCATTTTTGCAATAAATCTTTATCAATATATACATTCTGAGTTAGAGTTTTTAGAGTGGGATACTTTTGGGGGTCTGATTTTGAAAAGAATATCAGACATTCATTTATGGTTTGGAGTGAGGTTTTTAGGTCGAAAAGAGATGATTGAGAAATGAAAGTTCCTAAAAGTCTTAATCTTTCAAGTTCAATCCTCATATCAAAGTAGTTGGAAGATGGGAAGATTTGATTGGAAACAAAAATTTGACGAAATTCTTCAGTCAAGTTGAGTGAATTAATGATTTTAGCATAATTTGAAGAAAACTCCATATTATCAACAAAATTTTCCCCACCTATACTTAAACAATTATCTTTTAAGGATTGACGTATCTGTTCAAACCCAATTTTTTGTTCTAATTTTAGATTCTTCATATAAATATTAGCCACAAAGGTACATAAAAATATCTTTTCAACCTTTCTCAAATACCATAAAAAGAACTTATGAAAGCATATTGCCCAATATGCTATACCCGAAACGCCCATTATGCTACCCCCGAAACGCCCAATATGCTACCCCCAAAACGGGCAATTCACTTTAGTCATATCGCCGATTCACCACAAGCATATCGCCGATTCACTATTGTTGAAATGGGGACTTACTAAAATCAAGTTCCCATATTGATATTTTTGTTTGTTGTTTCCTTTTAATGAGAAATTTGGAAAATATATTGTAATTTTGCAACTTATGGACCAAACAAGATTACAAAAAGTTGAACGCTTAATTCAAAAAGATATGGGCGTTATATTGCAACAAGAGGCTGTGGCTTTATTTGAAGGTGCAATGATTACTGTTACAAGAGTTAGGGTGAGTGCTGATTTGTCGGTGGCTCGCATATACGTTAGCATTTTCCCCCTTCGAAATAAAACAATTGATGATATAATAAAGCTGTTAGAAGAAAAGAAAACCTTTATTCGTATGAAACTTGCACAAAAGGTTAAAAACCAACTTCGTGTTATTCCAGAAATTAGTTTCTTTATTGACGATAGCCTTAATTATATTGAGAATATTGACAACCTGCTTAAAAAATAGGTATATATGAATTTGCCTTTGTATGTTGCTTGGCGATACTTCTTCTCGAAGAAAAAACTTAAAGTTATAAACATTATTTCTTTAATCTCTTTGATAGGAATTGCTATAACTACGATGGCGCTTTTAGTTGTTATTTCAGTGTTTAACGGCTTTACATTTGTAGGAACCAAAATTCTTTCTTCTTCAAACCCTCCGTTAGTTATTGAAGCTAAGAAAGGGAAGGTTTTCTCAATTGATTCTATTCCCTACAATAAAATAAAAACCTTAGAGAATGTTTCTTCAATCTCACCTGTTTTAAAAGAGAATGCATTAATTTCTTTTGGGCAAAGTCAGGCTTTGGTTAATATGAAAGGAATTGATGAAAGCTACACAAAAATAAATAGGATTGATACCTCCATTGCTTACGGTGATTTTGCATTAAAACGCTTTGGATATGATGCTTGTGTTATGGGTATTGGTGTTGCAGCAAACATTGGAATTCCTAATAATGCGGAACTTATGGGTGCAGTTGTTAGCTTGATTGTTCCCAAACGTGAAGGTAAAATTTCTATTTCACAGGATGAGTCATTCAATAATAAAGAGATAATATATTCAGGAAGTTTTCAAATGGATGCACAAATGGATGAAACAAATATTTTTGTCCCTATTAGCTTTGCTAGAGAACTTTTAGATTATAATAATAATGAAGTTAGTTCAATTTTCATTCGCCCAAAAAGCGAGAATGACATATTAAAACTAAAAACTCAAATTAAGGGATTTGTAGGAGATGATTATGTTGTTAAAGATATTTTTGAACAAGAACCAATTTATCAAAAAGTTATTAAGGCAGAGCGTTTAGGCGTTTATGTAATTTTGTCATTCATAATATTTATTGCAACATTTAATGTTATGGGATCTTTATCTCTTCTGATAATGGATAAAAAGAAAGATATTCTTGTCCTCCGCTCAATGGGTTCAACCCTCAAATCGGTTAGGGAGATATATTTTTTAAATGGAATTATGCTTTCTTTTATTGGAGCCATAATAGGACTAATTATAGGAATAGTAGTATGTTTAGTGCAACAAGAGTTTGGAATAATAAAAATGGGAGCAGGGAGTTTTGTTGTTGATGCTTTTCCTGTTCAACTAAGAATTTTAGATATTATATCAATATTTTTATTAGTTTTGGCACTTGGAGCCATTTCAGTTGCAATAATGGTAAGTAGAATTAAGTTTGATAATAAAATTAATCAATAGTATGGAACTATACGTTTATAATACACTAACAAGAAAAAAAGAAATCTTTACTCCTATCAATTCACCAAACGTAGGAATGTATGTTTGTGGTCCAACAGTTTATGGAGATGCTCACTTAGGACATGCTCGCCCAGGAATAACGTTTGATATTATCTTTCGTTATCTTAATTTCTTAGGCTATAAGGTTAGATATGTGAGGAATATTACAGATGTAGGACATTTAGAAAACGATGCAGACCAAGGGGAAGATAAAATTGCAAAGAAAGCACGTTTAGAACAATTGGAACCAATGGAAATTGCACAATTCTACACTAAACGTTATCTTGATGCAATGGATTGCCTTAATGTTCTCAGGCCAAGCATTCAACCAACAGCATCAGGACATATAATTGAACAAATTGAAATTGTAAAGAAAATATTAGATTCGGGTTATGCCTATATTTCTGAAGGATCAGTTTATTTTGATATTGTAAAATATCAAAACGATACTCATAAATATGGAATACTTTCAAATCGTGTTTTGGAAGATATGCTTGCAACAACAAGAGAATTAGAAGGACAAAATGAAAAACGTAATTCTGCTGATTTTGCTCTTTGGAAGAAAGCACAACCAGAACATATTATGCGTTGGCCTTCTGTTTGGAGTGATGGTTTTCCTGGCTGGCATTTAGAATGTACAGCAATGAGCTCAAAATATCTTGGAGAAAGGTTTGATATTCATGGAGGAGGATTAGACCTCTTGTTCCCTCACCACGAATCAGAAATTGCACAATCTATGTGTGCTTTTGGACATGAACCTGCAAATTATTGGATACATAATAATATGATAACAATTGGAGGACAAAAGATGGGGAAGAGTTTAGGAAACTTCATTACACTTGAAGAATTCTTTACTGGAACACATAAAATGTTAGAAAGAGCATATTCTCCAATGACAATTCGTTTCTTTATACTTCAAGCTCATTATCGTTCAACCCTTGATTTTTCAAATGATGCTCTTGGAGCTGCCGAAAAGGGATTAAAGCGTTTATTGGAAGCACAAAGAAGTATAAAAAAAATAGTTACTTCAAAAGAGAGTACCGTTAATATTGAAGAAATAAAACAAAAATGTTTTGAAGCAATGAATGACGACTTCAACACTCCAATTCTTATTTCAAATTTATTTGAAGCTGTAACTATAGTTAACAAACTGCTTGATGGTTCTGAGAAAATTAATGAAAAAGCAATTGAAGAATTAAATCAATTGTTTGAAGATTGGTTTGTTAATGTTTTAGGAATAAAAGATGAACAATCATCTAATATGATGCCAACAATTGAAGGCTTGGTTAAAATGATTATTGATCTAAGAAAAGATGCAAGAGCAAATAAAGATTGGGCAAAATCAGATGAATTAAGAGACCAATTGGCAACATTAGGAATAAAAATAAAAGACTCAAAAGACGGAGTAAGTTGGAATTTAGAATAAAAATAAAAATATGAAGAAATATTGTTTTATAATAGTAATAGCATTAGTTTTTGTTTTTGTAGGATGCAAGGATAAAAAACAAAAAGAAAATAAATCAGAATTTAGCTATTCGAAAGTTGAGGTTCCTTCTTTTAATGCCGATAGCGCATATGCTTATGTTAAGACTCAATGCGATTTTGGTCCTCGAGTTCCTGAGTCAAAGGCTCATAAAGCTTGTGGAGATTATTTAGTCTCTTTTCTTAGGCAATATGCAGATACAGTAATTGAACAAAATTTCTCTTCAAAACTATATAATGGAAAGGCAGTAAAAGGCAGAAATATTATTGCAAGTTTTAATCTTAAATCAACCGATAGAACCCTTTTTGCAGCACATTGGGACTCTCGTGCTTGGGCTGATAATGACCCAGATGAGAAAAATCATAAAACTCCAATCATCGGAGCAAACGATGGAGCTTCAGGTGTGGGAGTATTAATGGAAATGGCAAGATGCTTAAAACTTAAAACAACTACAATTGGAGTTGATATTATTTTCTTTGATCTTGAAGACCAAGGAACACCAGAGTGGGATGAGTCAGATATAGAGGATCAATCAGATTGGTGTTTAGGTTCGCAATATTGGTCTAAAAATACTCACATTCCTTTCTATCAGGCAAAATATGGCATACTTTTAGATATGGTTGGTTATACTAATCCTTGTTTCACAAAGGAACGTCAATCAATGTATTATGCTTCTTCAATTATGAACAAGATTTGGAAGATTGCACACGATAGGGGATATAGTAGTTTCTTCCTTAATGATGAAACAGGCGGAGTTATGGATGATCATATTTGGGTAAATCAAAATGCTAAAATACCTATGATTGATATTGTTCAGTATGACCCTGCAGGTAGTTTTTTCCCATATTGGCATACTATAAAAGATGATATTAACTGTATTAGTAAAAATACTTTAAGAGCAGTGGGTGATGTTTGTCTTGTTGCAATATATAGTGCCTCATAACGTTGTATATTTATGAGAAAAGTTTTTCTTTTATTATGTTTTTTGATTGCAATCCCTTTTGTGAGTTGTAAGGAAGAAGCCTTTGATTATGGTTATGTAAACTTTTCGATTAATCCCGAAAGCACAGAATATTTTAATTTAAACTCAGGGAATAGAGGTTGGGAATATTTTGAAGGTGGGATGAGGGGAGTTGTTGTTTTTAGACTGAATTATGGGGAATATATTTGTTATGAAAGGTCATGTACCGCAACAGATTGCCATGGAAGACTGGAAGTAGATCAAATAACAAATGCCTTATTGGTTTGTCCAAAATGTGATTCAAAGTTTATTAATTATGATGGTTCTCCAACAAATGGTAGCGTTGCTAAAAGAAACTTATATTCCTATTGTACATACTTTGATGGAATTGATTTATTAGTATATAATTGTAATTAATATGAGAGTTTTTTTTGCTTATATTCTATATCCTTTAACTATATTCTATAGTATAGGAGTATATTGTCGTAATTTATTCTATGATTTAGGATGGATCAAGTCAATAAAACATAAAGTAACAACAATTGGAATAGGAAATCTAAAAGTTGGAGGTACTGGCAAAACTCCTCATGTTGAATACTTAGTAAATGTATTTTCAGATGTATATAAAATTGCTGTTTTAAGCAGAGGATATGGAAGAAAAACAAAGGGATTCCGAATATTAGACCTTGAAAAAGACACAGCTCTAACAGTTGGAGATGAACCTTTGCAAATGAAACAAAAATATCCTAATACTGTTTTTGCAGTATGTGAAGATAGAAATAGAGGAATCGAAGAAATAATGAAACAAAATAAAGAATTAGAAATGGTAATCTTGGATGATTCTTTCCAACATAGAAAATTAACCGTAGATATTTCTATTCTTTTAACTGAATATTCTAATCCATTCTTTAAAGATAGAATTTTACCTTTTGGACTTCTAAGAGAACAAAAAAAAGGGTATAAAAGAGCAGATTACATTATTATTACTAAATCTCCTCAACATTATACACTTGGAGATAAAGTAACGTTTGAGTCTAAAATTAGACCTAAGAAATATCAAAAAGTGTTCTTTAGTCATATTGATTACAAACCATTATTCTCTTTGTTTGGTGAAAATCATATAAATAATTTATCTGACCACTCAGTTATTCTTTTAACGGGAATTGCAGATAATAGCCAAATAACTGAATATATTAGTGAAAAAACAGTAATAGTAGAAAAGATAGAATTTCCTGATCATCACAATTTTTCCAATAAAGATATTGATAATATAATTGGAATTTATGATTCAATCAAACAACAAAACACAATAATAATTACAACAGAGAAAGATTCAACCCGATTGAAGGGATTTGAAAAATTAAAACAAATTCCAATATATGTACTTTCAATAGGGCTAACGATAACCTCTTCTTCAATGAAATCCATAAGTTTTAAAGATATAATATTAGATGATGTACGAAAAAATAAAAGCTACGGCAGAATATATTAAGTCAAATGTATATACAAAGCCTATAATTGGAATAGTCTGTGGTAGTGGATTAGCAAATATTGTTAATATTATTAATGTAGAAAAAGTTTTAGATTATTCTGATATTCCAAATTTCCCAATCTCAACAGTTGAAGGTCACAAAAGCAAATTAATTTTTGGAACTATCGGCAATAAACAAGTTGTTGCAATGCAAGGCAGATTTCATTTCTATGAAGGATACCCAATGCAACAAGTAACTTTTCCTATAAGAGTGATGAAAGAAATTGGAGTTGAGAAACTAATCCTTACAAATTCAGCAGGTGGAGTTAATCCATTTTTCAATGTTGGAGATATAATGATAATTGAAGATCATATTAATCTCCTACCTAATCCACTTATTGGAACAAATGATGAAAACTTAGGAATACGATTTCCTGCAATGAATAAGGCTTATTCATCATTACTAATTGAAAAGGCAGAACAGATTGCAAGAGAATATAACATAAAATTACGAAAAGGAGTATATTTAGGAAATACAGGACCTACTTTTGAAACTCCAGCAGAATATAAGTTTTACCATTCAATTGGGGCAGATACAGTTGGAATGAGTACTACCCCTGAAGTAATAGTTGCTATTCATTCAAAAATTGAAGTGTTTGCAATGAGTCTTGTTTCAAATGTTTTTAGGGAGGATGTAATTGAAGATACAACTCATGATGAGGTTCTTCAGGCAGGGAAGAAGGCAGAAGAGAAAATAATACTTATTGTTGAAAAACTAATTGAAAGAATATAATGGGAAAAGTTTATATCAAAGATATAATATCCACTATTGAAAACTTTGCTCCACTTAGTTGGCAGGAAGATTATGATAACTCAGGACTGACATTAGGAAATACAGAAAATGAATGTTCAGGAACATACGTTTGTTTAGACCTTTCTGAAGAAATTATAGATAATGCAATTAAATCCAATTGTAATTTAATTATTTCGCATCACCCTATTCTTTTTAAAGCAATTAAAAATATAGATTATACTTCGACTTTAGGTAAAATCATTGTTAAGTCAATAAAAAATGATATTGCTCTATATGCTGCTCACACAAATATGGATAATGCTTTAAATGGAGTAAATGGGATTTTGGCACAAAAAATAGGTCTTGTTAATATCAAGCCCTTAAGCAATGATTTTGATTGTGAAAATGAGAATTGGTTGGGAGGTGGAGCCATTGGGGAGTTTAAAAAGCCAATGAAAAAGGAAGAATTCTTTATTCATCTAAAAAAAGTTTTAAATCTGCCTCAAATCAGATATAACTCAGCACCCATAGAACAAATTAAAAATGTTGCAATATGTGGAGGAAGTGGAAGCTTTCTAATCCCTTATGCGATAAAATCTAAAGTAGATATATTTATTACTGGGGAAATAAAATATCATGACTTATTAGATAATGACAAATCAATCCTATTAGCAGAAATAGGACATTATGAAAGTGAACAATTTATAAAAGAAAGGATTATTGCAATTCTTTCTGAAAAATTTTGTAATTTTGTACCCTTAATTTTAGATAATTCTTCCAATAGAGTAAAATATTTTTAAATAATAAATAATAATGGCAAAGAAAGTTACAGCAAAAACAAAAGCAGAAGCACTTGTTGCTCCAATTAGAAAAAGTGAAGAGGCAGATATTACTGTTGAGAGAAGATTAATTGCTTTATACAAATTACAACAAATAGATTCTCAGATTGATAAAATTAGAATTGTTAGAGGAGAATTGCCATTAGAGGTTCAAGACCTTGAAGATGAGGTTGTGGGATTAGAAACTCGAATAGAAAAATTTAAAACTGAAGAAGCCGCATTAGATCAAAAGATTTCAGACAGGAAATTAATGATGAAAGATTGCTCAAACCTAATAAAAAAGTACGAAGAACAACAAAAAAGTGTACGTAACAATAGAGAATATGAATCTTTATCAAAAGAAGTTGAATTTCAGAATTTAGAAATTCAACTATGTGAAAAGAAAATCAAGGAAGCAATGGTTGATCTTGATCATCATAAACAAGAGGTTGAAAGAGTGAATTCTCTACTTGAAGAAAAGCAAAAAGATTTAGAACAAAAGAAGTCTGAATTAAATGAAATCATTGCAGAAACTGAAGAAAGAGAAAAAGTCCTTTTGGCTGAAAGTGAAGAAAATTCAAAACTAATAGAGCAAAGATATTTGACTGCATATCAAAGAATTCGTGACAACTCAAGAAATGGTCTTGCTGTTGTAGAAGTCGACAGAGATGCTTGTGGAGGATGTTTCAATAAAATTCCTCACCAAAGACAAATGGATATTAGAATGCATAAAAAAATAATTGTTTGTGAATATTGTGGAAGAATTTTAGTTGACCAAACAATAATTGCAGAAGTAGAAGAGCAATAATGACTAAATATAAATATATACATTTGGCTAATATAGTTGATGAATTTGGCCAAAGAGAAGTTAATATTTTAATAAAGGATGATCGGATAATAAAGATTTCAGAATCGGAGTTATCCGATTTTCCTTTTGATACAGAAATAATTGAAGCAAAAGGATTATTATTACTCCCTGGGATTATTGATATTCATGTTCATTTCCGCGAGCCAGGTTTAGAATATAAGGCTGATATGCTTTCAGAATCAAGAGCTGCTGTTGCAGGAGGAGTAACAACTGTGTTTGAAATGCCGAACACAAATCCTCCTACAATAACTGAAGACGCACTTCAATTAAAAATTGGTTTAGCAAAAGAAAAAATGCTGTGCAACTATAAGTTCTACTTTGGAATTACCAATAAAAATCTTGACCAAGCTATAAAAATTCCAAATGAAGATATATGTGGATTTAAGGTCTTTCTTGGCTCATCTACAGGTAATATACTGGTTGATAGCCAAGCAACAATTGAAGACTTATTCCAAAGAAGTCCTTATGTTATAACAGCTCATTGTGAAGATGAACAAAGAGTAAAAGCAAATAACCAAAAATATAAGGGCATCTATCCTAATAATGAAGCTCCACCATCAATACATCCTTTAGTTAGAGATGCTGAGGCTTGTTATCTTTCAACCAAATTTGCAATTGAATTAGCCAAAGATAAAACAAAATTAAATATTGCTCATATTTCAACTGAAAAGGAATTGTCTCTTCTAAAAACTGGAAAAATTGGAACAAAGAATATAACAGCAGAGGTTAGCCCAATGCACCTTTGGTTCTCACAAGATGATTTTGAAGCCCTTGGAAATAAAATCAAGTGTAACCCTGCTATCAAATCAATTCAAGACAGACAAGCCCTTCGAAAAGCACTTAGGGAAGATAAAATAGATATTATCGCAACTGACCACGCTCCACATCTTATAGAAGAAAAAGAAAAACCATATTTTGATGCTCCCTCAGGAATCCCTTCAATCCAACACTCTCTTCAAATTGTTTTAGAATTAGTTAATCAAGGTGAGCTAAGTTTGAACCAAGTTCAAGAAAAAATGTCTTACAATCCTGCCAAACTCTTTAACTTAAAAGATAGGGGAGAGATAAAAGAAGGGTATTTTGCGGATATTGTATTGGTTGATTTAAACAAAAAAGAAACGGTTACTAAAGATAACCTCTTTTATAAATGTAAATGGTCTCCTCTTGAAGGTATAACCCTTAATTCAAAGATATTCCTCACAATGGTCAATGGCAATATAAAATACAAAGAAGGTAAAATAGTTGTTGGTATGTAAAGAAATCTTTTGATATGAAAGACGTGCATCTTTTGGGTAATTAATCTTCGTTTCAATTATTTTATACGCCGTTTAAGTAAATCCTTTCGAGGGTTAGCTTTGCCCAATCCGTACTTAATTTTTATTTATTTTTATTTTTCATTTCTCCTTCAATTTTTTTTATTTTTTATTTTTTCGTATTTTAGTTTTCTAAGAACAGTAAAGCAATCTCAACTCTTATTAAACAGTTATTTGAGGCATTATTAGAAATAAAATAATTATAATTTGTTTTTATGCTTGCAGCATAGATTTTTAAATTGTAATTTTGTAGATTAATTTTAAATCTAATATTACGTAAGTATAAATTGATTCAATGATTTATGTCTAATATAATTACAGTTAAGAAAGGTTTTGACATAAAGATAATTGGCGAAGCAGAGAATGAGATTTTAACCCCCAAGGTTGAGTCTTATGCAATAAAACCCCAAGACTATATTGGTTTAATACCAAAAATGATGGTTAAGGAGGGTGATAGAGTAAAGGCTGGTTCACCAATTTTTTATGCAAAACATAACGAGAAAATTCTTTTCACTTCAGCAGTTTCTGGAGTTGTACAATCCATTAAAAGGGGAGAGAAAAGAGTCATTGAAGAAGTAATTATCATCCCTGAACAAACTCAAGATTATGAAGATTTTGGAAAAGAATCTTTAGCCTCTATGAATAGGGAAGATGTGCTTGAGAAACTTCTCAAATCTGGATTATGGACTCTTATCCGTAAGAGGCCTTATGCGATTATTCCTAATCCTGACTCAAGTCCAAAGTGCATAATTGTTTCTGGATTTGATTCCTCCCCGCTTGCAGCCAACTACAATATTCTTCTTAGGGGAAAGGCGGCAGAAATTCAATTGGGAGTTGATGTTTTGAAGAAATTAACTAAGGGTAATATCCATGTTAACGTTAGTTTTGATAAAACCACTTGCGATGAGCTTTTAAAACTACAAGGAGTTGAAATAAACAAATTTAAAGGACAGCATCCAGTTGGAAATATTAGTGTTCAGATAGCAAAACTTGACCCAATTAATAAGGGAGAGAGCATTTGGTATATTGATGCACAAGATTTAGCTATTATCGGAAAATTATTTGCAACCGGAAGAGTTGAAAAGGATAGAACTATAGCTTTGGTTGGTAATGAGGTGAAAAATCCTCGGTACTATAGCGTTAAGCTTGGAGCTTCAATTGCTAATATTGTTGAAAAAAATGTGAATAAAGAAAACAATATCCGTTATATAAGTGGAACAGTTTTAACTGGGAAAACAATAAGCTATGATGGCTATCTTGGGGCTTATGATAATTTAGTTTCTGTAATAACTGAGGGTGATTATTATGAGTTTTTAGGTTGGGTACTACCTGGATTCAAAAAATTCAGTCTCTATCGTACCTTCTTGTCTGGTTTTCTCAACCTATTGCCAAAGCAAAAAAGAAAACCTATTAATATTGACACAAATCTTCATGGAGGGAAACGTGCATTAGTTCTAACTGGTGAGTATGAAAAAGTTTTACCTCTGGATATATATCCAATGCAATTGATAAAGGCATGTATTATTGGAGACATTGATTTGATGGAACAGTTAGGAATTTATGAAGTTGATGCTGAAGATTTCGCATTATGTGAAGTTATTGATGTTTCAAAAACAGATATTCAACAAATAATAAGAGATGGTCTTGAACTAATGAGAAAGGAGCTGGGAGAATGAAATTGCTGAGAAATATATTAGATAATTTGAAGCCTGATTTTGAAAAGGGAGGGAAGTTCCCTTGGCTTCATTCAACTTTTGATGCCTTTGAAACATTTGCTTTTGTCCCGAAAACAACAACAAAAAATGGAGCTCATTTTAGAGATGCGTTAGATATGAAAAGGACAATGACTATGGTTATTGTAGCATTGATTCCTGCTCTTTTGTTTGGAACCTATAACATAGGTTATCAACATTTCCTTTCACTCGATCCAAAAATAGGTTTCTTCGATGAAATATGGAATAATTTATGGTATGGAATTTTAAAAGTACTCCCAATAATTATTGTATCTTATGTGGTTGGTTTATCCATAGAATTTGGATTTGCACAATGGAGGGGACATGAAGTAAATGAAGGTTTTTTAGTTACGGGAATGTTAATTCCTTTAGTTATGCCTCCAGATGTTCCTCTATGGCAAGTTGCAATGGCTACTGCATTTTCAGTGGTAATAGGAAAGGAAGTATTTGGTGGAACAGGAATGAATTTTCTTAACCCAGCACTCTTAGCGCGTGCCTTTTTGTTCTTTGCCTTTCCAAGTTCAATGTCGGGAGATAATGTTTGGATTGCAGAAAAAGCTGATGCATTCTCAGGAGCAACTCCACTTGCAGAAATGATGGCTGGAGCAAGTATCCCGACTCATTCTTTTATGGAAATGTTATTAGGAGTAATGCCAGGAAGTATTGGTGAAACCTCAGCAATTGCCATTCTTTTGGGAGCTATTCTTCTATTGTTTACAGGAATTGGTTCTTGGAGAATAATGTTATCAGTTTTTGTTGGAGGAGCAGTGATGGGATTAACTTTTAATTTATTTGGATCAAATCCATACACACAAATACCATTCTACTATCATTATGTTATGGGAGGTTTTATGTTTGGAGCAGTATTTATGGCAACAGACCCTGTGACAGCATCACAAACAAACAGAGGGAAATGGATATATGGTTTCTTAATTGGAGTTATGGCGGTATTGATTCGAGTAGTAAATCCTGCTTATCCAGAAGGAATGATGTTATCGATATTACTTCTTAATGTTTTTGCTCCACTTATTGATTATTATGTAGTGGATTCAAACATTAAAAAAAGAATTAAACGTTGGAAAATGAAAGGAGGAGAAAATGTTTAGTAATAGATATATCTATATTTACGCAACTATTTTAGTTGTTCTTTCTGCAGTCATTCTTACCTTAGCTGCCGTTGGACTAAAACCAATGCAGGACAAAAATGTGAGAGTTGAAAAAATGCAACAACTTTTAGGAGCTGTTAGTATCCAATCAACACCTGATAATGCTGAAGATTTATTTAATAAATATTTTATAGAGCAACATGCTATCAATTCTAAAGGAGAAATAATAGGAAGTGTTATTAATGGAAAACAAACAACAGGTACAATTAACCCTTTTAATTTAGATATTAAGAAACAAATGGCTCTTACAAAAGTTAATGACCTTTCGGCATCTCTGCCAATATATGTATGTCAAAAAGATGGTAAAAAATCTTATGTAGTTCCAGTTATTGGGAATGGACTTTGGGGCGGAATATGGGGGAATATTGCTTTTGCGGAAGATTTAAATACAATAGTTGGAGTTAATTTTGACCACAAATCAGAAACTCCTGGTTTGGGAGCAGAAATAGCCCTACCTGACTTTCAAAATCAATTTAAGGGAAAGACTATATTTGACAATACCAATTTTACTTCTGTTGAGGTAATAAAGAGAGCTGATAAAAATAATCCTCATCAGGTTGATGCTGTTTCGGGAGGAACAATAACTTCAAACGGAGTTACAGATATGCTTAAAAGCTGCTTGCAATTCTACATTCCTTATTTTAACTCATTAAAAAAATAATGTTATGGCAGGAATAAATTTTAAACTAATAAAGAATCCGCTATCAAAGGAAAACCCAATTACAGTTCAAGTATTAGGAATTTGTTCTGCTTTGGCAGTAACAGCAAAACTACAACCAGCATTTGTAATGGCATTGAGCGTAATAGTTGTTGTTGTTTTTTCAAATTTAATAATATCTCTTATAAGAAATACAATACCTCCAAGAATTAGAATTATTGTTCAATTAGTAATTGTGTCTCTATTGGTTATTTTAGTTGACCAAATATTAAAAGCATTTGTTTATGATGTTAGTAAACAATTGTCAGTGTTTGTAGGCTTAATCATAACAAATTGTATTGTAATGGGACGTCTTGAAGCATTTGCGATGAATAATAAACCATTTGATTCCTTATTAGATGGAATAGGAAATGGAATAGGATATGCAGTAATACTTGTTACTCTTGGAATAATTAGAGAATTATTTGGTAGTGGAACTCTTTGGGGATATAACGTAATACCTCAATCATTCTACGATATGGGTTATCAAGACAATAGTTTAATGATAATGCCTCCAATGGCGCTAATACTTGTAGGAATTATAATATGGATACAAAGAGCAAGGAATAAAGATCTTTGTGAAAAATAGTAACACTTAAGAAATTGAAAATATGCAAGAAATAATAAATATATTCGTAAAGTCAATTTTTGTTGACAATATGATTTTTGCCTTCTTCTTAGGAATGTGTTCCTATTTGGCAGTATCTAAAACTGTAAAAACCTCAATGGGATTAGGAATTGCAGTTGTATTTGTTCTATTAATTACAGTACCCCTAAATTATCTTATAGATAATTTTCTTCTAAAAGAAGGAGCCTTAGCATGGATAAGCCCTAAATTAGCATCAATAGATCTAAGCTATTTAAGCTTTATCGTTTTTATAGCTGTTATTGCTGCAATGGTGCAACTTGTTGAAATGTTTATTGAAAAGACTTCCCCTGTACTATATGCTCAATTAGGAATATTTCTACCACTAATAGCTGTAAACTGTGCCATTCTTGGAGCTTCCCTTTTTATGCAAGAAAGAGAATACAATAATATTGGAGAAGTAATTGGATTTTCCCTTGGTTCAGGATTAGGATGGTTGTTAGCAATTGTTGGAATTGCAGCCATAAGAGAAAAACTTCGTTATTCTCAAATACCTGCACCACTTAGAGGATTAGGTATAACCTTTATTATAACAGGACTTATGGCAATAGCTTTTATGAGCTTTTTAGGAATAAAATTGTAAGACTAAAACAAACTTTTAAGAAATGGGAAAAATATTAATAATAGGTGTTGTAGTTTTCTTAGTAATAATCCTTTTACTTGTTTGGATGTTACTATATGCACGAAAAAAACTACTTCCTCAAGCAGAAGTAAAATTAACTATTAACCAGGAAAAAGAATTAATTGTTCAACCAGGCTCAACACTCCTTTCAACACTTTCAGAAAATAAAATCTTTCTTCCATCAGCCTGTGGAGGAGGAGGAACATGTGGATTGTGTAAGTGTCAGGTAACTGAAGGAGGGGGAGAAGTGCTTCCAACAGAAAAGCCACATCTTTCAAGAAAAGAACAAATGAATAATTATCATTTAGGATGCCAAACGAAAGTAAGGCAAGATATGAAGGTTGAAATACCAGAAGAAATCTTTGGTATTAAGAAATGGGAGTGCGAAGTTGTTTCCAACGATAATGTTGCAACATTCATTAAAGAATTTATTGTGAAACTTCCGGAGGGAGAAAGATTAAATTTCCGTTCAGGAGGATATATTCAAATTGATGTTCCAAAATGTGAGGTTGACTACAAAAATATTGAAGTTTTAAAAGAATATCAAGAAGACTGGGATAAAATGAAGATTTGGGATTTGAAAATGAAAAATCCAGAATTAGTTTATAGAGCCTATTCAATGGCAAACCACCCAGCAGAAGGAAACATAATAATGCTAAATATTCGTATAGCAACTCCGCCTTTTGATAGAAAAACAGGAGGATTTAAAAATATTAATCCTGGAATATGTTCATCATATATTTGGTCGTTGAAACCTGGAGATAAAATAACTATATCAGGTCCTTATGGAGAATTTTTCATCAAAGACACCCAAAAAGAAATGATGTTTGTTGGAGGAGGAGCAGGAATGGCGCCAATGCGTTCTCATATCTTTGACCAATTTATAACAAAAAATACAAACCGTAAAGCTACATTCTGGTATGGCGGACGTTCATTAAGAGAACTATTCTATACAGAACAATTTAAACAAATTGAAAAACAGCACGAAAACTTTAAGTTTAATATTGCCTTAAGTGAACCAAAGAAAGAAGATAATTGGGAAGGCTATGTAGGATTTATCCATCAAGTAATCTTTGATAATTATTTAAATAATCATCCAGAACCTGAAGAAATTGAATATTATCTTTGTGGCCCAAAACTAATGACAGATGCAGTAGTTGCAATGTTAGATAAATTAGGAGTGCCTCCAGAAAACATAATGTTCGACGACTTCGGAAACTAAGTTTTTTATAATCAAAAGATAAAACTATAACTCTTGATTCTAAGAAAATTGAATCAAGAGTTATTTCAATAAAATAGCCTACTTTTTGTCCATTAGACCTAAAATTTGTATCAATGATATATTTGAATTTATATCAAAGAATAATTTATTAAAGTCAAGAAAGAATTTACTGAAACGAAGAATAAATTTATTTATATGAGGAATAAATTTTACATCCTGGCAGGATGTAGTATGCAAGGTGGCAGGATGCACATAGTAAGGTGGCAGGATGCAGTGTGTAAGGTGGCAGGATGCAAGATTTATTCCTCATATAATTAAACTTTAATAAGGTCTTAGCACACTTATAT
>JAQUTD010000023.1:14642-18634 GCA_028709955.1 Bacteroidales bacterium | reverse complement strand
CTCCTACCTATCAAGATATTGCTAATCCTAATTCAATTGTAGTTTCCCCAACTGAAAACACAACCTATATATTTGAAGTTGACAACCTTAATGAATACGAACAATTAATTTGTACAAGAAGAGATTCTATTAAGGTTCATCCACGTACGTTTAATGTATCACTTGCAAATGATATGACAATATGCAAGAATGATACTATAAGGTTATGGAATACAAATGAAAATCCTGTCGCAGGAACATCTTTATGGTATTATGATATAAATAACCCTATTTCAACAGATGACACATTAGTATATTCTCCTCAAAATACGGGCACTATTAATTATAAATTAACAGATAATTTTGAATGTGAAGCCACAACATCAATTAATGTTACGGTTAACGAAGCCCCAGTAGTTAGCATTAGTGGAGAAGATAGAATTTGTTTGGGTGATTTAACAATTCTAACAGCGAATTCTTCTTTACCTAATTGCACTTACTTATGGTCAACGGGGCAAGCTACATCAACAATTTCTACAAGACCGATTGAAAATGAAACAGAATATGAGGTTAGCGTTAAATATGGACCTGCTCAATGTGAGACAATAGAAACAATAATTGTTACCGCCCTCAACAAACCAATAGTTACTGCAAACCAAGATGTTAACATCTGTTATTCCGATTCAGCACAAATATATGTCAGTGGAGATGCTGAAAATTATTTTTGGAAATCTTTCCCTGTTGATGCTGATGCTGAAAATAGTACACTAACAAACTTAACTGTTAGACCACATGAATCCACAATGTATTTTGCACATGGATTAAATGATATTGGTTGCGAAAACATTGACACTGTTATTGTTTTTGTAAATCCATTGCCTGTTGCTCAAATGTCATTTAACCCAACTGTTGTAAACGACCTTGACCCAACTGTAATTTTTAGCGATGAAACTAATGGAAGTGTTTCAAGAAGATGGCTTTTAAGCGATGGTGCAACCTCAACTGAATCAATATTTGTTCACTTGTTTGAACTTTCAGACACAAACCAATCTTATCAAATTAATCTTTATGTTCAAAATGATGCTGGATGCCAGGACTCAGTTGTAAATTCTATAAGAATTGCTAAAACGCATTATCTTTGGGCTCCAAATGCAATATATGTTTACGACCCTGACCCAAGAATATCTCAGTTCAGAGTTTATATTGACAATCCTGTTGAGTTTGAACTTCAAATTTATAATCGTTGGGGAGAATGCATATATACTGCAAACAACCAAGAAAAAGCATGGAATGGTACCCAGAAAGGGGAAATTGTTCCGCAGGGCTCCTATGTTTGGGTAGCAAAATATCGTTATGCAGGAAAGAGAAATGAAGTAATTACAGATAAAGGCACATTTTCACTTTATAAATAAGAGTATTAATATAAAATTTGTTAGGCTGACTTAAATTAAAACCTTAGGTCAGCCTTTTTTCTTGCTTTGGTTATTTTGATTAAAAAGAGGAAATTAAATATCTTAACTGTCTTTTTTATGTTTTTTCAGATAGGGTTTTGGAATTTTATGCTGTTAGCTTTCAAAAAAAATTATACCTTTGCAAATTGATAAGCTATGGAGCAACAAAACACAATAAAGTCTAAACTTACTCTTAGTGGTAAGGGGTTACATTTTGGAAAAGATGTAACTATATCTATATTACCCGCCGATGCTAACACTGGCATAAATTTTTGTAGGGTTGATTTAGAGAATAAACCTATTATCCCTGCCTTGGTTGAAAATGTCACAGACACTTCCAGAGGGACTACTCTTGATAAAAATGGAGCAAAAGTTGCTACTTTGGAACACCTTATAGCTGCTCTTCATTTTTTCAAAATTGATAATGCATTAATTGAAATAGATGGAGATGAAATCCCTATTTTAGATGGAAGCTCAAAATTGTGGGTTGAAGCAATTAAAGAAGTTGGAGTTCAGCCACAGTTGGCTAAGCGATACTATTTTTCTGTTAAAGAACCTATCACATATATTGACCAAACAAAGGATATTGAATTAACAGTTCTACCCTACGACGGGTTTAAAGTTGATATAACTATTGACTATAATTCGTCTGTGCTTGAGAAGCAATCTTTCAGCATTGATTCGCTTGAAAATTTCGACAAAGAAATTGCAAATTGTAGAACATTTGTATTCCTTCATGAAATAGAACAATTACTTAAACTTAATTTGATAAAGGGTGGTGATTTGGATAATGCTTTGGTTTTTGTTGAAGAAGATTTGAATAAAGAGCAGATAGAACATTTGGCAAAGGTGTTTAACAAGGATCCTCATACTGTTAAGGCAGAAAGAGGGATTCTAAATCATATTAACAAAAAATTTGAAAATGAACCTGTAAGGCATAAACTATTAGATTTTATTGGAGACATAAAACTATTAGGGATTGGTGTGAAAGGACATTTCATCTTGAAACGTCCAGGACATCATGCCAACACAGAATTTGCAAAACTAATAAAGAAAGTAATTATGGAAAAAATGATAGGGGCTCCTAAGTATGACCCAAATCAAGAACCTGTTTTAAATATCAATGATATTAAAACCATTTTACCTCATCGATTCCCAATGCTTTTAGTTGATAAAATTATTGAAGCTGGCGAAGGATATGTTGTGGGAGTTAAAAATGTTACATCAAATGAAGACTTCTTTAATGGACATTTCCCTTCAGAACCTGTTATGCCGGGAGTTTTAATTGTTGAAGCAATGGCTCAAACTGGAGGCATATTAGTTCTTAAAGATTATGAAGATCCTGAAAACTACAATACTTATTTCTTAAAAATTGATGGTGTGAGATTTCGTGGGAAAGTTGTTCCTGGTGACACCTTAATTTTCCGTTTGTTTTTAACTGAACCTGTAAGAAGAGGTCTTGTGAAAATGAAGGGCGAGGCTTATGTTGGCTCCAAATTAGTTATGGAGGCAGAACTTATGGCTCAAATTGCTAAAAATAAATAACAATTTAAAACAAAATTATGAATCAATCCTTAGCTTATATTCACCCTGACGCCAAAATAGGTAAAAATGTTATAATTGAACCATTTTCTGTGATATATGAGGATGTAGAAATTGGAGATGATTGTTGGATTGGCCCTAATGTTACCATTTTCCCTGGTGCAAGAATTGGAAAAAACAACAAAATTTTCCCTAATGCATCAATAAGTGCCGTTCCTCAAGACTTAAAATTTGCAGGAGAAAAGACAACAGTTGATATTGGAGACAACAACATAATAAGAGAATCAGTTACAATAAACAGAGGAACAAAAGCCTTAGGTTACACAAAAATTGGAAATAACAATCTTATTATGGCTTATGCTCATATTGCTCACGATTGTGTTATTGGAGACAACTGTGTTTTGGCAAATGGAGCAACCTTAGCAGGACATATTGAAGTTGGAAATTATGCCATTATTGGAGGATTAAGTGCTATTCATCAATTTACCAGAATTGGTTCTCACGTAATTCTTATGGGAGGCTCACTGGTTGACAAAGATGTTCCCCCATTTGTTAAGGGAGCAAAATTTCCTTTATCATATTGTGGAATAAATTCTGTTGGCTTGGCAAGAAGGGGTTTTGAGCAAGAAACAATCAACCTGATAAAAGATTATTATACCATTGTTTTTCAATCAGGGCTTAACTATTCAAAAGCATTTGAAAAACTAAAAACCCTACCCAAAACACCAGCTCTTGATGAAATATTAGATTTTATTTCTAAGGCTGAGAGGGGATTGATTAAGGGATATAGAGAACAAGAATAAAAAATAGAGAGGGTTAAATCCTCTCTATTTTTATTTCTCTATAATGGTTTTGTATTTCGGTGATATTGATTTTAACATAATGCTCAGGGAGTAGATTAGAAATCCTCTCACTCCATTCCAAAAAACAATAATCTCCTCCATATAGATATTCTTCAACTCCAATATCGTAGGCCTCTTCTTCTTTGTTTATCCTATAGAAATCGAAATGGTAAATCTT
>JAQUTD010000023.1:0-14542 GCA_028709955.1 Bacteroidales bacterium | reverse complement strand
GCCGAATGTTCAAACCAAGTTTGAGTTACCGAACGATATGCCTTTTCATCCTCTGCCAATTCTCTAACCAATTCATTTTCTGTTCTTGCATGCGACAACATATCTATAAAATTGTAAACAATAACATTCAAATCGTTTTGAAGCATATTAGACAGGTTTTCAATCATTCTTTTGCCATATTGAGCATTAAGAACCTTATGATATGTTGTTTTTAAGTTTAGCCCATAACGCTTGAGGTTTTCTTTTAAAAGGTCATGTTCGTTTTGATTTTTGTTGCCTTCCTTGTCTTCATTAACCCATAGAGATGGATATTTTCTTTCAATTTCTGAAGGCATCAAACCCGAAAACATAGCATTTCTTGCATATTGCGTTGTGGTGGGAATTATACTATAGTATATATCCTCTTTTTCTGTTCTATAAAACTCCTCAACCATAGGCTGAATTGCCTTCCATTGGTCGTAGCGGAAATTGTCTATAACAATAAGAAAAGTTGGCACATCATCTTTTAGAATTGGGAAGAGCTTTTCTTTTAGAACAGTGTGTGAAAGCATTGGCTTATCTTGTTCCTTACCAATTAGCCAGTTGCTATAAAATTTTTCATAAAACTTGCAGAACTGAGTATTTGCCTCATCTTTTTGCTGACGAAGGATTTCATATATGCTTTCATCTTCAGAAGAAGCTAACTCCAATTCCCAAAATACTAACTTCTTATAAACATCAATCCACTCTTTTGAATCCATCCTGTCCATTAGACGCATAGAAATTTCACGAAATTGTTGTTGGTAGTTTTGTGTTGAAGTTTCACTGACCAATCGCTTTGTTTGGAGATGCTTTTTGAGAGCAAGAAGAATTTGATTTGGATTAACTGGCTTAATTAAATAATCTGATATCTTTGAGCCTATGGCTTGCTCCATTATTTGTTCTTCCTCACTCTTAGTTATCATAATAACAGGAAGTGAAGGATATTTATCCTTAATAAGATTTAATGTTTCCAAGCCCGAAAGACCTGGCATATTTTCATCCAAAAAAACTATCTCAACCAACTGCTGCTCCAAAATATCTAAGGCCTCTTGCCCATCAGTTGCTGGAATAACTTCGTAGTCTTTTTTTGCAAGAAAAAGTATATGAGGTTTTAGCAAATCAATCTCATCATCCACCCATAGAATTCTGACCATAATGTTTTGTGTTTAAAATTTTATTTAATTCTAAAACGCAGAAGTTGTGGAAATGTTATTAGAAAAGAAGAAGTAATTTTTATAACTCAGAACAATCAAGATTATATTCCGTTCCGTTATTGCTAATTTCAGGAATATCGGTTGGAGAAATACTACTGCAACTTCCGCCCCAATCATAAACAGGATAGGTGGAAGAAGAACCAGAGGAAGTAGATTTTTTTTGTTGAGTTGCAACGCATGTACAATCGTTTTGAGTACATGAAACCAAAGAAACACAACCTAATACCATAACAAATAAAAGAGTTTTTTTCATAATATTAATTTTTATTTTGTAAAAAGTCGACAATAAATTCTTCATCAATTGTGGTTAATTTGTAGAGCTTGACAACCTTGCCATTTTCCAACAAAAAGATAACGGGCATAAGTCCGTGAGTAGTATTTAGGAAAGGAATAATAGGAATAAAAGTGTTGTTTAGAGGCTTAGTTCCCGACTCCTGATAAAACTCAGTTAAAGGTTTCTCCTTACCCCCAAAAATTTCAATAAAATCCTCCTTATCCAAATTATGCCTATCAATAATGATATCAATTCTTTTAGCAGCCCGTTTGCAATACTTACAACCAGTGCTATACCAACCAACAACCTTCCTACCCTGACTAACATTAAGAGCCTTAACATTATCCAACTCCTTCACCAGTTCAAAAACCTCAGGGCGAATATCAACAGAATGCTTATAGATTTTAGCCTGAATAAAATCAGGAGGTTTGATGGTAAAACAAACACCAAGAGTAATCACAACCAACCCAATAAGAATATATTTAGAGAACTTAGGTCTCCAGCCCTTAGCCCAAGAAAGAGTTAGAGCCATAAGAAGCAAAAGAATATTTTTAATAATAGTTTGAGTGTCGGAGAACTGAACAATATCACCAAAACAATAACAATTTTCCTGCGTAACATCAAAAAGAAGAGGCTTAAGAAAAAGATAAACAGTGAAGCCAATAAGAGATGTTAGAGTTAGAACCTTAGTGGTTTTAGGATAAATCCCAATAACAAGCATCAAGCCAACCAAAGCCTCAAAAGCAATAAGAAATCTTGAAGCAAAGGTAGTAACAACCCAAGGCAAAAGTTTATGATCGAAAAAGAACAAATCAACCGCCTCAATAGATAAATACTTTAGGACAGCAGACAAAATAAAAACCAACCCAATAACAATTCGGAATATAGTCCCAACCAAAGGCTTATTAATTCTCATAACACTTTCATTTGCTTCATTAGCCATAACTTAAACAATAAATGGTTGCATTTTCTAATAAATTTCAACCCTCAAAGGTATAGAAAATTTAATTACCAAAGGAAAACAATATCAAAAAAAAAGAAAAGCCAAACACCCCCCACATCAATAGATTCAATAATTTTAAAAGGGACAACACATAGGTTCCCCCCTATATATGTTCATGCGGATTTGAAACGAAAAGGAATTTTGCCTATGGGTTGGAATTTGATGCAGTAAAATTTAAAAGGGATAAAGACAAATTTATATCAAGGAAAAAAAAATTTATATCAAGGAAAAATTTATTTTTATCAAGGAAAAATAATAATGCGTTTTATTCCGATTATTCTTATCTATGTCAGATAATTATAAGATAGATTAATTAGGTAATTTCACCCCATTTTCACGGATTTTTTTATCCACAGATGTTTTTGTCCACGGATTTCACGGATTTGCACGGATTTATTTTTTGCATAAAAAAAAAGGAATACTACGGTTGTAATACTCCTTTTTTGTCAGAAACAGTAATCTCTTACTTTTCTTTACATTTAAGTGTAAAGTCTGTTGCTAATTCTGCCCAATGTTTATCGTTGTCAGTTGGAAGATCTTTCCAAGTAGCATCTTCACATTCTCCATCAAATTCTAATACGTCAAGTGTTCCATTAACGCCAGCCTCTGTACTGGTTACCCAAACAAGACCATCAGCATCGTAGATATCGCAAGCGCAATCTTTTGTTCCATTACAAGCAACTAATGACATTGCTCCAATAGCTCCTAATACAAATAAAACTTTTTTCATAATATTAAAGTTATTTTTTCCTCTACTCTGTTTTGGATTTTCGAGATTCTCCATTTTTCTGAAAGCAAAAGTAAACAAATTTATAATAATATCAATATAATTAAGCATTTTTCTGATAGGGCTATATATTAGTATATTGTTTCTCAATGCTTTAATTGTTGCCAATATGAACACTTTTTTATCAATAAACTATTCTAATGTGTAATTATTACTGATATGTATTGTTTTTGGGCTGTTTTGGGTTGTGAAATTTAATGTCTTCTAAAAATAATTTGTCAAAAATTTCAATTCGTATAATTATATTGTATTTTTGCACTTTATATTTTATAATGAAAGCAAAAGTATGGAAAAGGAAAAGAATTTAATTGAAGATATTACTAATAGTGAATATAAATATGGCTTTGTTACTGACATTGAAACTGATGTTATTAAGAAGGGCTTGAGTGAGGATGTGGTAAGGTATATTTCGAGGATGAAGAATGAGCCGGTGTGGTTGTTGGAGTTTAGGCTGGAGGCATACAGGAAATGGCTTACTATGAAAATGCCTACTTGGGCTCACTTGGATATTCCTGAAATTGATTTTCAAGACATTATATACTATGCTGCTCCCAAGCAAAATGTTAGTGGTGATGAGGTTGATGAGCAGTTGGTTGATACTTTTAATCGTTTGGGGATTTCTTTGGATGATGAAAAACAAATGGGCTCTGTGGCTGTTGATGCTGTTATGGATAGCGTTTCGGTAAAAACAACTTATTCGGAAACTCTTATGAAGGAGGGGATTATTTTCTGTTCTTTTAGTGAGGCTGTTCAAAATCATCCTGAGCTTGTGAAGCAATATATGGCTTCGGTTGTTCCTTATGGTGACAATTATTTTGCTGCTCTTAATTCGGCTGTTTTTAGTGATGGTTCTTTTTGTTATATTCCTAAGGGGGTTAGATGTCCGATTGAGCTTTCAACCTATTTTAGGATTAATGCTGAAAACACTGGTCAGTTTGAGAGAACTTTGATTGTGGCTGATGAGGGTGCTTATGTGTCGTATATGGAAGGCTGCACGGCTCCAAAAAGAGATAAGAACCAATTGCATGCTGCTATTGTTGAAATTGTTGTTATGAAGGATGCTGAGGTTAAGTATTCAACTGTTCAGAACTGGTATCCTGGAGATAAGAATGGGAATGGAGGAATTTATAATTTTGTTACCAAAAGAGCTATTTGTAAGGGTAATAATGCAAAAATATCTTGGACTCAGGTTGAGACTGGTTCTGCAATAACATGGAAATATCCAAGCTGTATTTTGAAAGGGGATAATTCTATTGGAGAATTTTATTCTGTTGCCGTTACCAACAATCGTCAGCAAGCCGATACTGGAACAAAAATGATTCATCTTGGTCAAAACACCAAAAGCACCATTATTTCAAAAGGTATTTCGGCTGGAGAGAGTCAAAATTCATATAGAGGATTGGTTAGGATTAATAAGGGAGCATCAAACTCAAGAAACTATTCTCAATGTGATTCTTTGCTTTTGGGCAGCAAATGTGGTGCTCATACATATCCTTACATCAAAACCGATAACCACTCCTCAATTGTTGAACACGAAGCAACTACATCTAAAATTTCTGAAGACCAATTATTCTATTGTCGCCAAAGAGGCATTTCTCAAGAAGGAGCCATAGGATTGATTGTTAATGGTTATGCCAAAGAGGTTTTAAATAAGTTGCCGATGGAATTTGCTGTTGAGGCTCAAAAATTATTAAGCATAAGTTTAGAAGGATCAGTAGGTTAATTTGAAATGGATAATCACCCCAAAATTTTAATAATTCGTCTTAGTTCAATTGGAGATATTGTTTTGACAACTCCCATTTTGCGATGTTTAAAGAAGCAAGTCCCTAATTGTGAAATACATTATTTAATTAAGGCAAATAATGCAATTATATTAAGTAATAACCCATATGTTGATAAAATAATTTGCTTTTCTGATTCAGTTTCCCAAACCATAAAGGAGTTGAAAAAGGAAAACTATGATTATGTTTTCGACCTTCACAATCAAATCCGTTCATTTATAATCCGCCTTAGACTACTTAAGCTCACAAAAGTATTTAACCCCTTAAGGTTTAAGAAATGGCTTTTGGTTAAGTGGAAAATTAATAAGATGCCTAAAAGACATATTGTTGAAAGGTATTTTGATGTGGTTAAAGATATGGCCATTAGTGATGACGGACAAGGCTTGGATTATTTTCTGTGCGAAGAAGACTATATTTCACCTGATGCTTTACCTCTAAGCTTTCAAGAAGGGTATATTGCGGTTGTTGTTGGTAGCAAACATAACACTAAGCAAATGCCTGTTGATATGTTAATTAGGCTTTGTGAGGGAATCAATAAATCAATTGTTTTGCTTGGCTCAAAGGAAGATAGACAAAAAGCCATCAGAATTGAAAATGCTGTTGGAGCAAGAGTTTTTAATGCATGTGGAGCCTATAACCTCAACCAGACTGCTTCTTTGATTAAGAATAGTGATGGAGTTATTTCTCCCGACACAGGGCTAATGCATATTAGTTCTGCCCTTAACAAAAACATTATAAGCATTTGGGGAAACACTGTTTTGGATTTTGGCATGTATCCTTATATGCCTAAGGATTCGAAATCGGAAGTTCATATATTTGAGAACAAAAGCCTTAGTTGTCGCCCTTGTCATAAACACGGATATAGCAAATGTCCTAAAAAACATTTCCGTTGTATGAAAGAGCTTAATGTTGAGGATATGATTAGGATTGCTAACAACTGGGAATTGACCACCGACAATTGAAGGATAAAAAGATATAGAAAGAAAATAAATGGATAAACGAAAATAAATGGATAAAGAAAATAGAAGGGAAAAGACCTTAGAAAGCTTCGATAAACTGCTAACCATTATGGATGAGCTAAGGGAGAAATGCCCTTGGGACAGGAAACAAACCTTCGAAACACTTCGACATCTAACCATTGAAGAAACCTATGAACTGGCAGATGCAATAATTGAGAATGATGACAGTGAGATTAAAAAAGAGATTGGCGACCTGCTCCTTCATATTGTTTTCTATGCAAAGATAGGCTCTGAAAAAGGGAGCTTTGACATTAAGGACGTTGTGGATAGCTTGAATGAGAAACTAATCAGAAGGCATCCTCATATTTATGGAGAAGTTCGTGCAGATAATGCACAGCAAGTTATGGAAAATTGGGAACAAATTAAACTTAAGGAAAACAACGGAACAAAATCTACCCTTAGTGGAGTTCCTAAAACATTGCCAGCACTTGTTAAGGCATATAGAATTCAGGACAAGGCAAGAGGTGTGGGATTTGACTGGGATAATATTGAGCAGGTTTGGGAGAAGGTTGAGCAAGAGATTGAAGAGTTGAAAGTTGAGCTTAAGGCAGGCAATAAAAAGAAGACAGAACAAGAATTTGGCGATGTATTATTTTCCCTAATAAACTATTCTCGCTTTATTGACGTTAATCCTGAAACAGCATTAGAAAGAACAAATAAAAAATTTATTCAAAGATTCCAATATATTGAACAAGAGGTTAAGAAACAAAAAAAAGATATGAGAGAGATGACCTTAGAGGAATTGGATAAGATTTGGAATGAAGCAAAAAAACTTGAATTATGATAAATATACTACCATTCAACCATTTTGAGGTGAATTGCAGCGTGGTGTTTGACCAAACTAAAGAATGTGTTTTGGTTGATGTTTGCTGCCAAAGTGAAAAAGAAAGAAAAGAACTGCTTGATTATATCAAGTCAAATGATTTGAAAGTGAAACATATCCTGCTTACTCATGCTCATATTGATCATATTTGCGGAGCAGGTTGGATAACAAAAGAATTTAACCTCCCATTAGAACTGCATAAGGATGGGAATCAAATGATTAGAATTGTTGATGCTCAAGCAGAAATGATGGGTTTTAATGTTGAAGGCATTGAAGATGTTAAATTTAAATATATTACTAAGGACGATAAGATAAAATATGGTGAGAGTGAACTTATTGTTTTTGAAACTCCAGGACATTGTGCCGGCAGCGTTTGCTTCTATAATGAAAAAGAAGGATTTGTTATAACAGGCGATGTATTGTTTCAAAACTCAATTGGAAGAACAGACCTCCCAAGTGGAAATTTTGATGTTTTAATGAAGAGTATAAAGGAAAATCTTTTCCCCTTACCAGAAAAAACTGTTTGTGTTTGTGGTCATGGTCCGACAACAACCATTGGCTACGAGAAAGAGAATAATCCTTTTATTAATTAGAATCTGTATCCAAGCATAAACGACATATAGTTATGTCGCTGGTCGTTCTGTTGTTTTAAGCTCCAGGTGTCATAAATTTCAGCCTCACCACTCCTTATGCTATAAAGAGAATAGTTGTAGGACCATGTTATGCTGAATTTGTCTGAAAAGTAGTAACTTGCACCAATAAGTCCAATAACTCCAATTCTTCTAAAGGCTGGAGCCTCATTGGGGTTTTGTTCCAAGCCTGTTGGGGTGTGTTCCCTTGCATCCAATAAAACATTTGGAGTTAGACCTATTCTAAAGTTTAGCATCGGAAATAGCTTGTAGATATATATAAGACTAATATCAATGTAGCTTGCACTTACTTGCAACATATCGGGATTTGTGTTTTTAGGGCTTGTTCTACTTCCTTTCATGGTGTAGAGTAATTCGCCTTGAAAACGAGAAGCCTTATTAAAATCACGGTAAACAAATAAACCACCACTAAATCCAGCCTTAAAGTAGCCTGCCATTTGGTCGCCATCAACCTGAGAAGCTACAACTCCTGCAACCACACCTGCCTTAAACTCCTGGCTTTTTGCACTAATAGAAATTAGAAAGAAAAAGCATAAAAATATAATATATTTCATAATCAGAGATTATTTTTCTTTAACATTTATCTATGCAAAGTAAGCAATAATAATCCAAAACTAAAAGAATTTATGAAGAAAAGATATTTTCGTCTATCATTTCAAATAATTAGATGCTAAAGTTCACAATTTTAAATTTACATTAACTATATTAGATTGTATGTATTATTTTTGTATCTTTGCTCTAATATTTTTTAGATAAAAATGGATAAAGACACTATAAATCAAACTAATAATAATATTCAAATCACTGAGCGGTTTATCTCCTTGGAACGAATTTTAGCAAGCAAAAACAAACACCTATTAAAACTTATTCCAAAACCTATATTCAGATGGTTTAAAAAATTAATTCATCTTGATAGGATAAACCAAGTTATATACAAGTATCGTGATTTTAGAGGAGCAAGCTTTGCAAGATGTGTTTTGGAAGATATTGGTGTGGAGGTGGAAGTTGTAAACCCTGAATATATTCCTGTTGAGGGAAGACCATTAATTATTAGCAATCACCCTCTCGGAGGAATTGACGGAATGGCATTGATGTCTGAAGTTGGAAAGTTTCGCTCCGATATTGTTTTTCCTGTTAATGATATTCTTTGTCAGTTGCCAGGGATGAAAGATGTTTTTATTCCTGTAAACAAATATGGTCGCAACAATGATAATATTGAAGCTCTCGACAAGGCATTTGCAAGTGAAAGCTGTATGATGTTTTTCCCTGCCGGAATGGTTTCAAGAAAACAGAATAACATTATTTGTGATTTGGACTGGAAAAAAACTTTTATCAAAAAAGCCATCCAATACAATCGAGATATAATTCCTGTTTACACTGAGGCTAAGAATTCCAATTTCTTTTACAGGTTTGCTAACATTAGAAAGAAATTAGGATTCAAATTTAATATAGAACTAATATTCCTTCCCGACGAAATGTTTAAGCAAAAGGGGAAGAAAATAAGACTTATTTTTGGCAAACCAATCCCAATTGAAACCTTCGACAAAACCTTTTCTCAGATAGAATGGGCTGATTTATTAAAAAGTTATGTTTACTCCTTAGCCAATGACTCTAAGGCAGAATTCAAAGTTGAAAATTACATTAAAAAATAATTGAAAATGGATATATCATATGTTATACCACCTGTGGACAAAGCCCTAATTAAGGAAGAGCTTACTAAGGACATTTTCTTTCGCAAAACTAATAACGGATCAAGAGAGATATATATCACAACCGCCCACAAATCACCTAACATTATGAGAGAAATAGGGCGTTTGAGAGAAATTAGTTTTGGAGCTGAAGGAGGTGGTAGTGGTAAGGATTGCGATATTGATGAATTTGATGTTGCACCGGAGCCTCATTGCTACAAACAACTATTTGTTTGGGACCCTAATGATGAAGAAATTATTGGAGGATATAGATATATTCTTGGTAATAACATATTTATTGAATCAAATGGTGATTTATTAAGTGCCACAGCAGGACTTTTTTATTTCACTGAATTTTTCAAGGAAAACTTCTTAGCAAACACTCTTGAGCTTGGCCGTTCTTTTGTTCGTCCTGACTACCAACCTACTAAAAGCATTCGAAAAGGAATGTATTCTTTAGACAATCTTTGGGATGGTCTTGGAGCTATGGCAAAAACTCATCCTGAAATCAAATACTTCTTTGGCAAAATAACAATGTATCCTTCATTAGACATTAAGGCAAGAGATTATATACTCTATTTCTACAAAAAACACTTCCCAGACAACGAAGGTATGGTTTATCCTAAAGAACCTGTTGAAATTGAGTCGGACTATAATGAACTGGTTAGACTGTTTAATGGAAGAAGCTATAAGGAAGATTATCTAATTTTGGTTAAGGCAGTTAGAGAAAGAGGAGAAAACATTCCTCCATTAGTTAATGCCTATATGAATCTTTCTTCAACAATGAGATCATTTGGCACTTCAATCAACTCTCATTTTAGCAATGTTGAAGAAACTGGCATATTAGTTACTATTGAGGATATATATCCCGATAAGAAAAAACGCTATATGCATTATTAATTTTATAGAAAATTGACTTGTTATGCAAATTAAAACTTCAGAGTTTGTTATAAGTAATTCCGATTACAAAAAATGCCCCGAACCAACTAAGGCAGAAATTGCTTTTATTGGAAGGAGTAATGTTGGGAAGAGTTCACTTATTAATATTCTCACAAACAAAAAGAATCTTGCTAAAACAAGTTCAACTCCAGGCAAAACTCAACTTATAAATCATTTTGAAATAAATGGCAGTTGGTATTTGGTTGACCTTCCAGGCTATGGATATGCTTCAACATCCAAAAAAAACAGAGCCACCTGGGGTAAAATGATTACAAATTATATCACTAAAAGAGAAAGCCTGATTTCAATATTTGTTCTTATTGATTCAAGAATTTCTCCACAAAAGATAGATTTAGACTTTATTAATTTTTTAGGTTTAAATCAAATCCCTTTTTCAATTGTATTCACCAAAACCGACAAACAAGGCACTCTCACAACCAGCAAAAATGTTGAAGAATTTAATAAGGCTCTCCAAAAAGACTGGGTAGAACTCCCAAAATACTTCCTTTCTTCCTCAATTAGCAAAATTGGCAGAGAAGAAATACTTGAAGAAATTGAACATTTGATAACATATTTCAAACAAGAACAGAAGAATTAAAGGAAGATGAAAAGAGTTATGGTTGTTACAGGAGGTGGTGATTGTCCGGGATTAAATGCCGTGATAAGAGCCATTGTTAAAAGAGCCTCTATTGAAAAGGATTGGGAAGTTATTGGATGCATTGATTCGTTTAATGGAGTTTTGAAAGAACCAACAGAAATTGTTGTTTTAGACCAATCAAATGTTTCAGGTATTTTGGTTAAGGGAGGAACAATTTTAGGAACAACCAATAAGGGCGGTCCCTTTGCTTGGCCAATAAAAAATAGTGATGGAACATGGTCTTCGGTTGATAGGTCAGATGAAATGATTCGTAAACTACAAATTCTGGGGATTGATGCAGTAATAAATATTGGAGGCGATGGTTCTCAAAGAATTTCATTAGACCTTTTTAAAAAAGGATTAAACATAATTGGAGTTCCCAAAACAATTGATAACGATCTTTCAGCAACCGACTTTACTTTCGGATTTCAAACAGCAGTTCAAACCGTTACAGAGGCTATCGATAAGCTTGTTACAACAGCTTCAAGTCATAATAGAATTTTCATTATGGAAGTGATGGGTAGAGATGCCGGATGGATTGCCCTTCATAGTGCAATTGCAGGAGGTGCTGATGTTTGCATTATTCCTGAAATGCCTTATAGTGTTGATAAAATAAAAGAAAAAATAGATTCAAGATATATTAAAGGAAAAGGATTCTGCATAATTGTTGTTGCCGAAGGAGCCTATTCTGCAACTCAGGGCAAAATTTGTAGTGTATCATCCGAAATTGGATATCATAACTATAATCTTGGTGGAATTGGCTATACTCTTATGAACGAACTTAAGGATGCGGGAGTTGACCACGATGTTAGACTAACTGTTTTAGGACACGTTCAAAGAGGAGGAACACCAACAGCTTTTGATAGAATTTTAGCCTCCGAGTTTGGGGTTAAGGCATTTGAACTTGTTTTAGAAGAAAAATTTGGAGAAATGGTGGCTTACCGTCATCCAGAAATTATAAGTGTTAAGATAGATAAGGTTATTAGCAAACCTCATCTTGTTCATCCAAGCTCAAGAATGGTTCAAACAGCCAAGGGGTTGGGAATTGAATTTGGAAATTAAATATTAAATAGATACAGTTTATTGACAAAAGATTGAAAATGAAGAAAATTAAAAGCGCATTAATTTCAGTATTTTATAAAGATGGTCTTGAAGAAATAGTTAGAAAATTAGACGAATTGGGAGTAACTATTTATTCAACAGGAGGAACATACAGTTTTATTGAAACTTTAGGAATAAAACCAATTTCAGTTGAATCCCTAACTGGCTACCCATCAATTTTGGGAGGTAGAGTTAAAACCCTTCACCCAAAGGTTATGGGAGGGATATTAAACAGAAGGGATAATGAAGAGGATAGAAAACAAATTTCTCAATATGAAATTCCAGAAATAGACTTAGTGATTGTAGATTTATATCCATTTGAGAAAACAGTTGCCTCAGATGCTAAGGAAGAAGATATTATTGAAAAAATAGATATTGGAGGAATTTCCTTAATTAGAGCTTGTGCTAAAAACTTTAATGATGTAATAATTATTCCTTCAGTTGATTATTATTCAGAGTTTTTAGATATTCTTAATCAAAATGGAGGAAATACAGATTTCGAAACCAGAAGAAGATTTGCAACTTATGCCTTTGAGGTTTCTTCTCACTACGATACTGCAATTTTCAACTATTTCAACCAAAAAACTCAAATCCCAGTTTTCAAACAAAGCTTCTCCAACCCAAAAATTCTTCGTTATGGAGAAAATCCTCATCAAAAAGGAATGTTCTTTGGCAGTTTGGAAACAAACTTTGAACAATTGGGTGGAAAAGAAATTTCATACAATAATATTGGTGATATTGACGCAGCATGTGCTTTGATTGATGATTTTGAAGAAACAACTTTTGCAATAATCAAACATAATAATGCTTGTGGTTTGGCAAGCAGAAATAGTCTTAAACAAGCATACTTAGATGCATTGGCCGCTGACCCTCTTTCAGCTTTTGGAGGTGTTTTGGTAACCAATCGAGCAATTGATATTGAAACAGCTCAGCAAATGAATAAGCTATTTATGGAAATTTGTATTGCACCAGACTTTAGTGCTGAAGCTATAGAAATATTAAAATCTAAGAAAAATAGAATTATTCTAAAACGTAAAGAAGTCAAAGGTCAGAACCTTCAATTTCGCTCTGCTCTAAACGGAGTGATGGTTCAAGATAAAGACACTGTAGTTGAAAAGCCTCAAACAATGATAAGCGTAACATCAACCCCACTGACTCCAGAACAACAAAAAGACCTTGCTTTTGCAAATAAACTTGTAAAACATACTAAATCAAATGCAATTGTTTTAGCAAAAAATAATCAACTATTAGCCTCAGGAACAGGTCAAACTTCAAGAGTTGACGCATTAAATCAAGCCATTGAAAAAGCAAAACACTTTGGATTCGACTTAAAGGGCTCAGTTATGGCTTCGGATGCATTTTTCCCTTTCCCCGATTGTGTTGAGATAGCACATAAGGCGGGAGTTGTTGCAGTTGTTCATCCTGGTGGGAGCATAAATGATCAAAAGTCAATTGATTATTGTCAAGAGAATAATATGGCAATGGCATTAACTGGCTTCCGACATTTCAAACATTAATAAAGAAACGAATAAAGATTTTGAATATATAAATAATAATGTAACTGTTTAATTTGGTTTGCGTAAAATCTGCAAATATTATTGAACTATATAAATAGGATTGAATAAAAAATTATGGGTTTATTTTCATTTTTAACAAGAGAAGTTGCAATCGACTTAGGTACAGCAAACTCTATAATAATCTTCAATGACAAAGTTGTTGTTGATGAGCCTTCTATTGTAGCAAAAGACAGAAGAACTAATAAAATCATTGCAATCGGAAAGAAAGCAATGCAAATGCATGGGAGAACCCACCAAAATATTGAAACAATAAGACCATTAAGAGATGGTGTTATTGCTGACTTTGAAACAGCAAATCAATTGATTAGAGAATTAATCAAAATGATTAATGTTAGAAAATCAATTATTCCACCAGCCCTTAAAATGGTTATCTGTATTCCTTCAGGAATAACAAACGTTGAAGAAAGAGCTGTTAGAGATGCTGCCGAACAAGCAGGAGCAAAAGAAGTGAAATTAATACATGAACCAATGGCAGCAGCAATTGGTATTGGAATTGACGTACTAGAACCAGTTGGTAATATGATTGTTGATATAGGTGGAGGAACCTCCGAAATTGCAGTAATTGCACTTGGAGGAATTGTTTGTAATAAATCAATCCGTATTGCTGGAGATGAATTCAATCAAGATATTATTGAATATATGCGTAAGCAACATAATATTAATATTGGAGAAAGAATGGCAGAACAAATAAAGATTGGAGTTGGAGCAGCAATTCCAGACCTTGACTCACCACCAGAAGACTATGCGGTTCAAGGAAGAGATGTTTTAACTGGAATTCCAAAAGAAATATTAGTAAATTATAAAGAAATTGCACATGCATTAGATAAATCTATTGCAAAAATAGAAAGTGCAGTTCTTGAAGCCTTAGCTCTTACTCCACCAGAACTTGCATCTGATATTTTCCACACAGGAATTTATCTTGCAGGAGGAGGTTCATTGCTAAGAGGATTGGACAAAAGAATATCTGCAAAAACCAAGCTTGCCGTTCATGTTGCAGAAGACCCACTTCGAGCAGTTGCAAGAGGAAC
>JAQUTD010000136.1 GCA_028709955.1 Bacteroidales bacterium | reverse complement strand
CCTCCTTTGAAGCCAAGGCAATTTGCAAGCTCTATATCAGAATAAATATCCTTCAAGATTTGCATCATCAAAAACTTATGTTTATTTACATCAAGCATTTTTCAATAGTTTTGTTACTCTTTGGGTTAATTGTTTTGATTTATAAATAGGTAAAATCTCCAACAATAATTTTTTACTTAACGGATTGATATTATCAAAATAATAGTTCTTATTAAGGTACATAACATCAAGAAAAGCTCTTTCAGCAGTAGCAATATTAATATTATTTTCTCTATTAATTCCAATAGTATTTGCCAATACCTCATTTTTTAATTTACGATACTGATATTCTTTACCATCTATTTCAATTGAACGAGAAAGATAACTAATGGCAGTAATACGAGAATCATATTGAAAAACAATGCCAGCTTTTTGTAAAACAAATTCTAAAGAAATATAAGAAGGAGTATAAAGCAAACAAGCCAATTCCTCAGACTTATATTCTTTTTTAGTATAAATCCCCTTTCGAGGATTCATTAACTCCCCAGTTTTAACATAATAATTAAGCTTTTTCCTTAAGACCAAACTATTAGTTTCACCAATTAGGAGAGCTATACTATTAAAGCTAAAAACAGTTCTCGAATCATTATAAATATCTAAAATCATACTACTATTTTGTGAACTAAAGGTACGAATATTTCGTACTAACAGTTCACAAAAATACACATTATTTTGATATAACAAATAAAAAATATTACTATAGCTGTTTCTATAACATTCCTTTGTGTGGGATATCTCGTTGTGTGGGATATGTTATTCTTTTATCTGTTGTTGTAAATGAAATAACGGATAAAATTATCCCCTTTGTCGCTTTGCTCGCAAAGAATACAATACGATGGAAAATGTATCTTATTCTATTCCCCTAACTCCTATTTCTTTGAAATAATTATAGGTTGAATCATAAAATTCTGGTAGTCTTGTTTTGTCGTTTTCGTCTCCTTTTGGTATACAAATAATCATTCCTTGTCTTGCTCTTGTAAGTAGAACTCTATATGCGTTCTTTTGGAAGGATTTTATTGCCTCACTATTGATATTCTGCCATTTCTTACCTACAAAATTCTTATGCTCCCATCCTTTCTCTGAATAACGAAAATCTCCATCCCAAGTAACACATACCCAATCCAATTCTAAGCCTTGAATATGAAACTCAGTAGCTACATCTTCAAGATAATAAGAAGAACGTACATCATCATTTTCTTTTAAAAACCAATGTACAGGGTCAGTATCATATCGTACATCTATTGCAAGGGGTTTTAATCTTTGAGCCTTTGAAGAAACAACCATCCCATATCTTTCCGAGCCTCTTGCTTGGGCTATAAGCCATTGTTTAGCCTTATGAATATCTCTTGTAATCACTAATGGATATTTATTCGAAAATTCTTTATACAAGATCTTTGCTTCATCAATATTAATATCAAGTACTTTCTTTACAAATTCAGAGAGCTTTTCAGCTCTATATGAACGCATAGAAACGGCAAGATGAAGAGAGTTTTCAATAAATATCTTTTCTTTGTTTTCAATAAGTGTTAGAGATTCTCCTGCTACATATTCCTCATCTTTTAAATTCTCTGATATATAAATATCCCAATTCTTATAACTCCTATTTATTGCATCAATCCATTCTCCAATACCTGCTTCACCTGTATTGATTTCTTGACCTCCTCCAACTAAACAAAGAATTACTGCCCAATCATTATGCCTATCCATACATGAGATAAGATATTCAGGCTCTGACATATTAAAATCAGGGACATTCTTTTTATTCTTCATAAAAGTAGTAGTCTGAGTAATATTCCATGCTCTTTGGGCTTCATCGAATATAGCAACATGTTCGGGTTGTGGCTTATCATCTTTCAAACACTCATCCCTAAAATGATGTACATTTTGAATAAATGCCTTTACCCTACTTCTCGCCTCCCCTTTCTTTATAACTTCCTTACTCTTTTGGATAAAATTCATCGCCAAAGCCTCTTGAAGTACTTTTACCAAAGGACCATTTCCACTAAGATAAACGCTTGATTCACGCCTTTCTTTATTCAAATGTTTTGATGCAATCTCCAAGCCCACTAATGTTTTTCCAGCACCAGGCACACCTGTAATAAAGCAAATAGATTTCTTGTTTTCCTCTCTGCTCTTAATAATAATATCTGAAACCTTATTTGTAGTCTGTGTGAAAGTTTCTGTATCAGACGACTTATCTGCAATATCTTTTACAGAATTATTATAATACAAGTCGCTTGCTTTTTCAATAATAGTTGGAGTTGGGTAATATCTCCCCTTCTCCCAATTCTCAATATCAAGCTCAGGGAAACCATCAGCATACACTAAAACAGATTGAATAACATCTTTTAGAGTATCATTATTTGCATGAATTGGCTTTAAGGAATTATCATTATTAATAGTTTCAATGATAGAAAAATCAATTGATTTAGCATTGGTAGCAACATAGATAGGGCAAATTAAAGGGATTTCGCTTTTTTCGTGGAAATTCTTTAAATCCAAAGCATAATCCCAAACTTGGTTATAGCCATAATTATTAAATTCCTTTTCTCCAACCTTAAACTCGATAACAAAGATTACATTATCAATCAGTAAAATAGTGTCAACCCTTGTGCCCATTCTTGGGATAGAGAACTCAAATAATATCCTTCCATTAAAATAACTAAGAAAAGATTTCAACACCCTAATCTGTTCAACCCAAGCATGAACCTGATCCAACTCAGCCCCACTATTCTTAGATAATTGACCAAGTATAGCATCCTCATCACTATAAATAAATTCTTTAATAGTAGAGGAATAAAACGAACGAGCAATGTAATTTCTAAGATTAGGTTTCATAATGTTTTCAATTCAGTCCCCAAAACTACAAATAAAATCCCAATAAATCCTCTATTTTTAATTCAATCTGCTTAATAATTCCCTAATCAATCCTTCCTCTTCCATTTTAGTAAACGAAAAACATTTCCTTCTTAAATCTTTTAACGAAGTATCTGTCAATGTATGTAATGCTATAAACTTTGGTAATTCTCTTGTAATTATCTTGTAGTTATATTATGATTATCTTGTAGTTATATTATATACTTTTGTAAAACTCTTGTAAAACTCTTGTAAAACTCTTGTAAAAAATATAATCACAAAAGCTATTCAATAGATATCCAATTTGGTTTTGTTGCGTTCCCTAACTATTTGAAGGCACAATAATGGTCTATATTTACGACGTCGACCAACTCAACAAACTAATAAAAACAATAGAATCCATCGACGGCATTGAAACTGTTAAGAGAATATAAGAGGTAAGCTACACCCTATTTAAAGCGGGAGAAGTACTTATCTATTTCTTCTCTCATCTCAATACCAACTCTTTCAAAGCAATCTAACAAATCATTAAAAGCACCTTCACCCCCTATAAAATCCCAAAATTCTTCTGCTACTTTTAATTCTTTTTCTAAATCTAACATCCCAGCCATGGTCCAGCGTGAATATGGTTTTGGTTCATACGGGTTATATGGTATTGCAATTAAAGTATTAATATTTGCCGTAGGATTTTCTGACAGAGTAACCGCTACCCATTCCAATAATGTTCTTTTAAACTCTTTAAAACCTCCCATATTTGGTTTTGCCGTCTTTATATCAAACAAATAAAAAGTATTGTCATCATTTGAAAAATAAACATCTACCTTAGTTGGTTTAATCTCTATCATTTCTCCTTCTTGACAAACTTTTCTGATTCTTTCAATTTCTTCAGTCTTGTTTGGTTTTGTTCTCCCTGCAATAAGATTATTCATAATATCTTGAATAACTTCTTCAGCTTTATGACTAATCATCTTTCCAGCAGTTGCCTGTGTTTGTGCATTTTCAAACCTAGTTCTCCCTAAAGCTAATGCAACAGGCTCAA
>JAQUTD010000135.1 GCA_028709955.1 Bacteroidales bacterium | reverse complement strand
TCTTCTCTTTCATTAATCTTTTGACATTCTGGACAAGAGCAATAGGAGAAATTATCATTCTGACTAACTGACCAAACCTTCGCATTGGGTTGTTTTTTCATTTCCGCTTTCAACCTTTCAACAACAATCTTAAAAACATCCTCATTGCTTAAACATAACTGGTCATGCATTCTCTTTCCGTTAATAAGAGAAAAATATTCAGGATGAGATTCAAAATACTTAGCCCTTGGTATCAACTTTTCAAAAGTATGAACAAAGAAACCTTCAGCAAACATATCCTCTTGCAAATGTTGCTTTAACCAATAACGAAAATCCTTATTCTCACGAGTATAAACAGAACGAACTTGACGGAAAGTATTTTCAGGAATATAAACAATAGGATAATCTTTACCTAACTCAATAATAAGAGTTTTCTTTTGAGGGTATATTTCACAATCAGGAGTAAACTTCCTTATTCCTACTTCCTTTTCTAAGAAATCAACAACAGCATAAATATCAAAATTATTGTTAAAATTAAAATTAGTACCTTGAATAAATAATTTATCTTTTTCAATCCAATATCTACATCTTCCTCCAGTATATACTAATCCTGGCGTAAGATAAAAATTTTCACCTCTTGAAGTATATCCAATACAAATTTCTTTCTTTCGTGGTTTTGTATCATCATAAACTATTGGTATCAAACACCCTGTTACCTTATAAATATCTTTTTGTAAGAGTTCTGCTGCATATTTGACTTTTTCCACATTTGCAGCATATTTATTGCTTTTATACTTAGGAATAACAATAACATAATCACTCTTTCCTTCCTTAACCAAGGTTAATTTATCTTTCTGTGCAAAAGCTGAAAGAGTTAAACCAATAAATAATGTAACCAATATTATCTTCTTCATATTCTAATATTTAATAAGGATTTAAAGTCTGACTGCAAACTTCTTTAATCTATCATCAATCATATGGTTTGGTATTATTGATTTTACATTATCAACAACAACATTTAGTAACCTTTCTCTTATAAAATCATTTTTAATAATAATTGACACTTCTCTAACTCCTTGTGGATTTTCAATTTCTCTAATATTTTTGAGTTGAACCTCTGTTAAAAACTGTAAATGAAGCTCTGGAATTACTGTATATCCTCCGTTTTCATCAATAATTTTTATTAAAGTATCTATACTTCCTGCCTCATATATTGGTTTCCCCTTAGACTTCTCACTGCAAAAATTAAACACCTGATTTCTTAAGCAATGTCCTTCTTTTAAAACCCAAAGATTTTCAAGCGGCATTTTATCGGCAGATAGTATGGTTTCTGAAAACAAATCATCCTTTGGAGATATATATGCAAAGAATTTTTCATAGTAGAGTGGAATTTCCAGTAAATTGTTGTAATTAAGAGGAGTGGCTAAAATACCAATATCTATTTTTGAATTATTCAGATTAAAAATGATATCAGATGTTTTCATTTCTTCAATAGATAAATCAACATTTGGGTATTTCTTTCTAAATTCAATTATAAACTTAGGTAATAAATATGGTGCAATGGTTGGGATAATCGCCATATTAAGTTTTCCTTCCAGTGATTCCTTCTTGTTATTGATTATTTCAAAAATTTGTTCTGCACAATTCAAGACCAGCTTGGCTTGTGCCACAATTTCTTTTCCAATTTCAGTTGTTTGAAGTGGTTGATGTGTCCTGTCAAAGAGTTTAACATCCAATTCGTCTTCAAGTTTTTGAATCATAGCACTTAGGGTTGGTTGTGTAACTCCACACTCTTCTGCTGCATTTAAGAAATGCTTATTATTATCTAAAGAAATAAGATAATTTAATTGCTGTAGGGTCATAGGCTTAATTATAGATTTTATCGATACAAAGATAGAAAATAATATTAGTTCAGAAAATAAAAAACATATAATTTTGCAGAAAACCAATACCGATTAAATAATATCAAAAAATACAAGCTAAATTATATTTAGAACTTTTAAGATAAAAACAATTTAATTAGCCCTATTAACCCTTTTTGTCGTGCTTGAAAACAACATTCAGCACGACTTTTTTTTCTTTGATTTGTTTCTTGTTTAATAATTATAATTTCACACAATGCAAATTTATAAAAACATCCCATTTTGTAAGTATAAGAGGTTTTTTGCGTAACTTTGCTTTTGTTAAATTCTTTTCTAATGAGTGAGATTAAAAATCTAAACAAGGGACAATTTATTGACATATATTCCTTAACCAACTTGTCCGAACTTCAAAGGCCAATGTTTCCCTTTGGGATTAGTGCTGGATTTCCTTCTCCTGCAACAGATTTTATTGAATTATCAATTGATTTGAATAAATATTTAATCAAACATCCAAACTCAACCTTTTTTGGAAGAATTAAGGGGGAGTCAATGAAAGATGTTGGGATTAATGATGGGGATATTGTAATTATAGACAAAAGTATTGACCTTATCAATAATAAAATTGCGGTGTGCTATATTGATGGGGAGTTCACGCTTAAGAGAATTGAGATTGAAAAAAATTGTGTTTGGCTTATGCCTGCCAACGAAAATTATTCTCCAATTAAAGTTACTGAGGATAATGATTTGATTGTTTGGGGTATTGTAACATATGTAATTAAGGCGTTTTAAATTATGTTTGCATTGGTTGATTGTAATAATTTCTATGCCTCGTGTGAAAGAGTGTTTAGACCTGACTTGAATGGGAAGCCTATTGTTGTGCTATCCAATAATGATGGTTGTGTTATTGCAAGAAGTAATGAAGCAAAGACTCTTGGGGTAAAAATGGGTGCTCCGGCATATCAATTTGAAGAAATGTTTGAGAAAAATAATATAGAGGTTTTCTCCAGCAATTATGCACTTTATGGAGATATGAGCAATAGGGTATTTAACTTGGTTTCTGAATATTTTCCTATGATGGAGATTTATAGTATTGATGAGGCTTTTTTCTATTTCGATGATTGTTCAAACCTCAATTTACAAGAGTATGGAAGAAATATAGTTAAGCAAATATATAAATGTACTGGCATTCCAATTAGCATTGGCTTTGCTCCCACAAAGTCATTGTCTAAGTTAGCAAATAGGATAGCTAAGAAATTTCCTCAAAGAACAAAAGGGACTTACGTTATTGATGATCAGCAAAAGAGGATAAAAGCATTGAAATGGGCAAAGATTGAGGATGTTTGGGGAATTGGAAGAAAGCATACAAAAAGGCTTATAGATATTGGAGTTACAAATGCCTTTGTTTTCACAACAATTGAGGACTCTTGGGTTAAGAAAACCATGTCAATTGTTGGTTTAAGACTAAAAAAAGATTTAATGGGAATTCCTACAATTGAAATGGAAGACATAAAATCCAAAAAGAATATTGCCACCACAAGATCTTTTGAAAGTACACTCACTGAATTTTCTGATATTAGAGAAAGAGTAGTAACATTTGCTGTTATTTGCTCCGAAAAACTAAGGAAACAATCATCTTGTGCTAATTCTCTTATGGTTTTCCTACTAACAAATTTTCATAACAAAAATGAAAAACAATATTCGAAATCAATTGTTATTAAGCTCCCTTTTCCAACAAATAGCTCTATTGAATTAGCAAAATTTGCAACAGAGGCCTTAGAAAAAATATTTGTAAATGGTTATAAATATAAGAAAGCAGGAGTTGTTGTTATGGACTTTATTCCTATTGATAGCATACAATATTCAATTTTTGAAAATTCAGATTCGAGGCATTTAAAGCTTATGGAAGCGGTTGATACATTAAATACATCCTTCGGTAAACAAAAAATCAGATTAGCCTCCCAATCTACAGGAAGAGTTTGGAAAATGAAACAAGAAAAGTTATCCCCCTGCTATACCACCAAAATAGAGGAAATAATTACTATAAAAAGTTAAAGAGAACCTATCCTCATTAACACTGATTCAAAAAGTGTATCCTTTGTT
>JAQUTD010000134.1 GCA_028709955.1 Bacteroidales bacterium | reverse complement strand
AGCTTTTAGTTTGTAGTTATTATCTATTAGTGAGAAATAAAATCCATCATTATTAACACAAATGCACAAATCAGTATCTTTTGAAATAATATTATCTTCAGATTTTAAAAATTCCTCTAACTTAAAAGTATCCATATTTATATATTATTCCCAGTTTCCGTCAGTGATTGGTTGAGTTACATCTCCAACTTTCCATCCAGGATAGCGATCTTTTGCAATGATTTCAGCCTTTCTATTAATCACATCTTGTTCATCCATTCCCTTTGTGTATGTCATAATTTCAGCAGTAGCTTCAAAAGTTGGAACCATAATCCCTCCCCTGTCAATAACATCTGCTTTAAGTTCAAATATTTTTCCATCAGAATATGGAATAAACTTTAAATTCTTAATCTCTTTTTTAGCAGTAATAAGAAGCTTTTCTTCAGTTAACTTAACAAGAGGGTTAACTGTAATAGTATCTCTCTTAACAATACCGGCTTTAATTGCCTGAGCTTCTGTCAATGAATCTGGAACAACGCCAAATTTCTTAACCATATTAACTTTACCTGTTTCAAGGAATACTAATAATGAATCAATATCTCCACAGAACCTGCCATTAGTGCTTTTGAAGGCTTCTTGAATTGTTCTAATATCTTTTAACTTATTTATAACTTCTGTAGAACGGCTGTTATATTCTGCATCAAATTTAACTGGTCTCATTATACTTGTATATAATACTATTGCTAATGCAACAATTCCTACAATGAGTACTATTGAAAAAATGGTTCTGCGTTTCATCTTTATTCTTATATTATGTTTCTTAATTATCTATTATTTGCTTGCAAATTTATAATATTTCGTTGAATAAGTCATATTTTCAACTCAATATTTTATTTATTTTGTTCGACATGGTGTAAAACTATATCTATATCAGTATTTTGCAAAAGAGTTTTTGAAAGTTTTTCGGCAAAGTAAACAGAACGATGTTGACCTCCTGTACACCCAAAACAAACTAAAAGGTTTGTAAAACCTCTTTTACAATAAATTTGAATACTTTGATTAATCAATTTTAAGACGTTTTCAAAAAACATTTTTACATCCTCTTGTTCTTCCAAAAAATCAATAACCTCTTTGTCTTTACCAGTTAGGTTGGCATACTCATCATATCTCCCAGGATTATGTATTGCTCTGCAATCAAAAATAAAACCGCCTCCATTTCCAGAAATATCTTGTGGATATCCCCTCTTGTATGAAAAACTCTTTATGGTTACCACTAATTTTTTTGATGTAATTTCATTTAGCTTTTTTGAAGTGATCATTTTACTATAAATTTTGTGGAGTTCAGGTAATTCTACATCTAAAACAACATTGTCTTCTAACCATTTCAAATTATTTAATGCAAAAGGAATACTCTTTAAAAAATGCTCCTTTCTCTCAAAAAAACCTCTAAATCCATAAGCTCCCATTGCTTGCATAATTCTTATATAAACATAGGCATAAAAAATTTTCTTAAATTCATTTTCATCAACCTCAACATATTGTTTTAGTTCAGAAATATATAAATTCAATAACTCTTGCCTAAACTCAGGAATTAAATTTGCTTTAGCATCAAACAAAAGTGAAGCTAAGTCATACTGCAAAGCACCTTTTCTCCCTCCCTGAAAATCTATAAAGTATGGCTCTTTTGAAACAATCATTATGTTTCTCGACTGAAAATCTCGATAAAGAAAATAATTAGAATTAGCTGATAGAAGATAATTTGTTAGGGACTTGAAGTCTATTTCCAAATCTTGTTCATCAAATTGGACTTCTGAAAGTTTAAGAAAATAATATTTAAAATAGTTAAGATCCCAGGCTATTGATTGATAATCAAATTCCTTTCTTGGATATGCATTTGAGTAATCAAAATTTTCGCCTCCTTCAATTTGAATTTTAACTAAAGCCTTAACCACCTTATGGTATATTTCTTGAAGCTCCGAAAATGGCATTTTCCCATCTTGTTGTAATTGAACCAAATCAAAAAGAGTTGTGTCGCCTAAATCTTCTAAAAGGTAAATATTACTTTCAATATCTTGTGAATAAATTTTAGGAACAAGAATTCCTTTTTCTTTAAGTTGTTTTGAAAAATCTAAAAAAGCTATATTTTCCTTTTTATCTTCATTAAAGGCTGCCAAACAAACTATATTCTTGCCGTAACAACGAAAATACTCTCTTGAAGAGCCATGAGAGGAAATTGGAATAATTTTTTCTAATTCACAAGAGAATGTTTTTGTAAATAGGTCACTAATCTTTAAATTCATCAATTAATATTTCAGCGTAATAAATATCCAAGGGATTAGTAATTTTTATGTTTTCAACATTCCCCTTGATTAAATTAATTTCATAGCCTTTTTTTTCAACAACTGAGGCATCATCAGTAAAAGCTATTTCATACGGTTGAGAATATGCCTTTTTTAAAATTTCAAAGTCAAAACATTGGGGAGTTTGAACAAGCCAAACATCGTTTCTGCAATAAGTTGAAGAAAAATAGTTAGGATTTTCACTCTTTCCAAGTCTAACAGTTTCAATTGGGTTTATTGCAGGTATAGCTGAACCTAATTTTTCAGCAATAGCCATACTTTCTCTTACTACATCTATGCCAACAAATGGACGAACTCCATCATGAACCCCAACTATAGAATTTTCTTCTTCAATAGAATCAATAGCGTTTTTTACTGAAAAAAATCTTTGATCTGCTCCCTCAACAATTCTATGTTCTATCTTAAAATTATATTCCCTACACAATAAACGCCAATAATCTATTTGATGTTTAGGAAGGACAACAATAATCTTAATATAATCAATAGCTTGTTTTATCTTCTCAATAGTTCTCATTAAAATAGGTTTACCACCAATTGGAAGGAATTGTTTTGGAATTTCAGAGCCAAAACGTGATCCCTTTCCGGCAGCAACAATAATCATATAATAAGATTTAGAAGATAAACATTGCATCTCCGTAGGTTAAGAATTTATACTTTTCAGCAATTGCTTGCTTATAAGCTTCCATCATCAAATCATAACCTCCAAAAGCAGCAGCAATCATAAGCATTGAAGACATTGGGGGGTGAAAATTAGTAATCATACAATTTGGAGCGCCAAATTCGTAGGGAGGAAAAATAAACTTATTACTCCAACCATCGAAAGGGACAATTCTTTTTGAAATTGTTGTTGCTGTTTCCATTGCCTTCATTGTTGTTGTTCCAACACAACATATTTTTTTCTCCCTATCCTTAGCTAAATTAATGATATTGGCATTAGCTTGATTAACATGCATCTCTTCAGAATCCATTTTATGCTTAGTTAAATCCTCAACCTCAATAGGACGAAAATTACCCAAACCACTATGAAGCGTAACGTATGCAAATTCACAACCTTTTATTTCCAAACGTTTAAAAAGTTGTTTTGAAAAATGGAAACCAGCAGTTGGAGCAACAACAGCTCCCTCATTCTTAGCATAAATTGTTTGATATCTCTCTTTATCCTCAGGCATAAGATCTCTTATCCTCAATAAATCATCAGGAATAGGTGTGTTTCCTAATTTATGTAGGACTTTGTGAAATTCTTCGTGAGATCCGTCAAACAAAAACCTAAGCGTCCTCCCTCTTGAGGTTGTATTGTCAATTACTTCAGCAACTAAGTCATCATTTTCTCCAAAATAGAGTTTATTTCCAATTCTAATTTTGCGAGCAGGATCAACTAAAATATCCCATAAACGAGTATCAGGATTAATTTCACGGAGCAAGAAAACCTCTATTCTGGCATTAGTTTTTTCTTTTGTTCCATACAAACGAGCAGGAAAGACCATTGTGTCGTTGAAAACAAACAAATCTTGTTCATCAAAATAATCGATAATGTCGGAGAACATTCTATGTTCAATGGTTTTAGCTTTTTTATTAATAACCATCAATCGAGAACCATCTCTATTATCGGCAGGCTTAGCAGCAATAAGTTCTTTAGGTAAATTGTATTTAAACTGCGAAAGTTTCATATATTATAAATTTTATTAATTTAAACGGCATAAAAA
>JAQUTD010000133.1 GCA_028709955.1 Bacteroidales bacterium | reverse complement strand
CCTATGATTATTGGGTCTAAGTTCTTAGTTAAGATAAATACAAATATTGGTAACTCTGCTCTAAGCTCCGATATTGAGAAAGAGGTTGAGAAGTCAATATGGTCTTGTCGTTGGGGTGGTGATACTCTAATGGATTTATCAACTGGAAAGCATATTCACGAAACAAGAGAATGGATAATTCGTAACTGTCCTGTTCCTATGGGTACTGTTCCAATCTATCAAGCTCTTGAAAAGGTTGACGGTATTGCAGAACAACTTAATTGGGAGATATATAAAGATACTTTAATTGAACAATGCGAACAAGGTGTTGACTATTTCACAATTCACGCTGGTCTTTTACAAGAACATCTTCCTATGGCTGCAAAGCGCTTAACGGGTATAGTATCTCGTGGAGGTTCTATTATGGCTAAATGGATGAAGGAAAACCAAACACAAAACTTCCTTTACACTAATTTTAGAGAGATTTGTAAGATTCTTGCTAAGTATGATGTTGCTGTTAGTCTTGGAGATGGTCTTCGTCCTGGTTCTATACACGACGCTAACGATGAGGCTCAATTTGGAGAACTTGAAGCTCTTGGAGAACTCACTAAGATTGCTTGGGAACATAATGTACAGGTAATAATCGAAGGTCCTGGTCACGTTCCTATGCATAAGATTAAGGAAAACATGGAAAAACAAGTTGAGGCATGTTATGGTGCTCCTTTCTATACCTTAGGACCACTTACAACTGATATTGCTCCTGGATATGACCATATCACTTCTGCAATTGGTGCAGCTATGATTGGTTGGTATGGAACTGCTATGCTTTGTTATGTTACTCCAAAGGAACATCTAGGCTTACCTAATAAGGAAGATGTTAGAAATGGTATTATGGCTTATAAGATTGCTGCTCATGCTGCCGATATTGCTAAGGGTCATCCTTCTGCAATGGTTAGAGACAATGCACTCTCAAAAGCTCGTTTCGAGTTTCGTTGGAATGACCAATTCAATCTTTCTATCGACCCTGACCGTGCAAGAGAATATTATGGAGCTGAAAAGGTTCATGGAACTCCTTTCTGCACAATGTGTGGACCTAATTTCTGTGCAATGAGAATTTCTCGTGAAGTTTCAGGAAAAGGTAAGATAGAATAATTTATAAGAAAATGGATACAAAATTTTATGATACAATAAAAGACCTTGATTGGGATGAAGTAACAAAGAGTATTTACGAAAAGACAACTGAGGATGTTGAGAGGGCATTAAGCACAAAGCATTTATCTATTGAAGATTTTAAGGCTTTGATTTCTCCTTCAGCGAGTAAATACTTAGAGCCAATGGCGCAAAGAAGTAGAGATATTACTCAGCGTCGTTTTGGCAAGGTTATTCAGTTCTATGTGCCTTTATATCTTTCTAATGAATGTACTAATCACTGCATATATTGTGGATTTAACCATAATAACCCAATTGAGAGAAAGACCCTTAGCGATGAAGAAATATTGGCTGAGATAAAGGCAATAAAAGCAATGAATATGGATAATGTTCTCCTCCTTACAGGAGAACACCCAAAGAATGTTGGAATTGACTATATCGAAAATGCAATAAAGCTTTGTCGTCCTTATTTCTCTACCATCAATCTTGAGGTCTTTCCTATGAAGGTAGAAGAATATAAGAGGGTAATTGATGCTGGAGTAAACTCTGTATATGTATATCAAGAAACCTATAACGAGAAAATATACAAACACTACCACCCAAAGGGTATGAAGTCGAATTATAAATATCGTTTAGAAACACAAGAACGTCTTGCACAAGCTGGAATGCACAGAATAGGTCTTGGTTCTTTGATAGGTCTTGAGGAGTGGCGTACTGAAATGGTCTTTATGGCAATGCACCTTCGCTTTATGACTAAGAATTATTGGAGGTCTAAATATGCTGTTGCATTCCCAAGGATGCGTCCTGCTGAGGGAGGATTTCAACCTAATTTCATTATGAGCGACAAGGAGTTTGCACAAACAATATGGGCTTACAGGATGTTTGACAACGATATTGAAATATCTATGACAACAAGAGAATCCAGAGACTTTAGAGATAATTTCGTTTCTTTAGGAATAACCTCGATGAGTGCAGGTTCAAAGACAGACCCAGGTGGTTATGCAAAACCGGACACAGAACTAGAACAATTTCATATCAACGACAATAGAAATGTAAAAGAAATGGAAGAAATGGTTCGCTCTCAAGGCTACTACGTAGTGTATAAAGACTGGGACAAAATACTAAACTAAGAAAAGAGTAAGGAGTAAAATTAACTTATTGGAAGAGGAAGGAAATCATTCTATTTAGGAATGAAATTCCTTCCTCTTTATCAAATAGTTTGAATCAGTATTTTTAGTATTATTGGATTTGTTTATTTTTTCATAGAGGATACTGTCCCAAAAAGTGTGTAAAGCACAATTTTTTTTAATTTTGTATTGGGAAATGAAAATAAAAAGAGCGAAACCATAGTTCCGCTCTCAAAAGTACCAACCTAAAGTATTTACACTTTAAGATGGTCTTTTTCCTACTTTAATTTAAACAAACACTAAAAAAAAAGTAGTTCATCCTTATATCATCATAATCTAGTCATCAAACAAGATACCTATTTTTTTATAATTGGATGTTATTTTGTAGTTCAATTAATTCTTTATCAGGCTCATGTCCACAAACTCCACTTTCGCAGCACATTGAGGGCTTAAAAACTTCTAGTGTCATTTTATTTACTTTTTACTACGTTACCTCTAATACGTAATACTACATTAGAATTCACAGCATTAGAATTTACTGTAATTGTTTTATTAAATTGTCCTATTGAATTAGTGTTATACTTTACTGTAATAATACCTGTTTTTCCAGGGAAGATTGGGTCTTTTGGCCACTCAGGAGTAGTACAACCACAAGCAGCTCTAACTTTACTTAGTACTAATGGCGTTTCCTTTTTATTAGTAAACTTAAATTCGCATTTTCCTGGGCTTCCAACTTCGATTGTGCCATAATCATAAGTCAAATATGTGAAAACTATTGAATCATTTTTCTTGTTTTGTGCAAACAAAGAAAAAGATACAACACATAAAAATAAAAGAATTGATGCTGTTTTTTTCATAATTCTATTTTGTATTATCATCATTAATAATTAATTTGCCATCTTTTAGTTGTATTTTAGTATCTCCATATTCTGCAGCCATTGGACTATGTGTTACCATTACAACAGTTGTTCCTTGTTTTAGGTTAACTTCTTTCAATACTTCCAAAATCTCTTCTGATAATTTTGGGTCAAGATTACCTGTAGGTTCATCGGCTAATAGTAAATATGGATTATTAGCCAATGCGCGAGCAATTGCCACACGTTGCTGTTGTCCTGCAGAAAGTTCTTTAGGATAATGCGTTGTTCTATCTGCCAACCCAACCCAATCTAACAATTCCAAGGCACGTTTTCTGTTCTTTTCTTTGTTTTTTTCTTTTACATTCAAGGCAATTGAAATATTTTCAATTGCAGTTAAATATGGAATAAGGGCAAAGCTTTGCATAACAAAACCAACATGATTACTTCTAAAAGTAGCCATCTCTGATTCTTTTTGCAAATTTAATTCCTTACCATTATATTTCATTTTGCCAGAAGTTGGTCTCAATAAACCTCCTAGAATAAGCAATAAAGTTGTTTTGCCAGAACCTGAAGCTCCTGTTATTGTAACGAAAGAGCCTTTTGGTATATCAAGTGAAAGATTATCAATTGCATTGATATTTTCATTATGGCGTTGATATGTTTTTATAAGATTTTTTATTTGTATTAACATATTTTATTCCTCCTGCATATTTGAAAATGGTTCAATTTTCCCAGCCATATAAGCAGGAATTAGAGAACCTAATACTGAAATAAAGATTGAAAGAACAATTGATAAAAGAAGTAGCATATAAATTGGACTTACTTCAATTCCAATAACCTGTGGACCCAACCAAATAGCAGCTAATGTTCCAACAATATATCCTGCAATACCTCCAACTATTCCCATTATCACGGCTTTAAGCACTAAAATATAATAAATTTGGCTTTTATGATAACCTATCA
>JAQUTD010000132.1 GCA_028709955.1 Bacteroidales bacterium | reverse complement strand
TTATTGAAATAGAATTATCCCTCATTTTTAGTTAGTTTAATTATGGTATTGAGCATTTTTTCTGTATTTGAGGCTCCTTCTCCAAGAATAAAACCAATTTCTTGAACCTGACGTAGGTTTTGTTGAATTACTTCTGTAACTCTATTTATAATTTCCTGAGGTTTTTCTTCATGGTCGTAGAGGTTTCTTATCATAATACAAACATTTTTGTTTGGTATTAATGAGAATATTGAAGCACTAACTAATCGGCCAGAAAACTCTATATCTTTGGATATTAATCCCTCTTCTGACTTTAACAGGAATTCAATCTGAGAAGAAATGCTTTTTGGAACAAGTGAATTAATGTTTGCTCCAACAAGTCCTGGAATTATCTCATCTATTTCCTTAGCCTCATCTCCCAAAATTTCAATAAAGGAGGTATTAGAATCAGCAATTTTCATATTATGATCTATAATTGCAACTCCTATTTTCAAACTATGAACCATTATTGATAAGGCTTTTGAAATTTCAACATTTTTAATTTGTTGAAGATTTATATTATCCTTTAAATGTGTATTTTCTTCTTGAGTTGAAATAAGTTCTTTTGTTGTTGATTGTAACTGGTCGTGAAAAATACGATTTCCTGTTTGGGTGTGAGTAAAACACATATCCTCCGTTGCAATTCCTTGAGCAATAGCTTCGGCTAATCCCTTGCAAGTTCCATATCCACATGCATGACAATCGGTATGACGTCCACTTGTTGCCTTACCTAACTTTTCATATGCATCCTCCATTTCTTGTTCTGTTGGAACAGGGAGGGACTGACTGTCTATATTATAATTACATTTTATTGAAGGAATATTTGAAAATCTACGAATATTGCTTTCCCATGTTTTTTTATCAAAATTCGAAATTCTCTTTTTTACATATTCTGTTACCAAATTGTGTCTGATAAATTTCTGACCCTCGTCTGATGAACCCGGGCCAACAATACACCCTTCACAAAAATAGAGATTAAAGTTTTTATTAAATTTATTCCCATACTCCGAAAATTGCTTTACAGCATCTATGGCATCAACGGCTCCTTGGGCAGAAATAAAGCTACCATCAACCAAAGAAGTTGAAAGTCCACAGGCTTCAACAAAACCTTCTGGAATCGGATACAAAGAACCTTTATATCCCAAAGGCAAATCAAAATCAGAATATTCAACAGCTTCCTCTCTAATATTTAATTCTTTGAATATTTTTCTCAATTCCTTAAAGGAAAGTACTGCATCAATTTTTGCTGAATTAGTGTGACGATTAATATCTTTTTTTGCTCCAAGGCAAGGTGAAATATTCACAATTTTTAAATCATCACCGTATATGTTTCTAAGAGCAACTGCTGTTGCTGAGGCTGGAGAAACAGTTCTTGTTATGTTCTCAACCAGTTCGGTTGCATATTTTTCAACATAGAGGTTCATAACAGGACAATGAGACGTAAGGTAGTATTTTCCAGATTTATCATTTGTTATAATAGCTTGGCGATTAGCAACCAAATCAACTCCAAAAGCAACTTCGGTTACATAATCAAATCCAATTTTTCGAATCATTTTAACAAACTTCCTATAGTCGGTTATATCTTCAAATTCTCCAGCAATAGAAGGATCGCAAATTGCAGCAACTTTGTTGTTGGATTTTATCAACGATTTCACAGTCTCTATTGAGCTTGAAACTATTATAGCATTAAAAGAACAAGCCATAATACAACTTCCACAACCTATACATCTTTCATTAATAACCTCTGGATAAATACTCTCTTTGGTTACTTTGATGGCTTTAACAGGACATTTTCTAACACAAGAGTAGCAAGAAGTGCAATTCTTTTCGTTAAAGGTAAATACACTTGAATTCATAAGATAAAGTTTTTTTCAAACACAAAACTAATATAAAAAAACCAAACTCCACAATAAAAAGATATATTTTATAAATTTTTTAACTTGAAAATTTGCAAAAGCAATAATAATATTATACTTTTGCAAATTGAAGGTAAAAAGTTTTATGCAACAGGTTAAAATCTATATTATATCAACTCTCTTTATATTAGGACTATTAGTTAGCCCTACTATTTCTTTTGAAGAAAGAGTTGACATTGCATTAAAATTTGAATCAGGGGTATCAGTTAAAAAGGATATTTCGAAAGGAACATTCTATTCAATAATTTATATCTCAAAAACTGATTCCAAAACAAATCTTGACTTTATTTTATCAGACCATAGGTTTGGATCATCAAAACTTGATAATTCTAATCCAGAGGAAAATTTTAGCTCATTTAGCTATAAAAATAACTCTAACAAGTATAATTATTATATAAATAGATCTGATAATAGTTATGTTTTAGCCAAATCAATTCATCAACTCAAGTCAATTCGAGTATAGGATTTTTTGACGCTCTGTTTCAAAAAATAATTTTTCAGGAAAATTATAATAAAATCCTATCATTACTACTATTCAATTTGTTTTAACACCAAAGTATTATAATAATGATGGGTGAAATATGGGACACAAAAGCTTTTTTCTATATAAGTTATTAGACTTATTAATTTGACAATTTATTTTAACAAATAAGCGAAAGCTACTCTTGATTCAAAGAGTAGCTTTTTTTAAAGAAAGGAAATCTAAACTAAAAAAAAATGAAATTAAATCCAAATCCAATTGTGCAGTATTTACAAAAAGAACCTTCACAATTTACTAAATCAGACATTATAAAATATATTGTTGAAAATGAAATCAAAATGCTTGATTTCCATTATGCAGCAGGTGATGGAAGGCTTAAAACTCTAAATTTTGTTATTTCCAGCCAAGACTATTTAGATCAAATACTCTCAACCGGAGAAAGAGTAGATGGTTCAAGCCTCTTCTCTTTTATGGAAGCAGGAAGTAGTGATTTATATGTAATACCACGTTTTTCAACAGCATTTGTAGACCCTTTTTCATCACTTGAAACAATTGGGTTTATTTGTTCATATTTCGATAAAGATGGGAATTTCCTTTCATCCTCACCAGAATATGTTCTTGACAAAGCATGTAAAGAATTTGACAGGGTTAGTAATGGTATGGAATTTTGGGCAATGGGCGAATTAGAATACTATGTTATTGGAGAAGAGGAGCCATTGTTTAAGGCAACAGACCAAAAGGGATATCACGAATCAACACCATTCTCTAAGTATGAACAATTCCGAACAGAAGCAATGTATTACATAGCACAATGTGGTGGACAAATTAAATATGGACACTCTGAGGTAGGAAATTTCACTTTAGAGAACAAGATATTTGAACAAAACGAAATAGAGTTTCTCCCAACTCCAGTTAGGCAGGCTGCCGACCAATTGATGATTGGGAAATGGGTTATAAGAACATTAGCAGAAAAATATGGACTTGATGTAACCTTTGCACCAAAAATAACAGTTGGGAAAGCAGGAAGTGGAATGCATATCCACACAAGAGTTGTTAAGGATAATAAAAATATGTATGTTGGAGAAAATGGTTTAGCCGATTGTGCAAAAAAGGTGATAGCAGGAATGATGAAACTTGCTCCCTCACTCACAGCAGTTGGAAACACCAACCCTACCTCCTATTTGCGTTTAGTTCCTCATCAAGAAGCACCAACAACAGTATGTTGGGGCGACAGGAATCGTTCAACATTAGTTAGGGTTCCTCTTGGATGGACAGCAAAAACAGATATGTGTTCAATGGCAAACCCATTAGAAAAAACATCAGAAAAACAATATCAAGACAAACAAACAGTTGAATTCCGTTGTCCTGATGCATCAGCAAACATATACTTACTAATGGCAGGATTAGTTGTTGCGGCACGTTATGGATTTGAAATGGAAAATGCTATTGAATTTGCTAACAATACTTATGTATCAGAGAATATACATAAAGAAGGAAATGAAGAGAAATATAGCAATTTAGAACAACTGCCCACCTCATGCTACGAAAGTGCTGAAAGCCTGGAAAAACATAGAGAAATTTATGAACAATATGGAGTGTTTAGTAAAAACCTAATTGATGGTTTAATTAAGGGATTAAAGAAATTTGACGACAAAAACCTTAGAACAGAATTAGAAAAACACCCAGAAATGATGCATA